>NZ_JBKEIT010000005.1:0-376249 GCF_046365375.1 Butyricimonas muris | reverse complement strand
CGTTCGTTTAATTGGACACCCATTTTAGCGTGGATAACAGGTATTTTAGCTATTTGAATTTACAATCTAACGACTTATACGTAATATTTTTAGTAACGATTGACTCAGTTTTTTTAAAAATTGGTATATTTGTCTGTGCAAATGAACGTTTTTATTGACAACTGTATTGCTGTGTATTTGATGATTATGACTTTGTAGTTATAAAATTGCGACCCTTTGTCTGAAGGTTCATATTTTATTTTTTAAAGTTTTGATTATGATAATAGGTTATTTGCGGGTCAGCACGGGGAAGCAACATATTGAAAACCAAAAAGAAGAAATTCAGAAATTCGCGGCCCGAAGGAATTTGAAAATTGATAAATGGGTAACAGAAGTTGTTAGCGGTAAAAAGAATGAACACGATCGTAAGCTTGGAAAACTATTGAAAAGTTTAAGGAAGGGAGATGTGTTAATTGTGACGGAATTGTCCCGTCTAAGTAGGACTTTGTTGAATATCATGTCTATCCTGCACCGTTGTTTGGAAAAGGAGATTATCATTTATAGTACGAAAGATGGCTACGCTTTTGATAATAGTATAAACAGCAAGGTGCTGGCATTTGCGTTTGCGCTGGTGGCAGAGATAGAGCATAACTTGATTTCTATGAGAACGAAAGAAGCGCTGGCGCATCGGAAGTCGGAAGGTGTTCGCTTGGGACGTCCCCTTGGGGCTATAAAACAGCAGGTTATATTGGAGAACAAAGAAGAGATACATCGCTTGTTGAAGAGTGGAGTTTCGGTTTCGGCTGTCTGCCGGATGTATAACGTATCGCGGGAAACATTCTATACCGTGAATCGGAAACATCCATTGATATAATAAAAAGGCTGCCAAAAAAGTGAATTGGCAACCTCGTTTTGTTTTACAAACGTGTAAACTTTATTACTCTTCCAAGAAGTTAGGATACATATAATTTGTAGCCGGTACAAATGTTTCTTTAATCGCTTGCGGGGAAACCCAACGCAGTAAATTAAAGATTGTACCTGCTTTATCGTTTGTTCCGGATGCACGTCCGCCACCGAAGGGTTGTTGGTCAACAACCGCACCTGTCGGTTTGTCGTTGATGTAAAAGTTCCCGGCGGTATGTGTCAGACGCTCTGTCATTCGCTCGATATTAGTCCGGTCTTTTGAGAAAATTGCTCCGGTAAGAGCGTAAGTGGAAGTTTTATCCAGAATATCCAGTGTTTCATCCACTTGTTCCGGATCGTAAACATATGTCGTGAGAATCGGGCCGAACAGTTCCTCGCGCATAGTGATATAATCCGGTTTAAACGCTTGGATTACGGTCGGTTGTATGAAATATCCCGCGCTCATATCATAATGACCGCCGGCAATAACTTCGGCATCAGACGATTTGTTCGCTTCGTCAATAGCGTTGGCTAATTTAACGAAAGAAGCCTCGTCAATAACAGCATTCACGAAATTCGTGAAATCTTCGACACCGCCTACTTTGATAGCAGCCAAGTCTTTTTGCACGTAGCTTTCGACTTCCGGCCAGATATTTGAAGGTATGTATGCACGCGAAGCGGCAGAACATTTTTGTCCTTGATACTCGAAGGCTCCCCGTACGATAGCGGTAGCTACTTCTCTCGGGCAAGCTGTCGGGTCAGCGAAGATATAATCTTTACCTCCGGTTTCACCAACGATTCTCGGGTAACTCCGGTATTTGTCGATATTCTTCACGATGGTAGCCCAAATGTCGTTGAATACTTGGGTGGAACCGGTGAAATGAATACCTGCAAATTCTCTATGTGAGAATATCACTTCGGAAGCCGTAGGCCCGGAACAGTACACCAGATTGATTACACCGTCGGGTAAGCCTGCTTCTTTCAGGATTTCCATGATCAAGTGAGCGGAATAAACCGCGGTCTTCGAGGGTTTCCACACGCAAACATTACCCATAAGAGCAGGTGCTCCCGGAAGGTTTCCGGCGATAGAGGTAAAGTTGAACGGGGTTAATGCAAAGATAAATCCTTCCAACGGACGCCAAACCGTACGATTCCAGATCCCGGGGGCAGAATTCGGTTGCATGTGATATATTTCATACATATTCTTCACGTTGAAACGGAAGAAGTCGGCTAACTCGGCGACAGCATCAATCTCGGCTTGAAAAGCATTCTTGGATTGTCCTAACATAGTCACTGCGTTCATTCGTTGACGGTAGGGACCCGATAACAAGTCGGCAGCTTTCAAGAAAATTGCGGCACGGCTCTCCCAGCTCATTTTTTCCCATTCCGGTTTTGCCTTTAACGCAGCGTCAATAGCCATTTGCACGTGGCTCGCGTCACCTTGGTGGTAGTGTCCCAGCAAATGATGGTGATCGTGCGGCGGACGGATATCCATTAATTTATCGGTGCGGACTTCTTTGCCCCCGATGATCATTGGAATATCCACAACTGTAGCACGCAAAGCATTAAGTTGTGACTTCAACTCTTTTCTTTCCGGAGAACCCGGCGCGTAGCTCTTGATGGGTTCATTGGTAATGTTAGGTAATTTGAATACTCCTTTGGACATATTTTATTCTTTTTTGTAGTTAGTATTTTTCAAGATTTCCCAAATATACAAAAATATTTTAAGGATAAAACATGACATATGTTAGTTTTCGCATTTTTAAATGTAAATTTAGTTGTTTCGTGCAACAAAATAAGTTTCGTATATTTGCATCCGTTAAATACGGAAGGTTTCAATTTTCAAGTTATTGTAATGATTTCAATTAATAATGTAAGTGTTTTATTCGGAGATTACGCATTGTTGGATTCCATCTCGTTTCTGGTAAACAAAAGGGACAGAATAGGTCTGACCGGACGTAACGGGGCGGGCAAGTCTACTTTGTTGAAAATTCTTGCCGGGGTGCAGGAACCGTCCGAAGGAAGTGTGTCGATGCCCTCCGGTTTGAAGGTCGGTTATTTGCCCCAGACGAAAGTGTACGCGGAAGGGAAAACCGTGCGGGAAGAGGCGGGGACGGCTTTCAATGACGTGTTGGGATTGCAACGGGAAGTGGAGAGATTGCATGCCGAATTGGCGGAAAGGACAGATTACGAATCCGACAGTTACATGTCTTTAATTGATAAATTGAACGAGAAAACCGAGATGTTGCATATGCGGGGAGCCGATAATATGAACGGAGAGGTTGAGGTCGTGTTGAAAGGATTGGGATTTCGTCAAGAAGATATGGATCGTCGTTGTGAAGAATTCAGTGGCGGGTGGCGTATGCGTATCGAGTTGGCGAAGATATTATTGGCACGTCCGGATGTCTTTTTATTGGACGAGCCGACGAACCACTTGGATATAGAATCCATTTCATGGTTGGAATCATTCTTGCAGGGATACCCGGGGGCGGTAGTGCTTGTTTCGCACGACCGGGCTTTTTTGGATAATATCACGAGCCGTACTGTCGAAATATCTTTGAGTAAGATATACGATTATAAAGTATCTTACACGAAATTTACCGAATTGCGCAAGGAGCGGATCGAGCAGCAATTGCGTGCTTACGAGAATCAACAGAAACAGATTAAAGATACGGAAGACTTTATAGAGCGTTTCCGCTACAAGGCGACGAAAGCGGTACAAGTGCAATCGCGCATCAAACAACTGGAAAAGATAGAGCGGATTGAAGTGGAACAGGAGGATTCTGCGCGAATTAACGTGCGTTTCCAACCGGCTGTACGTTCGGGTGATGTGGTGGTGAGCGGTCGTGATTTGACGAAAGCTTATGGCAATCACGTGGTATTGCGGGAAGTGAATTTGGACGTGTTGAGAGGGGAGAAAGTGGCTTTCGTGGGAAGGAACGGAGAAGGAAAAACCACTTTAGTGAAAATGATAATGGATCATATCCCTTATGAGGGGACGCTAAAGATTGGGTATAACGTGAATATCGGGTACTTCGCTCAAAATCAGGCGGATTTGCTTGATCCCTCGTTAAGTGTACTCGACACTGTGGATCAAGTGGCAGTCGGGGATATACGGAAAAAGATACGGGATATTCTGGGGGCTTTTTTATTCTCGGGAGAGGATGTTGACAAGAAAGTGAAAGTGCTTTCCGGGGGAGAACGAACCCGGCTTGCTATGGTACGCCTGCTGTTGGAACCCTACAATGTACTGATTCTCGACGAGCCGACGAACCATTTGGATATGCGCACGAAAGACATTTTGAAAGATGCCTTGAAGAAATTCGACGGTACCGTTATCGTCGTATCGCACGACCGTGATTTCTTGATCGGGTTGGCTGATAAAGTGTATGAATTCACGAATAAGAATATAAAGGAATATTTGGGTGGGGTGACTCACTTCTTGGAAGCGAAAAAGCTAGAGTGTTTCCGGGAGTATGAACAGATGCATCCCCGGAAAGTGCAGGTGGAAGAGAAGGTGGCAGAACAACCCGTTTCCGAGAATAAAGCTGCTTTCGAGGAACGTAAACAGTGGAATAAGGAAATCAAACGTTCGGAGGTGAAAATTGAAAAATCGGAGTTGGAGATTGCCGATTTGGAACAAGCGATAGTGGATGCCGAGGGAAAAATGGCAACAGGGACGATTAGCGATGAGCTACTGAAGACGTATGATGAAGCGAAAAAACGCTTGGAAGCGTGTATGAGAGAGTGGGAAGAAGAGAACGAACGCTTGGAGATGCTGAAATCGAAGGTCGGGAATTAATCGGCAATCGTCAAATCACGAAATTATTAAATTGTAAATTGAATAGGTAAGATGGCAAAGTTTAAACAAGAATGTATTTTCGGAATCCGTGCCGTACAGGAGGCGATACAGGATGAAAAAGAGATTGATAAAGTAATGTTCAGACAAGGGATAAAGGGTGATTTATTCCAACAGTTGTTCGCGTTGGTGCGTGAACGTCAGATTCCGTTCCAGTATGTTCCGGAAGAAGTATTTAAACCGTTTGCCGGACGCAACCATCAAGGGGTGTTGGCTGAGGTTTCCCCGATACCTTATCAAGATATCGATGAGGTAATCGGTAGCGTGGTTGCGGCAGGAAAGACCCCGTTCGTTTTGGTGTTGGACAGAATCACGGACGTGCGCAATTTGGGCGGAATTGCTCGTACGGCGGAATGTGCCGGGGTGGATGCGATTCTGATTCCCAACAAAAATTCAGCGAAAATATCATCCGATGCCATCAAGACATCAGCGGGAGCGTTGTATCATTTACCGGTGTGTCGGGAGAAGAACCTGAAGAAAACAATCCGGGAATTGAAACGGAGGGGATTGACCGTGTTTGCCGCCACAGAGAAAGCCGATAAGTTCTACACCGAGGCAAACATGAAAGACGGATGCCTGCTTATCATGGGATCGGAGGATACCGGTATAGATGAAGAGTTGTTGGCTTTGGCGGACGAACGTATCAAGATACCCCAACTCGGTAAAATCGAATCGCTGAATGTTTCCGCTGCCGCGGCTATATTGATGTACGAAGCCGTACGACAGAGGTCGTAATTTATTATCGATTGTATAACCTTGAGTCGGTAAAGGATTCCCGTTTGGTCAGTTTCAAGTCTCTCAACATGGAAGAACGCACGTGTATCTCGAAGTTGTAGGACTGGTGCTGACCGAATGGCATACAATTGAATACCATTTCCCAACAATGCAAGTCCCGCGTGATACTGAAACTTGTTGAGGTAACTTCATTGGCTTTGAAATCATATCCCGATTGGAAAGATATTTTCCATTTCGGTGTCAACGAGAGATCTCCGTTGATACTTAAAATTTGTCGAATATCTCCTTTTCCCTTGGGGGAGGCCGAAGAGTAAGTTTTGGTATAATTCAGGTTGTACCCCAGACTCAGGTTCCAAGGAACATCAAAATCCATATAGTCATCGTAATAACCGCCCACCATTTCGTTTTTCTTCTCTTTGTTTTTACCGTTGTCACCCGATAGACTAAAGTTACTGGATATGGTAGCGTTTGTCAATCGCCCGATTCCACCGTGGTATTTATTGATTTTACGTCCGTTCCCATCGACAGCGTAAGGATCCAACGTTCCGGAGAAGTTCAAATCGACCTTATTGTTGAATACTTTGGTACGGGCGCTTAAACCGATAGTGGAAAATCTCATGCTATCCGCGAAAGGATTGTAAGAAACCCTTATCTGGAAACTCTCCAGTAGTTTTACTTTTTTGAATTGCTCATCCCCGGTCGTGTCATTATCGTTACGGACTTTCATCTCGACATTGTTGTCCAAGCTGAAACTGATGCTTCCCGATTGTGTGCCGATAGTCGTCTTCGGGGTATAAGGCAATCCCTCGTGAATAGCGTATTCGACGTATTTTTCCCCGTCAAAATATTCCTTCGTGTATTTGCCCAAAGGCTTTAACGCAGGCGTGTAGGACGCCGAGAAAGACGGGCGTATCATGTGACGGATAGCGGCAACCTTACTGCCCGGTTTGAACAAGAACATACCGTAAATGGTCGGCGTGTAGCCAATGGAGGCACTTGCCGAATAGTCATGCGAATAGTTCATACCCGGTATGACTCTTTTGACAACTTGTCCCCCGGCACGGCTGGTATCCGGTATCCATATTTTCTCGAAAGTCTTCGTGTTGAGGTACCCGTTATAGTTTAGAGAAGGGGTAAATGTCACGTCTTTCGCTATTTTGAAAGACAAGCTCAGCGGGATATTGTGCTTGAATCCGTTATCCCAATCTCTTTCAAAAGACGATTTGAACAGTTTGTTTTCTTTTGTCTGGATATTGTTTCTTAGCTCAGCCGAATAGGAGATACCGATATTGTCGTACCATTTCATTTCCCCCACCTTGTCTTTTTTACGGAAAGGATAGATTTGTGTCATGCGCAAGCTGATGTTTGGTAGCGTGAGGGAGATAGAGGTGTCCCGACTGTTCTGGCTGTGGCTGAGTGAGCCGCTTAAACTGAAAGGACTTTCCGGCCATTTCTTGCTCCAAGATATACTGGATTGCTTTCGTTGATTGGCAATATCATTTATATTGTTTCCGTTATAGTAATTATTGCTCGCGGAAGACATATCCACCGATGCCGAGAAAGAACTGTAAGGGTTGGCTTTACCGTCTTGCGAGTGAGTCCAACGGACAGACCAGTCGGAAGATTCCTGATAGTCGGGCAGACCTTTTTCGCTCACGTGGTTCTTACTCATCGTGGCGTTGAATTGCCCGTTGTATTTATATCTTTTTCTATACGTGGTGGCGTATTGCAATCCCCATGAACCGTTGGTATATATGTCCCCCGTGAGAGTCATATCAATATAGTCATTGATATAGAGGTAATATCCACCACCCCGCAGGTTGAAACCTCTCATTCGTTCCTCCCCATATGTCGGCATGATGATACCTGACGTCCCCTTGTTCGTGATCGGGAAG
The DNA here is from genome assembly GCF_046365375.1 of Butyricimonas muris. Classification (NCBI taxonomy): domain Bacteria; kingdom Pseudomonadati; phylum Bacteroidota; class Bacteroidia; order Bacteroidales; family Odoribacteraceae; genus Butyricimonas; species Butyricimonas muris. Next base: position 368,878 of record NZ_JBKEIT010000005.1, on the reverse strand, counting down.
AAACCGAACGGGATAAACAAGGGCAGGGGAACATCTTCGAGTTCCAAGTAGGTGAAGCCCACGAAGATTCTTTTGTCTTTAATCATTTTCGCCCGGCTCATCCGAAGACGGAAGTGAGGATGGTCGTGATTGTCACACGTGGTATATGAACCGTGTACCACGCAATACACCGAGTCGCTCATTTTTTTCGTGGTTTGTCCCTGCACGTATCCTTCGCCTTCTTGCGTGATGATTTCTGTAATAAGTCCTTTTTTCGAATCAAAATTATATCTCAACTCTTTCCCCTCGAATTCTTGCGCCCCGTCTTTGAATTTCGGGGTTCCTGTAAGTTCTCCGACTGAATCGGGAACCCCGGTAGCGTATGCTTCTTTTTTTTCCATATCCAGTACGATATAATCAGCCTTCAGTTCGCTCGTGAGGTATTTCACGAACCCGTTACCGTACAAGTAAACTTTCTTGCCGTTGATGGAAAATTTCACGGAGTCGTCTGCGTTATAAGTGATTAAATCATTAAATAACGGTTTTGAAACCGTGGAGTCGTTCCGGATCGTGTCAATTGCCATACCTGTTGAATCATACACGATACGAATACTATCGCCCGGTTGCCCGGACGTGTCGCGGGCGAGGACGGGAAGTTTTTTAGGAGTCGGAATCGTGGTATCGAGATTGATGACAGGCCACTGATCTCTGACTTCTTTCGTGGTGTCACTGACAAATACATCAATTCCGTCTCCGAAAAGAAGCTCGGATGCAACACCGTTGGATGATAGTATTATCGGCAGGGCGATCATCGTTAAAATGATACATTTCTTAATAAAAAGCCCTGTATATAATCTAATTTGCAATTTAATATATTATTTTTGTGACTAATATTGCATGACGCATATAGCATTTTTGCTTTGCAAATGTAAGAAATAATGGTTGTTAATGGTCATGATTCTTTTTAAAAAGTTTTAAATACATGATAAATCAGTGCAGGTTTGTAGGTTTCTTGTTGGTTATCTTTCTGTTAGGGGGAATAAAAACTCTCGATGCTCAAGATAATTTGGGTAGAATTACTTGTATTTGTATTGACGCGGGACACGGGGGGAAAGACCCGGGTGCGATAAGCGGACGTTTGAGAGAGAAGGATATAACCTTGGCTGTTGCCTTGAAATTGGGGAAAATGATAAAGGATGCTTATCCGAATATCAAAATAGTGTATACCCGAACAAAAGACGTTGCGGTGGACTTGAGGGAACGGGGAAGAATAGCGAATAAAGCAAAAGCGCAGTTGTTCATTTCCATTCACGTGAACAAGTTTTCTAAGTCTACCGTGCGAGGGGTAGAAACTTACGTGTTGGGATTGCATAAATCGGAAGCGAGTTTTCAAGTCGCCATGAAAGAAAACGAGGCGATTCATTACGAGGAAGACTATTCGGTAAAGTACGACGGCTTTGATCCCAAGAAAGCAGAGTTCTACATCATGTTCAATTTTCTGAAGAACAGTCATTTGAAAAATAGTATGGAATTTGCGGCTCCCGTGCAGAATGAACTGGTGAAACGCACGAAAATGCCGGACCGGGAAGTACGGCAAGCCGGGTTTATCGTTTTGATGGATGTCGGGATGCCTGCCGTGTTAATAGAAACGGGTTTTATCTCGAACCCGCATGACCAGAAAATATTGACGTCGGAATCCGGGCAGACAAATTTGGCTCGTGCTGTTTTTTCGGGATTCCAATCGTATAAAAATAATGTGGAGCGGAATAGTGTCGTGATAAAGGTGGAAAACCCTGTCACTCAGTCTGAAGAAAAGAAAGTAACCGGAACGGAGAAGAAAAAAACGGAGAATGTTGTTGCTCCTCAAAATAAAAATGACTTATTTTACGCTGTTCAAGTAGCCTCGTCCAAGACAAGAATCAAGGATTTCGAGTATCTGAAGTTGAAAGAAAAGATAGAGGAGTTGAAAGGAGAAGAGCGTTACCGTTATTACGTTGGGAAAACTTCTACCTACGAAAAAGCGTTGGAAAACCAGAAGAGTACCCGAAAGGTGGTGAAAGACTGTTTTATCATTGCTATATATAAAGGTAAACAGATAACGGTCGCGGATGCAAGAAAAATAGAACAAAAGAAGTAAAGAATAAAATTATACTCATGAAACTAAAAAGAGAAGCCAAACTGGCATTAACTGCAATAGCTGCGGTGCTTATTTTAATCTGGGGAATCAATTTTCTGAAAGGCTCGTCATTATTTGAATCCAAAAGTATATTTTACGGGGTATATAATAGCGTGGAAGGATTGAAAGTATCCAGTGGTGTTGTGTACCGGGGATATCAGGTGGGGCAGGTCATCTCTATTCAGTTCACGGGTGAACGGTATGATAAAGTGTTGGTGAAGTTCTCCGTCAACAAGGGATTGGAGTTACCTTCCAATAGTTTGGCGATGATTCAGAGTGCCGATCTGATGGGTTCCAAGGTGGTGGATTTGATTCCGGGCGATTCTCCCGTTTTTGCCGTTAGCGGTGACACGTTGACTTCTAAAATAGAACAGGGATTGATGGAGCAGGTAAGTCGTCAAATGCTGCCTTTAAAGCAAAAAGCGGAACGTCTTCTGGGTTCTCTCGATTCCGTTATGGTTATTGTACAAGGCGTCTTCAATGAAGAAACCAAAAAGAATTTGAGTAATAGTTTTGCCAGTATAGATCGCACTTTACGGAATCTTGAAGGTGCTTCCGGTAATTTGGATACACTGATGCAGTCGGAATCTGCGCGTGTCAGCGAGATATTGCGGAATATAAATAGTATTACGGCCAATCTGTCGGATAACAATGAAGAAATATCCAATATACTGGGTAACTTCTCGGCGATCAGCGATTCCTTGCGTGGTGCCAGTTTGGGTGAGATGTTGACTAACGTCGATAATATACTTGCACATGTTGATACGATCTTTGCTAAAATAAACCGGGGAGAGGGAACGATTGGTGCTCTCGTGAATGATAATGACCTTTATTATAATCTGAATCAAGTGAGTGAAAATCTCAATCGTCTGTTAGTCGAATTCAGGTATAACCCAAGACGCTTCATTAACCTTTCCTTAATAGATTTTTCTTCCGGCAAGATCGGCTTGGATGAGTACGGAATAGTGATTTTCGAGTCGTCCGAACGTCTGAATATAAATTCGGAATTATATGTACAAAACTCTGGATTAAAGGAGATTAAGTATAAAGATAAGTATCTGTATATAATTGATAGTTTCAAGAAATTGAAAGCCGCGCAACGGAAATTAGATGATGTTATGAAACGTTACAAAGACGCTTATATAGTTAAAATTGACTTTATCTGAAAAATAGAATGATTCTAAATAATACATGTAAGGCATCTATTTTTATTAACATAAACCGAAACTTTTTAAAACTCTATTTTGATATTTCGAATCAATTTTTAGACCTAAGACTTAAAGCTTTATCTAGGAAAATCGCTCAAAATATTGTTACGTTTATGTTAAGATTGCAAAGGCAATTTTGTAATGCGGTCAATATGTAACAAATGAATTAATCTATTGAGTGTTAGTGTGTTGTGTCTAAAAGATTGATACCTAACCCGTAAGCCATTCTTGGTAAAAAGCAAGCAAAAGGCTCATTTTTTTTAGAGAAATATTTTTTCGAATTTAGCGTTCTATTTCATATAGGATGAATAGGGAATAAAACGATATATATAAATGAAAAGGGATTGTAAAAGTGTTTGGTCGGAATGTCTGGACCTAATTAAAGAACAAGTGGCGCCAAGAACATTTAAAACGTGGTTCTTGCCTATACGTGCTTTGAACTTTCAGCAGGACGTGTTGACAATTCAAGTTCCGAGTCAATACGTGTACGAGTGTCTGGAAGAACACTTTGTGGAGATTTTGCGGAAAGCTATTCGTACCGTGATCGGTCCGAAAGCTAAACTGGAATATTCTGTTGTGGTAGAGGAGAGTCACCCTCGTGACCCGATATCAGTGACGATGTCTTCCACGCACGTGAAGAAGGTTGAGCCAAGTACCGTTTATCTGAACGGTAAAACAGGAGATAATGCCCCGAAAAATCCTTTTGAGCGTAATAATAATCGTGTACAGATTGACCCGCAACTGAACCCTTCCTATACATTGGATAGTTATATAGAAGGTAGCTGCAACCGGTTGGCAAAATCTGCCGCGGTAGCTATTGCCCAGAATCCCGGTGGAACGGCTTTCAATCCTTTGTTGATATACGGGGGCTCCGGTTTGGGTAAAACGCATCTGGCACAGGCAATCGGTATGGAAGTAAAGCAAAACCACCCGAATAAGGTGGTGTTGTACGTGACAACCAATGTATTCCAGACGCAATTCACGGAAGCCGTGCGCAAGAACGAGATTAACGATTTCTTGCACTTCTATCAATTGATAGATGTGTTGATTCTGGACGATATTCACGAGTTGGCGGGGAAGACTGCCACGCAGAATACGTTTTTCCATATATTCAATCATTTGCATCAATCCGGTAAACAATTGATATTGACATCCGATCGTTCCCCGGCAGAATTGAGCGGATTGGAAGAGCGTTTGCTCTCTCGTTTCCGCTGGGGATTGTCGGCAGAGATAAAAGCCCCGGATTACGAAACGCGGGTAGCGATAGCCCGATACAAAGCCCGTAAAGACGGTATTGATTTCTCCGACGAGATATTGGAGTATATATGTAAATACGTGTGCACCAACGTGCGGGAATTGGAAGGAGCTATGATTTCTTTGTTAGCTCAAGCTACTTTTAATCATCGGGATTTGACGATAGATGTCGTTAAGGATATTTTGGGTAAAATGGTCAAAGACCAGAAAAAGGAACTGACCGTGGAATATATACAGGAAGTTGTTTGCCAACACTTCAATATGGCACCCGAACTGTTGCAGGAAAAAACACGCAAACGGGAAGTGGTGCAAGCCCGCCAGTTGGCGATGTATTTCAGCAAGAATTACACGAATGCCTCGTTGGCTTATATCGGGAAGCTGATAGGACGTAAAGATCACACGACGGTATTGTATGCCTGTAAGGCTGTCACCGACATGATGGAAACGGATCGTGCTTTCCGTGCCCAAGTGGAAGAGTTGCAAAAGAAACTCTATTGCGCGAATTAATTTCTCATGGAAGAGGATAAATATAGAACAGTAAACGCGATTGCCGAAGGCCTGTACAAGGAGAAAGGCAGTCGCTTTATTTCTTTTATTTACCCGGTGAAGACAGAGGAAGAGATTAAAGATATCCTGACAGAGATAAAAACCAAGTATTATGATGCCCGTCATCATTGTTATGCCTATTGTCTGGGGGCAAACCGGGAACGCTTTCGGGCGAATGACGACGGGGAGCCTTCCTCCACGGCAGGGAAACCCATTCTGGGACAAATCGTATCCAACGATCTTTCCAATGTTCTCGTGGTTGTCGTGCGTTATTTCGGGGGGATAAAACTCGGTGTATCCGGTTTGATTCAAGCGTACAGGGATGCCGCCGCCAATGCCATCCTCCATGCCGAGATTGTCGAACGCACGGTGGATGAAGAAATTCGTATCCGTTTCACCTACGTGGTGATGAATGACGTGATGAAAGTACTGAAAGAAGAAGAACCGGAAGTGCTATCCCGGAATTTCGAAATGGAGTGCGAAATGACTCTCTCTATCAGGCAGAAAGATATGCCCCGGTTGAAAGAACGCTTGTTGAAAATAGAGTCGCTCGCGATTGAAGAATAGTTCGTGAAAGCTTATCCGTGTTGTATCGCCATATTTTTTTTTCATAAAAAAGCCCCTTCTCTTTGGGAGTTTAAATAGAATTACTATCTTTGCATCCGCAATTGAGAAACACAATTGAAGGATTCAATAGCTCAGCTGGTAGAGCACAACACTTTTAATGTTGGGGTCCTGGGTTCGAGTCCCAGTTGGATCACCGAAGAGTCTGGAAATGACTACATTAAAAAGATAAAGCCTAAGAATTAGATTATTTTTAGGCTTTTTTTTATTTCCTTAAAGACCAAATAAGTCCTTGTTTAGTTCATGATTTCGATCAATGTCGATAGTGTCCTCTGCATAGGTGAATTCGGTGATAATGGGAAAATCTTCCAGCTCAAGTGTGCTGTTTCATTTCGAATCGCGCACGCATCGGATTGGTCCTGCTACTGATTTTACATAGTAGAAATAGAATTGATATTCGAATATATGGAACAGGCTATGATCCTTATGGATATGTAAAATATTCACTCGGTTATCTGTGTCCGTGGTTGCATTATGATAGTTTCCGCAACTATTTGAACGAATGCCTCCTCCATCACCTACACGTGTTCCCTGTACCGGAAAATAAGATGTCGGACCGTCTTTCCATTGCTGCATATACATATTCATTCCATATCCGTCTGGAAACTTGTTGTCATAATTGATATCACTCATAGATCCCGGATTGAGTCCTGTATTTGTAAATTCGAGCCACAATTCACCCGAGGCAACCCTCCAGCCCGTGGGGCAGGGGTCGAAAATGGATTTTTCCGTTCCGTAGTTATCGTATATGTGTACATTATTATTTTGATTAATCGTGTAGCCCTTCATTCCCTCGGAGGCTGGTTCCAGTCCACCCCAAAGTTTATTGTCGCTTTCTCCTACCGGACACCAGTCTCCATTATTGAAATAGCTACTCTTTGTTTGTACATAAGATTCACCTCGTTTCACCTCGTTTGTTCCACAGATGAAAACCGTGGGGTTGGCTATGGCGTGTCTGATGGCTCCGGTTAGGGTATTTCCAATCACCGAATGGAACAGCTTGTTTTCATCGATATCGGATGTCTTGTGCACTTCAAGCTGGTTGGAGCTGTCATAGTGTATATCTGTATGTTCGTCATTATAATCCTGATATGCATTTGTAATATTGCGTAAAGGAGGGAACGGATCTTTTCGTCCCCATTGATACAACATACCGAAAGCCTGCGTCATTTCATTCGGATACCGATAAAGACCATTTCCTGTACCTTTTTGATTCTCCGCCAGCGCACCGAGGTTGCATGGCATAACGGCATAGCCTTGAACGCGTGGCTTCTCGGGATATATGCCGTTCTTGTCCCAATCGTATGTGTAATAAGTAACGGCTTTGCCGAGATTGTCCGGTTCATGGTCAGTAACCCAGATGTGCCAAGACCATATAATGTTTCCCTTGCTATTGTAAGCACCGATCAAGGCATTCCCTTTCTTTTGTGTTCTAACATAGATTTTCTGATGAATGTCGCCTGTGTTCTCACCGAGTTGCACCAGCGTTCCATTCGTATTATCACCGATGCAGTCTTTGGTTTGCCAGATAATGCCGACACGGGCTATTTTCAGGTTCTCGTCATGAGGGCTTAAATAGTCTGCAAAATTGTATCCGCCTCCTGTCTCTACACGGTAATAGGGTTCAAAAGAGAGGAAACCGTTGGGTTTTACAACAAAACAATTGGACGATGGATTGTTTTGGCCTTTTTCTCCTGTGATAGTCAACGTTATGCGGTAAACTTGATTACGTTGTATATTAAAATTATTAAGTGAGTTTCCCCCGGGATAAGCTACATAGAGATATCTTTCGCCACCGATTTCGGTGGTTATATCCACCACAAGCGCGTTGGAGGGGGCGGCATCAGACTTGTTACCACCCTGAGTTTCTGTTTCCCCTTGCAGGTTTTCCGGGACATAGAAAACAGCCCATTCCTTATCTTCATTCTTTTCCAAGTCCGAAGCGGCAAAGGCTATGGAGCTGAATGTTGTTCCATCAGGGAATGGAACCGCATTCATCGGCTCTTCCTGTCCATCACCGGCCAGTGTCTCCACCCGGCAAATATTGGGAATTTGTCTTACGTTGACATTGTTCAGTTCCATTCCTGCCTTCAGCATTTCTACTTTTACTTTGAGTTTGGCATACATACGTGTAACCGGTACCGTGACCGTAATACCTGTCGTTATCTCTACCTCCTCGCTTGCTCCGGCCATTGGGATCGACACCTTGTCTATCGACCGAGCCGGGAAAGCGGTAGGCAAGGTTTGCTTTTTCAGTTGTTCCAATTTTTTGAACGTTTGCCATGAAGCATCCGTGCCATCGTTAGCCCAGTTGTCATAGCCCGTGTTGGTTACGACATATACGATGGATGGAACTCCTGCTTTCAGATATACGGGCAGGTCTTGCAACATAGTTTGGTCATTGATGGTGTAGTAACGAGGCTTTATCAACAGTTCTTGTGTTGTTGCGTCATATTGGAATACCCAGATGTTGTGTATCTCTTTTTCTTCCGAAGTCTCCTTTTCGGGAATGCTGCTTGGTATGGATGCCCTTGTATTTGCTTTTGTCCCAATGACAAATGCATTGACGGACAAATTCAATACAGCTTCCGTCAGTTCGCCCTCATCAAGGACTGTTCCGTTTGTTTCACTTGCCTCCGGTTGAAGTTCGTCTATGCAACTACCCATTGTGATGGTTGCTAATAAGAGTACGAGTAAGAAGTAATGTTTCATATCAGTCAAAAGTATATTCGTTGTCATAAGCATATTTCCATTCCTGCACGTTCACCGAGAGTCTGTTGTCGCGGACAGTGATAGTGAAACGGTAAAGGTTATTGCGGGTGACGTTGAAACGCTGGGCATTGTCGTTATTATCTGTCTTTCCACTCTCGTCGTATCTTGCGAAATAGACTTTGTGCGGTTCGTCCTCACCGGTCTGGGCATCGAGTCTTGCTTCAATGCACGAGTATTTGTCACCTGCGTCAATGTTTTGGTATTCGGGCAGGTAGGCAATCCATTTCTCGTATTTGTTTCCGTCAGTATCTATCCACCGGTTTGCGAAGTGAAAATTTTGTATTTTTTCTTCCGTGTCGTTGCTGTTCTCCACGAGGTGCAAGTCACTAACATAATCACTGTTCCACTCACCGCCGTGATCGTAGTCCTCTTGCGAGAAAACGTCTTTCGGGGCACAGTATCCCTTTTTATTATAGCGACGGATTTTCACCTCGCTGAATGATAAGTCGAAATGTTCGTCCGTTTTGAGTATCACCTCCACCTTTGCCATGGCACGGAGCAAGGTGACAGGCTCGGGTAGCAATGTGGCCTCTCCGGGCTTGAACTCTATATTATCGTATTCGTGGACACCATAGAAAGGAATTAGCCGTTTCGGTTCCAACTCGAAAGAAGAAAAACTATCGAATTGTCCCCATCCGGCATCACAGATGTCCGTGAGTAACGTTTCTCCGGTCTTCATCATATCATCGCCATATTGCGGCCAGTTGGCAAGTACGACCATCTTGAAGTTTTCGTGATTGGTCAAAGAGGCGGGAGCCTTGCCAAGCACGCTGTAATCCCGGTAATCGCTTCCTTCGGTCACCACGAAACCGGACGGTTCAAAACGGGCGATGAACTTATTGTCTGAAGTGAAGAAATAAATCCTGTAGTTGTTGTTCTCTATGTCTATATAGTTTTCATAGGTATTGCCGACCTCGTAGCCTTCAGTGGCCTTTGGGCTTCTTGCGGGTAATCTGAGGCCGATGCTGAGAGCTGTTTCTTTATCGGGTATATCGAAGGTTTCCGTGTCATGGCTACACGAGGTGTTCCACAACCCAAGAAACATCAGAGTTCCCGTGATGATATGTTGTGCCACATTTTTCATTTGCATTCCTCCTATTACAATTCGCTGTTTTGCAGTACTACTTTCCAAGAGTTGATATAAATGTAGGCATCAAGCCAACGATCACCTTCATCGAGGAAAAACATCATGTCGTACACGTCCTGCCTGTCGAGATACTCTTGATCGCCCATATCCCGGTTATAGAAACCTTTCACGAGCAAGGCATAATCGATAAGGGGAATGGAGAAAACTGTTTTTCCTGTTTCCTTGTTGGTCACGGTGAGCCGTTTTTCCTGTCCTTTCACTAGGCGCGGCACGGTCAGTTCAGCTATGGTCGCACTGAAAGCGGTACGAGGTGCGGTCTGTGTTTCTTCGGTCTGGGAGTCCATGCCCGCTTCCCCGGAGTCGGTATGCCATGCGTAGAAAGTCACCGGCTCGTCGGGCAGCAGCGTGTTGTCCCAATCCATGCTTCCGTTAGTGCCGGTGATAGTGAAAACGAACTTGTCTTTGTCCACGACTTCTCCCGAAAGGTGTTGTAATACCACTCGCACGTTGTTGGTGTTCTTCACTAGCGGTACGGTATAAGTGTACGTACCTTCGGTTTCACCGAACGTCTGTTCCGGCAGCCAGCCGTGGAACAAGCGATCGAGATCTTCGGTAACGAATGCCTTGTTCCCGGCATCGTGTTGCCTTTCAAGCGTGCAGGTCAGTTCTTTGCCGACGGTTGTTTCCGGTATCGAGAAAGAGCCTTTGTCGGTAGTACCACCCCAAACAAGCAGGTCGTATTTGCCCGGTTCTACATCTACAGTCATGACATAGCCATCGGTTGCAAGGGCTTCTCCTTGTTCTGTACGTTGCCAAACCACTCTGCCGTCGGCAGCGAGCAGGTAAAGTGTCACTACGTTCACCTCGTGGGCAAAAGCATCGGCAAACTTCATGTTGTAATCGTAACGGAACTTCACACGGTAGTTTACCGAGCAATCACCCTCACCGTCATAGATTAAGCTGTTGCAGGCGTATAGCATCGAAGCGCAAGCGATGGCTGCCATCAACTTGCAGCTTGTTTTTCTTATGTAAGACCGTATATCCATTTGACTTATGTTGTTTTATTCTCTCTATAAGCGCTTTTCTAAAACCATTCCATGCGGAGAAAAACCTCATGGAATGGTTGTTTGTAAGATAAGGATTACTTCAAGCAAATTAAAGTTCCACGTTTTGGCTGACAATTTTCCAAGAGAGGATATTGATTTTCGCACCAACGTAATAAGTGTCACCGTCCGGATCGCCGGGAACGATTCTTTCGTCTTCGTCAAAAATACCTTTACCAATCTTTTCCAAGTTGTCGATGGTAACTACATAGTGGTGATTGCGCACCACGCCGTATTTGGCTTCTGGAATAGTTCCGTTTGCCGCGATAGCGCCATTGTTGAGGTGTTCGATAGGAATATTGTAGTACATCAATCCGCCGTTGTAAGCAATGGCGCCCGCGGAAGCAGCAGCCAAATTATCGTTAAGACCGGTGATGCTTTGATTCGAGTAAGTGGTGCCGTCTTCTTCATATAACGGGGTTGCATTCTCATTCGTAAATACCACTTTCACTTTCCCGTCACCCACGTTCTCCAACTTCACATACTCTCTGCCAATTTGGGTATATTTAGTATTACCTTTATCATCTTTGCCGTCTTCATACCACACGTTCAGTTGGTTCTTCGTCTTCAGTATGTTAAGCACGTATTCGAGAAAAGAGTCTTGTTTGAAAAGCACACCGTTGTAACGTACGAGGTCTAGTGCATTGCCGCTTGCATCGCAAACCTTGGCTTTCAACAAGATGCTCGTGACGGCAGAAGGAAAGTTGGCGGTAACGATGGTATTCGTGTTGGTGTTCTCGGCGCAATAGGCAGGGGCTTCCAATTCGGTTAAGTCATTTTTCAAATCGACATAGTTCAGGTATTGGGAATTGGCAGGGATTCCTGCGGCATTTTCAGGATAGCCGGAAAAACCGTAGTTGAACGACTTGCTCCAATGGCTACGGTAGTCGGTCGGTCTGTTCCATGTAAAGCCCAAAGCATCATTCGTCCAAGTTACATCCATGTTCTTGACCATGTATGATTTCTTCGCCGTGGCATTCAATTTCCATCCGAGCAATTCCACGTAAAGGTCTTCCGAAGCGATATTACCGCTTCCGGCCGAGTTGTCTTCGCCTGCCACGGTGACTTTTATCGGGTAACGTCCGTTTGCATCCTTTGGGAGTTCTCCGGACACATTCAAGGTTACTTTGGCTGCCAGACGCTCCACGTAGACAGTCATTGCGTTAGTAATGACATTCACGTCCGTTACCGGTTCAAGAGAGAAATTTTCCTCTTTAACTTCCGTCACGAAATATTTTGCCCGATTAGCTTCGGTGTAACTCGTGGTACTCATCGTAAAGTAATTGGTCGTGACGTCATTGGTGGTTGTCGGGTAATAAATGCCTTCCGCATTATTGTCCGCGAGTGCCGTTTGCATTTCATCGAGCGTTTTCCCATACACGAAGTTATCCGGTTTGTTAAGCACCGTTACCATGTACTTGGGATACTCCTTTTTGTCCAGCCCTTGCAGCACAACAACATTGTTGCTCTTGAATTCAATGTTTTCGGCTGGGGTTGTCACTGAGGCGTTGCCATCCGTCCAAACATCGCCTTGCGTTACGAATACGCCGTCGGCATCATAAAAATAAAAGTAAACGTTTTTTACGGACTGTTCGTTTGTTCCGTATTCAAAGTCACCTTCTTGCGCCCTTGTAAGGGAGCTTGCATCGGCGAGGCGGATATTGATGTACGCTTTATCGCTTGTGAAAACATTCGGCGTTTCATTTAGAATGAGTTCCGATTCATCGTTCGAGCATGCACACAATGCAGTACACGCGAACAGACCTAAAAATAATTTATTCATCTTCATAATGTGTATAATTTGATTTTATTAATGATATATTTTCTTGTTCGTATTTAGTGTTTACCATTTTCAAGCTGTTCAAGCGTGGTGCAGGCTTGCTCTAGTCCTAGTGATTTCGCCTCATTCAAGTAACGTCGGGCATTGTCGTAATCCTTTTGCCGGATGGCCAGTGCACCTCGGGCATAAACAGCTTCGGGTGAATTGCCCGCCTTGGCAAGGTAGCGCTTTGCGCCTGTGAGGTCGTCACGGCGCATGGCGGCATTGGCGGCGTTCAGGTTGGCAATGGAGTCATCCGGGAACATGCGCACCGCTGTCTCGAACACCTCGGCGAACTCATCCGTACCGGGTTCATACTCCTGTGCGGCAAGGTAAAATTCGTTCAGGCTCAGTTTCTGCGGTCGTTCACGCATGATTCTTTTTATCTCCTCCACGTCGCTGTAACTGCGGATGGTATAGGATATGCGGTAGTCGGTGCGGCGCAACGCCGGATAACAATTCTGTAACAGGAAGCGGTATTCCGCCGGATAGTCATGTTTTATTTTCAGTTCTTTGGCATCCGGTTTCAAGTCGCTGTCTATCAAAGCTATGATTTCCGTGCGGTGTTCAAGGTTCGACCGTTCCACGTAGCGGCGCAATCCTGCCCAATCTTCCGGTTCGTGGTCGGTTATTATTACATCACCTTCAAACCGGTAGAGTTGCTGTATATGTTTCTTCAATGCGGCGGTACGTCCGATAGCCAACTCTTTATTATGCGCGTAAGGACTTTCGGGCGAAGCGTAACCTTTCAGCCATACCGAAGTGATGGTTATGTCTGCATCGCTTCGCACGGAGTCTATCGATGACTGTATTTTCTCAAGTTCGGCGGCGTTGTGTCGATAGTTCGGATAAATCACCGTTTGATCTACCGGAAAGTCGATGAATGCCGAGCCTTCGAGTGAATCCCGTTTTTCGATCAGCCCTTGCGGATGTGCATATACCAGTTCGGGGAAAAATGCCTCTGTGTGTCGTCCGAGCGTACCATTTTGCTCTGCCAACAAAGTGTGGCAACACCCGTAGTCGCTGCGGCGAAGCAATAGCACGCAGCCGTTCATCCATTCGGCGTATGGTACCATGTTATGATATTCGATGGTATTGGGCTTCTCCGAGACCTTGTAGCTCTTTTCATCCTTACCCGACAGCATACTCTCGCCGTTGCGTATATAGAAGTAGTAACGGCGTCTGCCGTAGATCCCTACCGATTGCAGGTCGAGCGAGTCGTTACCATTGACTAGCCATGGTGTAAGAAGCACAGCACGATTATTGTCCACGTCGAGTCCGGACAAATCCAAAAGCATATCTATGGTGATGTACTTGCCGTTACGTTCTATTCTAAGATTTTCCACGGAAACATCATCCACGATATCTTCTTTCCGCGTGTCGGTTCCGGTTTGCGCTTCCGTTACCACAACTATGCCCAAAAAGGCTGATAGGATACATAATGTCTTTTTCATTTTGCACACGATTAAAATACATAAACAAGATTAATAGCCGCTTTCGTCGGTCCCACGTAGTGGTGCGGCTTGTTCCTTTCTGTTCTTCTGCCGCACCCGGCACACTCGAAGCGGTCATAGCGTGTATAGGAATATCCAAAGCCAATTTCCGCCTCAAGATTCCAATGCCGTCCCAGTATCCACGTGTAACCATAAGCGATACCTGCACCGACGAACCAGCCCTGATAACGGGAATCCTTCAGTTTGCAGGCATCCGTGCCGAGGAAGTTGATTCTTCCGTCAAAACCTCCGATGTTATACTGTCCGCCATGAATATGAGCACCCACAAAGTGCCCCGAGAACCGGTCGCAGAACCAGTATCTGACTTCAGGTTGAACAGCCCAGTGTTTCCAGTGCCGGTCGTGCGAGAGCGTCCACGCGTTGAACTGTCCCGTAACGTCCAAAGTCCATTTAGGCGCGAATCCGACCTCTATTCCAAAATTCGGGTTCAGGAAAGCGTCCGCCAGAACATTACTCTTGACAGCCACGTTCTGGGCTTTGACACCCTGCGTTATACCGGCGATGGCAACTACCAGCAGAACAAACATTCGTTTTATAATTCCATAGTTCATACTTTATTGTTATAGTTAATAATTCCATTGCAAACTTTACTGTCTGTCCTTGTATTAGGCTTAAGAGGGCAGTTGCAGTTTCCTTGCTTTCTTTTTTATTCTACACAAAGAAACGATGCGTTTGTTGTCGCGTAATGCCAAAACGTATAAATCATTATTGGTAAAATCGTAATGTTCATTATATGCAAACTGCAATTTTGTAACGGATATGTCAAATCATAAAAGTCAAACTCATTTTTTTAACGTACGGAATCATTATTAACAGTTATAATGCCTATAAGTACAGTAAATTAGATTATCTTTGTATATCACAATGCCGGAGTGTATATGGCTGTCTACCCAAGCAATTTTAGTCACCGGGAAAAACCGGCAGAAATATACATTCGAGAAGAATAATTTGAATTCGATTGACATGGGAGCATTTGTCACATATAGCAACTTGATAACCTATATTTTACCAATATTTTGTTCGGCCATATGTTCAGTCTTTACCTTATTACTGTTATTGAATTATCGTAATCTTGCCGAAAGGAAATTAAGGCGGGTAGTGAGTATTTATTGTATTCTGATAGCCGTATGGTGGTCATCCGTTTTGTGGCATGCTCTCTCTGGCGATTCGATATTCCTTCCGGTCGATATTCCTTTTGCCCTGTCATATATCTACATTCCCGTATTGTTCTATAACATTGTTTATTACTTGACCTATTTAGAGGACAAAAGAAATTTTCCCGTGCTGAATTACCTTTGGCCGGTACCCACGTTGGCAATAATCTTGATAGCGGCAGTCCGAGTATCGCCTCTCGGGGAAGAAATTTTTACCGGATTGTCATTGTTCGAGCGATATATGGAGTTTTTTATATTCAGCTCTTTACTGCGGTTTGTCATGGCGGTTGTCTATATCGTTCCGACCGTCCTGTTATTGTCGCGGTATTATAAACAGACTGTACTTCAAAAGACCGACACGGATCGAAAATATCTCAGTATAAAATCATCGCGTTGGCTCATCGTGTTTTTCATACTTTCCATCGCGATATTGCTGATCGCGTTTTTGCCTATGTTGGTCGGCACAAGCCAATGGCTTATTCGGCTGAATGCGTTATGCATTATGGCACAGGAAATATTGCTTGTATACCAAGTTATCCGTAGACAATATCTCTCTTACAAAACATTCGATTTGTTTCCGACCAACGAAAAGAAAACAGGAAACAACGGTTTAAGTGCCAAACAGCGCCTTGCGCCGGACAACGCACGCGGACAATTGAACAAGAGGGTATTCGAAAACTATTTGTCTCAACAAAAACCATATCTCGATCCTGATTTCAAACTGATTGATATGGCTGAGGTGATGGGGGTAAACCGTACTATCATGTCCAATTTTATCAATCAAACTTATGGCATGAATTTCAGGCGTTACTTGAACCAGTGGCGAATCAAGGAGTACCAGATTTTGATAGAGCAGCCTTCGAACGAACGTAAAAATCCGTATCAGGTAATGGTCATGGCGGGATTCAAAGACTCCAGACATTTTCAGCGTGCGATCCAATTGGAGAATACATATAAAGAACAATCTGACCAAGAACCATAAATAAATAGAAAGGATGAATCAAGATATCGGACGTGCAATAGTTTTTTCAATACCCGTGGTAAGCGCTGCGGTCAGCTTGATCATGATTTTGCTCGACGTAACCCGCTCTTCCAATACGGTCAACCGGAAGATACATTACAGCATACTCACTGTATACTGTCTGATCATGCTGTACTGGAGCGGACTGGTTATGCATTCCATTGCCCGTGACGCTTTCATAGCATACCTGCCTGTTTTCTTTTCCTCGTTCAGCTTTATTCCCATATTTTTGTACTTGATCACCTATATTATTACGGGAACAGGCGAACGGAAACGTTTCCCCGCGTATCATTTCATCCTTCCGTCGTGTTTGACCGTCACTATCTACGTGGTAGCCTTTATAGTGCCGTTCCGGCAACGATGGACAGCTATTTATGATAGCGATACAAGTTTGACAACCGCGATTATTGACATCACGTTTGTCGTCTGTATTGTGCTGAGCGTTTTATACTCCGGGTTGAGCTTGCTCCGCATAAAGTCGTATAAACGTCAGGTAACCGATTATTCCGCTGATATCTACCGGATGTCGTTGGATTGGTTGTCCTTTATTATCCTTTTTAGAGTCGTGCTGCAAACCTTGCCGATAGCCGGATTAATATTGGGCATCGAATTATTCAATAAGGTGGGGGGAATCTGGGCATTTACAACATTGCCGGCGGTCTTTACCCATATCGTGCTGTGCCTGAATATCCTTTCGGAGAATTACGTGATTATCGAACCTATTACTGCCAAAGAAAAGGAAATGACCGCCTCGGGAAATTATGCGCAACTGGGGCGGCAGCGGGTAGAGGAGTATTTGGAGAATAAGAAGCCTTATCTAAATCCGGAATTCAAAATAACCGACATGGCCAAAGACCTTATTTCCAACAGGACATATATATCGGCTTTCATCAACCGAGAATATGGCATGAATTTCAACCGTTTCGTCAATAATTACCGGCTGAAGGAAGTAGAAAGATTACAGTCGGAGGCCGTACAAAGAAAGCAAAAAATATCTTCGTTGGATATTGTTATCCATGCCGGGTTCAGTAATTACCGCAGTTATTTCCGGGCTAAGAAAATGGTGAAAAACGATGCCATTCCCATAGAATAAAATGTAGTTAGATTTTCAGTAACGGTAGCTGATTCAGCATATTTTTGATTTTGATCGCGATACGCGGCATGGGTTCTGCCACGGTAAGGCCGACCAAATCGTATTCGGCGGCGATATCGTTTATTACCCGGACGACTTCCTTTATTTTCATTCCGTTGGGTTCTACTCCCACGCCCGCGATGATTTCAGCGGGATCCAGTACATCCAGATCGAAGTGGACGACTACTTTAGATACTCCGCTTGCTTTCAGCCATGCCATGATCGCGAGGCTGTTATCTGCCACTTCACCGGGGGAGAGTCCTTTTATTCCCAGTTCCTTTTGCCGTTCCTGCATACCTTTATCCCATGAACGAACGCCGACGATCAACGCTTTCGAGGTGTCAAATTTACCGGGCAATGTACCGATGATTTCCTCGTCGCCCATTCCGAGGCAGGCCGTCAGCGCCATGGCGTGATAACCTTTGTAGATTATTTTTGTGGTAAAAAGAAATTATGTACGAGAGAAAAATACCTTTTGATATCGACTGCGGGATAAAAATAGCCATGGAAGTCATGGGAGGAAAGTGGAAAAGCTGTATTATTATAGAATTGGACAAGGGAGCCAAACGTCCCAGCGAATTGCATCGGTTGTTCCCGGATGCCAATCCCCGCGTGATTAATCAACAATTGAAGGAACTTGAAAAGTACGGCATTATCGAGAAGAAAATATATGCCGTACTTCCGCCTCATTCCGAATATTCGCTCACGTCGACGGGCAAAACACTTATCCCTGTCATTGACAAGCTGGAAGAATGGGGGGATTTTTTCCGCCCGACGATGAAAAAGATTCTTGAGGCAGAGGGGGGCTTCTAATTCGCGAAACTTGTGTCGGGGTGCCTGATTATGATTGTGGAAGCATTTATCCAAAAGTTTATCAGTCAATCAAAAGCGTGTTTGTAACTCTTGTTTATACTTTTGATTTATTTCCCTGAAAAAATTTTTAAAGTAGATGGAGGAAGTTCGACATTCTCGTTATATTGGGCGATTGTCAAAATGGAATGGTGGGGAGATTGAACTTTTTTCTCTCGTGTTCGGGCTAAAATAAGTTAAATAATAAGTATATACGATATATGTGTATTATAGTTAGTTTATAGCATCTCCTATTCAACTCCCATTCAACTCCTATTCATCTCCTATTTCAAAGGTAGAAAAATAGAAGTTTAATTGTAATTAAATAAAATTTGATAATAATAAAATATATGGAATATTCATTATTGATTCTTGTTAGATAACTGAATAGGGCAGTAATTTATCACGAACAGAGGTGGAAAACAGTGAAAAGTATTTTGATTCTGTTTCGCACGGGTTAGATACCGTTTTTAGGTCGTTATGTGAAGATTCACAATAGAAGTGCAATCTTCTGGTTATAATAGCTTTTTAAATTCTTCCATATCAGGCAGGGCATTCTTCATAAAATTGTCGCATATTTTTAATGCTTCGAATTGAGAAATCTCTTAAACTCGGCAACTCTACACCTTTGTTTTAATATTAATTTTCTTTTCGAGTTTTAAAACTCATGCAAGATTCAATGCAGTTTGAAATATTAGGCGATTTGCAAAACGGGGTATCACTACCACCAAGATAATGACCTTACAATAAACTGTATATATAAATCCTCCCTTATGAAGAATTATATCAAAAAGTGAGGGAGAAATTTCTGGATTATCTGCAAATGAATTATCTTTACAGATAAGAAGGTTATTCTCTCTTGCTCATTAGAGCCAATTTATCACAGACTTCAGAATAGTCTAAAGATACGAAAAAATTGTACTTCGAGTATGGGATAAGGTTGAAGCAAGGGAGTTTTTTTATCTTATAGGCGTAAAAATCAAAGATTTTTATGTAAGTTTGAATCTAAAAGGATTAAATTGTGAAATAGATTGTGAACTGAATACAATGGTCTACCACTTCTACGGTTTTATCTACGTGGAAGTATTAATTGTTGTACTGAACGAAAATAACAGGAAATACGAGCATTGAGTGTAGGTGGAATGGAAATGAGAGATAGTTATATAAAAGAAGAATCAAGATAGAACAAAAATAATTTTGAATATGGAAAATAATTTGAATAAGGATATTATTATACGGCGACTTGCGATTATAAAATATCTATATAATATAGGAGTACAACAATCTATGCAAGTAGAAACAATTGCAGGATTCTCTATTTTGGCATTCCATGACTGTGCGGAAATGTTCTTGTTGCTTGTTGCTGAGAATAAACTTGTTGCTGAGAATAAAGGAAAGAAAGATGAGGTTAATTTTATGAGTTATTGGGACAAGTATCCAGAATTGACTCTTAGAGAATCAATGAGAGCATTAAAAGACAGGCGCGTGAGTATAAAACATAAAGGGCAGTTCCCCTCAAAGTTTGATATAGAGATAAGTCGTAGTACAATGACGGACTTTTTGGAACAAAATACTCCAATTCAGTTTAAAATTGAATTTAAGGATGTTTCTATATCGAATCTTGTTTCCTATGAGAATGTCAAGATGTATATTGACATGGCCGAATCAAATTACAATGAAGGAAATCTTTACGATTGCATAGTAAATTGTAGAATCGCATTTATGGAATTGTTGTCTACTTATGAATTAAATAAGCGGAAGCAATATAGTATAAATAGTTTATTGAATATTGGAGATGAAATAGGAGAAGACTATCAAAAATTGGTTGGCTCGGATGATAGATCTGGAGCAAGATGGTTTGAACAGGTGACTAAAACTATGAATAAAGTACGTGAGGTTTTAAAGATAACTGCTCTTGGAATTGATTATAGGAGATACACGTATTTTGAAACGATAACTCCAGAAATTCATGTGTGGTGGAAAGATGGGGGTAGGGATTATGAGGCAATGCCGCAAGAATATTATGAGAAGAGAAATATTTTAAAAGGTGTAGATTGTAGGTTTTGCATAGATTTTATAATTGACAGCGCATTAAAACTACAAGAGTTTGATTATGATATAAATAATATTTTGAAATAATGGCTATATAAGCCTATGTTTCGATTGAGCAACCTATACAAAGCAATGGAAGCCTCACGAAGAGAAGGGCTTCCGGTATACGAAAATTTAGAGAGGAAAGCCAATGAATTGGAAGAGAACAGCATCAAAAAAGAGATTCTTCCGATTGTAACTGAAATTATTTTGCACTAGCATTAAGGCAAGTATAACGAGAGTTGGTGTTGGTTGTAGACTATAAGATTAAAGTTGAGATTGTATAATTATTATTAATTACGACAATGAAAGAGACAATAAAAGGTATCATTATTGGGATTATTAGCAGTATAACAGCATCTGGTGTGATTTATGCTATTACAGAAAGATTTTTGTGGAATATTCGACTCCCTTTGTGGATTTGGCTTATTGTTTCTGTTGGATTGTATCTCATAATCCGCTTAATCAAATACCTAGTGCTTTTATATAAAGTTCGCAACGTGGTCTCAGAGTATACAGAGGGATGTTTTGGCAATTCATACACTTATATGTGGGAATTCAAAAAATGTAAGAATGGGCAATATAGTGTATATGGATATGAGCCTACAAAGATTATGCTCAAGAAGCCTTTGTCGGAACTAAACAATGGTAACATATACACTTATGGGCATGAAGTTCCTGAAAATACAATAAAACTCATTATTCAATTGACTTTAATATGTACGGTTGATAAAAGTATGAGAGGGAAGTTGCAGTCTGTAATAGAATATTTACACTATATTGAGAATTCGCAATATCATGAATTGATTCATTAATAGGATTAAATTGTGTTATAATCAAATTGGTAAGTGTTTAATTTGAAAATTGTTATAATATGGTGATTACAGAATCTCAGAATATAGAATTTAAGGAAAATTGGCGTGACGAGTATTTGAAGTGGATTTGCGGTTTTGCCAATGCGCGGGGTGGTAGATTGTATGTTGGTGTACGTGATAACGGTGAAGTGTGCGGAGTTGCGGATGTAAAGAAATTGATGGAAGATATTCCAAACAAAGTACGTGACTTGATGGGTATTCTTGTTGATGTGAATCGTTTGACGTACGATGACAAAGAATATGTTGAAATAGTTGCTGAAGCCTATCCTTATCCTATTAGTTATCATGGGCATTATTATTTGCGGAGTGGTGCAACCAATCAGGAACTGAAGGGTGCAGCACTTGATCGCTTTATGCTTCGCAAGCAGGGACGTACTTGGGATGGAGTGCCTGTGCCGTATCTGAAAGTGGAGGATTTGGATAATGTTACATTCGATATGTTTCGCAAATATGCCAAGCGAAGTGGACGCATGGAGGAGGTTGATTTGCAAGACGATAACAAAGGGCTTATTGATAAACTTCGTCTTGTTGAAGGCGGTTATCTAAAACGGGCAGCAGCACTGGTCTTTCATCCCGATCCGGAGCGGTTTGTTACGGGGGCTTTTATTAAAATAGGTTATTTCAAAGAAGATGCCGAGTTGATATATCAAGATGAAGTACACGGAAATCTATTCCAACAAGTGGGAACAGTAATGGATATATTGACAACAAAATATCTTCGAGCCATGATAAGCTATGAGGGCATTCATCGGATAGAGACTTTGCCGATGCCACGTGAGGCTTTACGCGAAGCACTTTTAAATTCAGTTGTACATAAATCATATGAATCGCTCACGCCGATACAAATCGGGGTGTATGATGATAGGTTGGAGATTTGGAATTGTGGAATATTGCCTGAAGGCTGGACGATAAACAATTTGTTGGGTAAACATCGTAGTCGCCCTTATAATCCGGACATAGCAAACATATTTTTTCGTGCGGGAGAAATTGAAGCATGGGGACGGGGAATAGAACGCATTATTGTTGCTTGTAAAATAAATGGGTATCCTGCACCCGAATTTCAATATGATGGTGGTGGTTTATGGACGATTTTTCATTTCAATGAGAACTACCAAAAGACTACCCAAAAGACTACCCAAAAGACTACCCAAAAGGAATTGATAGAACTAACAGAAGCCCAAGTAGCTATTATTGAATATTTGAAAGAGCATCCTCAAGCGAGCAGAAAGGAATTAACTGAACATATACCCGATATAACAGAGAATGGAATAAAATATAATCTCGCTCGGTTACAAGAGTTAGGTCTTTTAAAACGTATTGGAGGACGTAAATTTGGTTGTTGGGTATTCATTAATAATTAATGAAATATGAGTAGAGAAGGTTTTGTAAAGATTTTAGAATTTACAATTATTCTTGAGGAGGCTGAACCTGAGGTTGTCAAGCAAAGAATATATGTTTTTCATTGGGCAAATGAATAGGGCAGTAAAATTTATCACGAACAGAGGAGGAAAACAGTGAAAGGTATTTTGATGCCCTGTTTCGTGCAGGTTGGGTACCGTTTTTAGGTCATTAGGTTTGAATCAAGAGTAGTGTTTTGTTGAAATAGGACTAAATAGTTGGAAATTGTTTGTTTCTTGTGAAAATGTTTGTATATTTGTAATTGTCTAACATACTCAAGGGTAGGGAAACCTGCCACAGCGTGACAGGATTTTTTATGCCTGTTATCTCCATATGGCGGTTCCGAACCCCCGTGATGGAGTGTTAATGCACCCACAGCCCTTGAGGTGTTAGACAACGGGAAAGGCGGAACCGTTTCTTTTTGCCTGTTTGAAACGAAGAAATTTATGGGAACATAGCTGAAAAGATATAAAGTGCTTGATTTTTGCAAAAAATATTGTATATTTGCAAAAGTTGAAGGACTATACGCGGAAGAGTCCGCGTGAAAATATTGTGAGTTTGTTCTAATCTTCAATAGAAAATCGCCAAAATTTATAACGTAAGATTAGACTTCGAATTCACGCTGGTTAGCGTGGGTTGTTGTCTATTTACGTTTGGGCGTTTGGCGATGCCTCTATTGAGATAGAATTTACAATCCTCGCTTTTTTTATTGTATTATTTTTTGTTTGGGGGATTGGGCAAAATGAAATAGCCGTGGTTATGGATGAGCCGCCATATTAATTTATAGAAAATCTGAAAAATCTTCTGGTAAAAGACTTTGGAGTGCATTTATCTTGTGCTCTAGTGTAGTGTATTGCTTAATTTTTTCGATGCGCTTTATGTTTAAATTGCTGTAATTAAGAAGTTTGAGCGTTTCGAGTTTGATAAAATTGTAACCTAACTAAAAATTAATGAAATGGAAGAAGACCATGAAATTATGAGTGACGAAGAATTAAAACAATTCTTCTTGAATGAAGCCATGTTACTTTGTCACTCTGCACGTTTGGAAAGTGGGGAGTGCGAGAAATTATGGATTTTGCACAACCGTTTAAAAAGAATGAACAAGCTTTTGGGGTATTTGCATCACCAAGATTTGGGAATGAATCTTTTGGAATTACAAGAAGTGTACGGGTTTTATTTCGTGGAGAAAGAGGGAATGAGGAAAAAGAAACACCAGATGAACGAGCATTTGTGCGCGTATAGCCAGTTCATGACACGATTAATGAAATTCTCGGACATTATCGCTTGTTATTGCACGTATAACGTGCGGCACTTGAGATCATTGGATCGGGTGATACATGTTTATTTCCCGGAACAATTCGAGGAGAAGCTGCAAGCCGAGATGAAACAACAAGAATTGAATCGCGTGGCAGTGGAAAAATAGATAAGGGGTGTATTCTCCGTCTGGAAAACACTGAATATCACCCCTTGTACTAATTAATTTAAAAAATTAACTAACAATCAAAGTTATGAAAAAAAAATCGAAGAAAAAAACTAACGCGGGAAAGCTTTTATTAAAGCCTAAATCGCGAGAAGGTCGGCAAGTTCATCACTTGTTTTTAACTGTAATAGCATTACTGTTACTGAGCAACTTGCCCTTTTTCACGTTCGCGGGAAACACGCGGGATTCAATCCCCAATTATCCAGTGAAAGGGAAGGTGATAGATGAAAAAGGCATACCCCTTCCGGGGGTCACTATCTTGTTAGACAGCACATCCGTGGGTACGGTCACGAGAGTTGACGGGACGTTCTCGTTCACGCTCCCAAAGGCAAAAGGAACACTAGTATTCTCTTTTATCGGGTACGAGAGCGTGAAGAAAAACTTCGCGAGCGGTCAAACGCTAACTGTAACACTCAAAGAAAAAGTTTCTAAACTGGATGAAGTTACCGTGATAGCCTACGGTACGCAAAACAAGAGGGACGTGATCGGGGCGATGTCAACTGTTAAAGCCTCGGATATTAAAGATATTCCCTCACCCTCTATCGCGAATTTATTGCAGGGGCGAGTGGCAGGGATGAACGTCACGAACATGACGGGGGCACCGGGTGGCGGTGGAACATCAATCACGATCCGGGGATTTAACAGTTTGAGTATCGAGAGTACCCGGCGGGGTAGCGAACCCCTGTGGGTGGTGGACGGTGTACCCTTGTTGTCATTTACTTCTCCCATTACAGGCTCGAACACGTTGGCGGATATTGACCCTTCCACGATTGAAAGCGTGCAGGTGCTGAAAGACGCGGCTTCCGCTTCCATTTACGGTTCCCGTGCCGCGAATGGAGTTATTCTCGTGACAACAAAAAAGGGAGGTTTGAATCAAAGTGCTAAATTCAGCGTGAATGTGTCACAAACGTATTCTTTCAACCCCAAGCTTCCCGAACTAACGGGAGGAAAGGCGGAAAGAAGACTTCGTTTAGCCGCACTCAATAATTTCGCGCAAGCGTATTACAATCCCGAAACAAACACGTACCAATACGTTGATAATTATTATGAATCTTATAATGAAGGGTTAGATTACAATTATTTTTGGAATCAAGGTTATGGCACGAACGTGCCGATCTACCAAGACAGCTTGAACCCGTTCTATAACAATTCCACGAACCTTTTCAAGTACTACTTTAGAACGGGAAAAGTCACGGACGCGAATATACAGTTAAGCAAAGGATACAGTACTTTCTCTTATAACATAGGTTTGGGGTATTACACGGAAAAGGGTGTTTTAAAGAACACGGGTTTTAACCGGGTAAATTTGATCGGTAATTTCAACATCCGTCCCTTTGACAAGCTGGAGGCTAATTTCAGGATGTATATCGCTCGAACGGGACGAGATCGCTCGTCATACGATATGCTCGTGAGCGGTTTTAGTCAGGGGGTGGAGTTGGAACAAATCCCCGGGGAAATACTTGAATATTCTACCGTGTTCCCCGGTCCCGGCACGAAAGCTTTTCAAGAAGCAGTCAAGCGGTATGACGAGATCAAGGAGAAAAACGAAGCCTACCGGCTTAGAGGTTCTTTTGACTTGAGTTACGAGATAGTGAAAGGTTTGACGCTAAAATCCTCCGTTGCGGCGGATATATCCCTTCAATATCAAAACCTGTTCATGCCGTCCAACTTGGACGAATATAACGAAACTTATTCCAACGGGCAGCATAACCGAACACAAATGCTTCTGAATGAAAATTTAATCACTTACAAGCGTGGTTTCCGTGACAAACACAACATTGATCTACTCGCGGGGTTATCGTACCAGATGGATCAGAAAGACGATATAGGCGGGTGGGGAAAAGCCGCGCCGTCTAACTTGATCCGGTATGTACCGTGGGCGGGTAACGCTTACGATACCGAGAACAAGCGGCAACTGAAAGATTTCATGACAAGCATGGAACGTAGCACGCTCATGGGAATTTTCGGGCGGGTAAACTACAATTACTTGCAAAAGTATCTGTTTTTATTCACGTTCAGGCGGGACGGTAGTTCCAAATTCGGGAGAAATGTACGTTGGGGTAGTTTCCCGTCCATCGCTTTAGGTTGGACTGTATCGGATGAAAAATTCATGGACTGGAGCCGCGGGGTGTTGGATTATTGCAAACTACGTGCCAGTTGGGGTAAATCGGGGCGACAATTCGACCAACCTTACATCGCTTTAGGTCTGCTAGAAGCCAGTGACCCGTTTCTCGGCTACCCGACCGTGCTACCCGATTTTGGATTGGGACTAATAAATCAAGGTTTGACATGGGAGAAAACAGATCAATACGATTTAGGTATCGACATGGATTTGTTTAATCATCGTCTTGCCGTGACTCTGGATTATTATTACAGGTACACCGATAAATTGTTGTATATTGTTGCTTTACCGGGGAACTATTCCGGTTATGCCCTACAATGGCAAAACGCCTATTGTATCAGCAATCAAGGCGTGGAACTGGATGTCAAATGGAACGTGTTGCGCCGTGAAAATTTCAACTGGAATCTAGAATTTAACATCGCCCGTAACTGGAACAGGTTGGAAAAAAGCCAAGACGAGAGAGATTTTACAAATTACTCTTCTCCCGATAATCTAAATATCATCGGCAAACCCCTGAACGGGATTTACGCCTATCAAACCGCGGGATATTATCAAGACGATAAAGACGTGCCTCGCGATTTCATAGCGGGAAAAGACACCCCCCTCGGAACGGGGCAACAATTCTATCGTGCCGGGGATCGTGTTGTACTTGATAACAGCGGGGACGGGCGAATCAATTACGATGATCGAGTTTTCTGTGGTTCCCCGCTTCCTCTCGCGTCAGGCGGTATTATTAGCACGTTAAACTATAAAGGATTTGACGTGAATCTTCTATTCAATTACGTGATTGGAAGACATATTTTAAACCAAGGCACCGGGGCATCCGTGGGGACAATCCCAAGTAAAAACGTGGGAGAGATAGCCAAGCCCGTTTTCGCCGATATAAAGAATATCAGTTTTTGGCAAAAACCGGGAGATAACACCGATTATCCAGTGAACCGACCGGAGTTTGGATTGAATAATTTTGGCACGGCGATAGAAGCTAACGTTCAAGATGTTAGCTATATCAAGCTAAAGACTCTGACAATTGGCTACACGTTACCCCAACGCGTGAGAAAATTTATCGGGTTTGGTGTACGGGTATTCGCGACGGGTGAAAATCTTTTCACGATTACCAATTATAAAGGGGCTGACCCGGAAAGCGTGGATACCGTGACGGGTATTGACGGGCTTGGAAATTACCCCTTGTCAACAAGATTAGCATTTGGATTAACCTTAAACCTATAAGCATGAAATCAATTCTTTATATATTCTTCCCGTTCGTGTTTATCTTGAACTCCTGTTCCGATAGCTTTTTAACGGAAGAGCCGGAAATTTCGGTCACGAACAATAATTTTTGGAAAACCGACCGGGATTTTGAAGCCGCCACGATGGGCATGCACTCTCTTCTTAGATCCGCGCAGGGTAATGTTATGGTCCAATACCGGGATCGAGGACTAATATTTGATAACCTCGCTTCTTGGCAGAACCCGTGTAACAATGAACTCTCCCGGTCATGGGGTATGATTAGCGGCAATTTGGATTGGCAACCGGAGTACAGGGTTATCGCTTTCGCGAATGAAATTATTTACAATCTAAAAAAGGGGAACCTCGCGGAAGAAAGGTATAATTATTACATGGGGCAAGCCCTCGTGTTAAGGGCTTACATGTACTTTTACGTGTTACGTGTATGGGGAGATGCACCCTTGATCTTAAATTCAGAGGACACGGGGGAAATAGGACGGACGGCGTGGCAGGAGATCGCCGGGCAATGTATAACGGATTTACGGGAAGCGGCAAGGTTGTTACCTCACGCGGACGGGCTAAAAGACGTGAATGGCGAAACGATCACGAGCAAACAAATCGCTTCACGGGGGACTGCTCACGCTATACTGGCTCATCTTTACGCTTGGAAAGCGACACTGAATAAAGAACCGGAACTGAATCAACTCGCGCTAGCGGAGTGCGACACGGTATTATCTTACAAGTACTATCAATTGGCGGGAAATATTCATGACGTTTGCGAAACGGTGATGCTTGGCAATAGTAGCGAGGGAATTTTTGAACTGGATTACAGGGATACCGATTTCGATTTCGTGACATCCGGTTCACGGTTGGCGGGTTTTTGTCAGTCATTCCCGATTGTTCCCCTTTCTACCCCACAGACCAAACGAAGGAATCTAAGAATAAATAACACGACGGTTTACGCGCTTTACCCGGACGCGAACGACGATCGACGGAAAGAATACTTTTATGAACTGGATTATTACAACTCGCAAAGCACCTCGATCACGCAAGGGGCGGCATACATTCAAAAGTTGCGGCATTATACCACGCATACCGACGGGATACAGGTGGGGCGTATAAAAAGTTATCTCGATAACGAGATCATCATTCGTCTTGCCGACATTATTTTGTTGCGTGCGGAATTGAAAGAAAAAACGGGTGACAGAATAGGCGCGGAGGCGGATTTGAATGTTATCCGTCAAAGAGCCAATACCAGCGTTTACGATGAAAGCGAAGGCAGCCTGAGAGAAGCCATTCAAGACGAGAGGGACAGGGAATTGTTTCTTGAAGGTATTAACACGAGGTATTTCGACATGGTGAGAAACGGTATGTTCCGGGAGAAACTGAGAGGCAAATTTAAAACCTTGACAGAGCAAGACGTGGCGGACGGGGCTTTATTTCTTCCCGTCGGTTCTATCGCGTTTAGCAACAACACCCGCATGATACAAACTACATACTGGAAAAGAAACGGTTATCCACATAAATAACAAAGCTATGAAAAACGTATTACTTGTATTAACTATTGCCTCGCTAATGGTATGTTGTGATAAAGATAATTATATAGATTCCGGCATACACGAGCGAAAGCACGATTGCACGGTTTGGGAGTATTTTCAAACCGACCACGCGAATTGGGATTCCCTTGTCGTGATGATCAAACACGCGAACATGATAGGATATTTTGACGGGACGAACAAAGACGAGATTACTATTTTCGCCCCGACCAATCATTCAATTAATCAATATCTATTTCAGACGCTTGGTGATGATTGGGAACGTTTGTACGAGAAGATAACGGATATTCCCGCCGACGAGTGCCGTGAAATGCTTTTCTCGTACATGATACGCGGGAAAAAGTTTTTGGAGGACTTTGAGCACGAGGTGAAAGGTACTCTAACGGGCGGGACAATGGTGCAAGCCTTGTCGGGTATAGATTTAAGGGTGTACAGGATTACCTCTTCCTTTTACGATATTCCTGACATCGGGGCGGAAAAGTTGGCGTTTCAAGCCCCGGAAGGTTATATAGGTACGGTTGCCTCGTGCAATATCGAGATGAACAACGGGGTGGTTCACTCGCTTGACGCGACCTGTATGTTTACAAAATTATAAAATCAGAACCATGAAAACAGTTATATTATCATTATTCATTCTTCTTTTGGCTATCGGTTGTCAAAAGGATATCGCTATCGGGTACTTGAACGTGGCGAACGCCATGTATTCGCCTGATTCGCTCGTGGTGAAAGCAAAATTGGACGAGGAAGAGGATGCGTATCAAATTGAGCATAAAATACCGTGGCAATCGAACGCGATGGACGGCGTGGAAGGTACATTACCTATTTACTTTCAGATATGGAGCATTAACGGGGAACAACCGGAAATCATGAATCAATTCACGATAAAGCCCACGGGGGTGATTGAACTCCCGTGTAATCATACAGTTCCAAACGGGCGGTATGTTTTAAGCGTCAAGATCAAGAACCAAGATCATGACTACATGATTGATTCAGCCTTCACGGTTATCGTGGAATAATGACTAGAAGCACGCTATATTGCATTAGGTTGAAAATATTTTTAGACTTTTTTTTGTTTATGAGATAATTATTTTCCATCTTTGCAATAAGGAACGCTACGCGTTCCGTTATGTTGATAGCGTGCAATTATGCACTGTGGACGAAAACTAGCAACTTTTCTATTGGATCACGGTGATTGCAACGCCTTCGTACTCGATTACGTATAGTATATACATAGTCGGGTCGAGGCTTGCTTTTCGTATCCAAAGGTTTGCTAGACCTTCGTCACGAAGAGCAGTCCGGCCCGATTTTATAAATCTCCCGGATTGCTGATATACAGCGCCGGGATTTTTATTCCGGTGCTAACCTGAAAGCAGCCGGAAACGCACACGAGGGGATACGCCTTCCTCTTTTACACATTAGTTACAACCCGGCTGTTTTCTTTAGAAATGTGATGGATGAGTTATATACTTGATCGCGGGTATTTGAACTTAGGACAACTTGATCTGATGATTATAATAATTGGTAGTTTACAAAAAAAATTAGATCAAAAACAGAGGGGGAACCCGCGCTCCCCCTGTCAAGAAACTTAATGGCGAGGGAAATTTTAGCTCCTTCTCGCTTTAAGTCCATTCCAGAAGCTGCCCCTCTCCCGGGGGCGGCTTCATTTCTTGTTCAGCGATAAAGATAATTCTTTTTCCAAAATATGATGGATTGATTGCAGGGCAAACACAGGGCAAATGCGTCAAGACGCTTTTCGCTCGGTTCATAAAGTTGAGCTTTTCGCTCCTAAAGTTTATAAAGTTCATAAAGTAACGGGCGTCCTTCGGACAAGGTTTACCGGCAGCCATGCTGCTGTGGACAATGCGCCCGCTAGGGTCTATAAACCTTATGAACTTTATAGACTTTATAAACTTTTAACTAAAAGGGCGAAAAGCCTTTTAGTCAAATGTATAGCAATGCCCTAGTGAAACGGCGGAGATCTGTAATAATGGTTACAAAACAAGTAATCGGTATACCGGCTTTTCGCATGTGACGGGTTACCTTTGTAACCGGTAATATTTTATTAATCATTAAACAGGTACAATTATGGAATACGTGAAACTGAACAATGGCGTGGAAATGCCGATCTTGGGTTACGGGGTTTATCAAGTGACCCCGGAGGAGTGCGAGCGTTGTGTGTCGGATGCTATCGCCGCAGGGTACCGTTCTATTGATACGGCACAGGCTTACTATAACGAGGAGGGAGTGGGGAATGCCATTCGTGCATGTGGCGTGCCCCGTGAAGAGCTGTTTATTACCACGAAAGTATGGATTTCGAACTCCGGGTACGAGAGGGCGAAGGCATCTATTGACGAGTCTTTGCGGAAGCTGCGGACGGATTATGTAGACTTGTTGCTGATTCATCAGCCGTTCGGGGATTATTATGGAACTTACCGGGCTATGGAGGAAGCTTATAAAGCGGGAAAAACACGAGCCATTGGCGTCAGCAATTTCTATCCTGATCGGTTTGTTGATTTGGCGGAGTTCTTTGAGGTTAAGCCTGTCGTGAATCAAGTGGAAACGCACGTGTTCAATCAACAGGTGAAGCTATTGGAGATTATGAAGGAGTACGGGACACGGGTGATGTCGTGGGGACCGTTTGCCGAGGGGCGGAATGATTTTTTCACGAACGAAACGTTGGGAACGATCGGAGCCAAGTACGGCAAGTCGGTGGCACAGGTTGCTTTGCGATTTTTGATACAGCGTGGTATTATCGTGATCCCGAAGTCCACTCACCGGGAAAGAATGGAGGAGAATTTCAACGTGTTCGATTTCGAGTTGACAGGGGAGGATATGACGGCTATCGGGTTGTTGGACAAGGGTGAAAGTCTGTTCTTCTCGCATTATGATCCGGAAACGGTTCGATTCCTGATAAATATAGGCAAGTAAGGTTGCCCGTCAAGTCCGTTCATTTATTTCCGTGTTCCCGGGTGAAGCGAAAGATCTCTTGCCAATAGTGGCTTTTAGGAGAGCTTTCGCTTTGCTCCCGGGGTACAAACGGGACTTTCGGGGCAACCTCTTGAAGCCGAGATCAGCGATTCTCTTTCCGCTTCTTTACCTCGTCCACGAGTTTTGAAAAGGTTTTGTCTTTTTTACGCTTTTCGTGCTCGGAAGTAGAGAAATGCCATGCTTCTCGCCGGAGTTTCATGTAGCTTTTGTATACCTCGATATCTAATATACCGTTGTTTATTGCTTCCAGAACCGCGCAGCCGGGTTCGTTCGTGTGCGTGCAATCCTTGAAACGACACGATTCGGCATAGTCCGAAATGTCCAGCATTTCCGCTAAAGAATCGGGATTGTCAATTGCCAACCCGAATTCCCGAACACCGGGTGTGTCAATCAGTATGCCCGAGCCGTCCAGCAATAGCATTTCCCGGCGTGTGGACGTGTGGCGTCCTTTTCCGGTGGATTGGCTTACGTCGGACGTGAGCAATACCGATTTCTCGCTAAGGGCGTTAATCAAGGAACTTTTCCCGACTCCCGAAGAGCCGACAAATACCACTGTTTCGCCTTCTTTTATGGATTCCCGTAACCGGAGTATAGTTTCGGGATGATGAATGCTCGTGAAAAACACGGGCATCCGGCAGGCGCTGTGTTTCAACGCTTCTTCCACTTCCCGTCTGTCAAAACCTAAATCGGCTTTGTTGAGTACCAGCACGGGTTTGATGTTTTCTTCCAGTATTTGAATCATGAAGCGTTCAACCCTGCGGAGGTTGAAGTTATCGTCAAGACTCTGCACGATAAATGCCTTGTCAACATGCGCGGCAATGGCTTGTTTGTCGGCGACCGTCCCGGCTTTCTTGCGATACAGTGTTCGCTCGCGGGGTAACATATCGACGATTATTCCTTTGTTTTCATCGAACGGTTGGAAAATTACCCAATCGCCCGTGCAAGGCAGTTCAAAGTCCGATTTGCCGAACATCATGTTTCCCGTTAGTTCACATTGAAATATCCCGTTTTCGGAAATCACTTCATAACAAGTGCGGTGTACGATAGCCACTCGCCCTCGTGGCAGAGTGGCGTAAGTATTTAGATTATTCATTGTTTTATTTTTTTCGCGATGTAAAATACATAACCGTAGAATTCTTTATACTTGCGGTATAGTTCCTCTTCGTGGTGCGAGGAGGTGATGAGTTCTTCGGCGGTTTTATTTCCCGGGTATTTGGCCGTGAATTTTTCTCTTGCTTTTACCAGTGGGGCATAATAATGATCTGTCCAGCAAGTTGTAGGCAGAATGAAGGAAGCGACGAGAAGATACCCTGCTTTCTGTATTCGGGCTACTTGATGGGGAATCGTGTCTATCTCCGGGTAGGCTTCCATCCAGAAATCGTGAATTTCTGCGGGGCGTTCTTCGGTAAACCATGCGCTTTCGGAAACGGCGATGTATCCCCCTGTTTTCAAATATTTGCGCCACTCGTTCAGTCCTCGTTCAAACCCGATGTTATAGATAGCTCCTTCCGACCAGATTAAGTCCAGTTCTTCCTCTCTGAAAGGAAGGTTGTCCATCGAGCCGACGATTCCTTTTACTCGATGCTGAAGATTCAATTTTCCGGCGTTATGGTTGAACCGGTCAATGAATCCCGGGAAGAAGTCAAGACCTGTAATGTGTCCCGGGGCGTGCTGAGCCAATACCATTGTCTGACCACCTGTGCCGCAACCCAAATCGGCGATGCGGGATTGGTCGGAAAGATTGTCTATAAAGCCCAGCGCTTTAAGGGTTGCTTCAGGACTTCCGGGGCCTTGACGTTCTGTACTTAGGAAATATTCGCAGATTAAATTGAAATCGAATTCGTGAATTGTTTTATTTTCGTTACTCATTTTCTTAACGTATACGGTATACAAGCGAAAGCATAATTAATGCTGTCATTATTGTATACGGGTTAAAAACTTAATTAATACAATAGATAATATACTCGAATGGAATTACTCGAGAATAAACGAAGGGGACAACCTGTACGGGAAATACAGATTGTTTACAATACCAAATCCGAAATAATAAATAAACTATTAAACATCAAATAATTTTTAGTGTTACAAATATACGCAGAATTTAGGTTCGTTGCAAGCTAAAACTGTAATAAAATGGAAATATAATGCGGAAACGAGTGTTTCGCCCGTGCTGGGGAAGGGGTGTCGGGATTGTGACCGGATTTGAAGAGAGGCGTTAAAATAACGTGGGGTCGCTTCGCAGGCTTTTCATTTCCCGCTCTTTTATCACGTCGTCTTCCAGAACGTGTCCGACGAGCTTGGGCGAATGTTTGTCGTGCCGTTCCGTGTTGCGTGACAGTTTCCCTTTGCCCGTGTTGGCGTAACAGTATATGCAACCGTTGAGGCAGGAGTCATACGTGCCGATGTCGATGCTCTCGATACATTGGCATATATCCCGTTGATTCTTGTCCTTTCTTGCCGTGATCGGGTAACCGATAATCCTTTCTATCAGTTCTTTGTCGATGCACATTCCGGCGGGAATGCCCATGTCCCGAAGATCGACTTTCACGGTACACGTGTCGAGGTGTATCGTGTCGGGGATTGTCTGCACGAAAGAGGCTGCCATTTCCCGGATTTCTTCCATGGATAGGGGGTGAATGTCATGTCGCGTGACGGCTTGCCGGACGTGGGTGTAGTGATCGATAAAGCCGAGCATGCATCTTTCCGTGTGGTCTTTCAGTCGCGAGGCGATAGATGCGAATGCTTCTTCGTGGAATCGCGTGTTATACTTGGAGTTCGTCAATATGGGATCGTACCGCCATATCACTTTTTCTTTGCCGATCTTTTCGGCAAGGCGTTTGAACGTGTCGATTCTCCGTTCCAAGGTGGGAAGGTTTCCTTCAATCTCTTTCCCGTAAGGGTTGAGCGTGAATTGGAAATAATACTTGAAATCCTTTAAGGCGTCCAGTTTATCGAGCATCGGGGCGGCATTCTTCGTCCAGAAAACCATACAGTCGACGACATCCGGCGTGAGCCGTACTTGGCTGATCTGTTTCGGGTTAAAAGGGTTTGGAACGAGTACGTACCCTTCCTTTACCCGGTTGACGAACCATTCCGAGTAAAAAGAGGGGATGTCTGTTCTTCTGCTGGCACTGATGATCATATAGTAAAATTACTATTTTTCATCGGGTGGTGCAATCTTTCCGGTATAAATAATCTAAAAAGGTCTTTCGGGATTACTTCTTCACGGCGGACACAAGCAGCATCATGGGGCGGCGCAATTCGTCACGCATTTCCGGTATGCTATCCAAAAGGGCTTCGTCCGGTTCCGGTTCGACGAGTCCCGTGATTATGAAACCGTTTTGAATCAGTCCATTCACGTATGTTGTTAGAGTTTTGTGGTATTTGACGACTTCTTCGCCAAGGAAAATTGCTTCTCGTTTCCCTTCCGTGAAATAGCGGTCTACCGGCCAGTGAAGTTTGTTCCTCTCTTGGTCGTGGTACCAATCCTGACTTCCGTGGGCGGTGAACACGGGGTGTTCGACGGAGAACACGAATGTGCCGCCGGGGATAAGGCAACGGTGTACTTTCTCGCAAATATCCTGAAAGGATTCCAGATAATGGAATGCGAGGGAACTGATAACGATGTCGTGGGTCTCAGGAGGGTAATCGTAATCCTCGATAGCCATGCGGCGGTACTCGACACGAGGGGAGTTGTTCCGTTCGCGGGCTTCTTCCAGCATTTTTTCCGAGAGGTCGATGCCGAGTACATGGGATGCCCCGTGTTCAACGGCGTATCGGCAATGCCACCCGAAACCGCATCCGAGGTCTAATACCCGTTTCCCCTTGAAATCGGGTAACATTTTTTGCAGTGCGTGCCATTCTCCGGCGCCTTTCAGTCCGTCTACGGAACGGGACATTTGGCTGTATTGATTGAAGAATTTGTCGTTGTCGTATTTGTTTTCTTTCATGCTTACCGGATGAAATTAGTCATGATCTTTTTCTCCCCTTCGGGTGGAGTGAGCGTGTCTTTCGTCTGCTCTCTCATTTTCATCAACCAAGCCATATTTCTCCCTAGTGTCCGCATGATTTGTAGCCCTTCGTTGTCTTGAATGACTTCTCCGGCTTTCAACCCGTGGATAATATTCCAGTAATTGGAGGTCGGCACGAGCATTTCGGAATACGTGAGGTAATGATTCAGCCCGTCCAGCGTGGCAGAACCGCCCGAACGGCGAACGGCAACAATGGCAGCCCCTACTTTATGGCGGAACCAATTACCGTTTGCCCCGGCAACGTAAAAGGCGCGGTCGAGGAAGCATTTCATTGTTCCGGCGATACCAGAATAATGAACGGGAGAACCGAGAATC
The DNA here is from genome assembly GCF_046365375.1 of Butyricimonas muris. Classification (NCBI taxonomy): domain Bacteria; kingdom Pseudomonadati; phylum Bacteroidota; class Bacteroidia; order Bacteroidales; family Odoribacteraceae; genus Butyricimonas; species Butyricimonas muris. The sequence continues at coordinate 332,560 of NZ_JBKEIT010000005.1, read as the reverse complement.
AGCCCATCGACATCTTTTATCTTTTGCAGCAAGTCGTTAAGCGTGTCCGTGGTAATGACGCATCGTTCGTTATGATTCTTGAAGCACATATTGCATCCCATGCAACCGTGTATCTTCTGGCTTCCGACTTGAAGTATTTCAAATTCGATGTTTTCTTTCTTTAGTTCCTCCCCGATGACTTTCAGGGCTTGAAACGTGTTGCCTTGCGGGTGCGGACTCCCGTTAATTGCGATTACTTTCATTTGTTCGTGTTTTTGTTGTTCGTGAGTCTTTTTACGTGTGTTGTCGGTAAATGTTGGGTTATTCTCTGCCTCCCGAGGCATATTCGCCCGGGCATATATCCATGACTTCCCGTTCGGGTTGGATTAATGCCGATTCATGTTGGCATTTCCATCGGATTTCAGCATCCATTTTTTGCTCGTTGAGTCCGGCTATCGTTTCATCGTCTTGGATCGGGTTGTTTTTGGTAAAGATGTAAGCGGCCACGTTATAGGCGTGGTCTACCACGGCATTGGGGTCAAGTTCATGGAAATGGTATTGAACGTCGGGAAGACCGATGGCATACAAGCCGAGCGAGTCGACCAACATATCGTTTGTTCCCTGAATGTTGAAGAACCGGACATTTATCCCGAAATGGAGAAACCGACACTCTTCGTTCCACGGGTTATCCAGCACTTGTTCCCGGGTGAGTAGTTTGCCGCTTGAAGGAACCCATACGGCGATACAATCCGGAAATAGTTCAAGCGTTGTTTCTAGCCAGCCTGTCAATAGTTCGCAGCGTTCTTTATATTCCAGCCCCGAGGCGAGGAAGTCAGAAAGCATGAGTTTGTATTTGCAGGTCGCCAGTATTTCTTCGTTGTTCGGGCAATCCCATAATTGACTGCGTTGCATCTGGTCGATCGTGCCCGCGTCGAAATTTTCAAAGTCGGACATGAGTACTTGCGCGGGTACTTTCTGATTGTCCTTGTATTCTACAAGGAATTTCCACACGGCGAAAGTCGATAATGATTCTTTCACGTCTGCCACGATGTCTGTTTTCCCGAAGCGGGCATTTAAAGCTTCTTGTATTACTTTGCCTTGCGGACGATTTTCCCTCTCCTTGAATAACAGATGGATTTGGAATATGTGCTGAAATTCTCCTTTTGTATCTAAATTTTGTTTGAACACTTCGTTCTTGTTTTCTGCCGTACTCATATATCGTGAATGTTTGTCAATACTTGTTTGACAAACATACATCTTTTTGCGGAAGATTCATAGTTTTTGTCGCTTTAGTCGTTCAACAACTCTTTGTATAGTTCGTACAGGTTGTCCCGCAGGTAGAGTACGGCGTATCTTTTTCGGGATATGAGAGTGTTGACCGGGATTCCGGTCGACGCGGAGATTTCTTTAAAGGAAAAGCCTTGTAGTTCGGTTAGTTCGAATACGGTGCGTTGTTCCTCGGGGAGTTCCGCCAAAGCCTTGTCCAGTTCCTCCCACACGAGGGCGCGGGTGTATTCTTTCTCGGGAGAGGTATCCGAATTGAACAGGTATTCGGATACCTCTTTTAATAGTAAGTGTTCTTCGTATTCCCCGTCTGGGGTTGTCAGTTTTTCTTCCTTGTATTTTCGGCTCCTGTCGATGATTAGGTTGCGGGTGACGGAGTACAGCCACGACGAAATCTGCTCGATGGGATGAGCCACGGGGTCTGTTTGAAGGAGTTTGTAGAACACGTCCTGCAAGATATCTTCTCGGTCTTCTTTGCCGGAAACCCGTTTGGCTATGAAACCTTTTAGTTGCGACTGGTGTTTCTTGAAGATTGTCGATATGTCCATTTCGGAAAAGGGTATATATCTGTTCAAACTTGTTCTTGCCCGCCGGTTTGTTCTTTTTTGCCGAAAAAGCGGTCATTGAATAATTCATGATGTTCCTCGAAACGTTGACGGATGAAATCCTTGCGTTCTTCCGGTGACATGTTTTTGAATTTTTCCCGGAAAAGATGAGGATGCTCGCCGTGCGGCATCCCGAATCCGTGGTGCCCGAAACCGTGACGACCGAAGCCCCCGAAAAATAGCCTGCTTAGGATGAAGAGTCCGAGGGCTTGCCAGTAGCTGATGGCAGACCAACCGATGATAGAGGGAATCAGCCAGTTCCACAGCAGCATGATGATGGCCGGAATAGCGGCGAGGGCAAAGAGCATAAACAGCACGTGTAAGCCTTTTCTGTGTTTATTGTTTTTCATGGTATTCGATTTAATAGGTTGTATAAATGTAATATATTTTCGTGAAGTCCTGTAAAAAGTGGACGGATAAAGTGAGTAGGGCGATGACGCCAAGCGTGACGATAAACGGTATCACCGCCCTTACTTCCCGGATTATTACTTTATTATGGTTTCTCATGTTCGTTTCTTTTTTTTATAGTTACTCTCGGATTGCAATCCTTTCTATTGTTATAGACGAACGAGAGGAAAGAATATTTTAAAATAAGTCATCTTTTTTTCGTGAAAGGTGTAAAATCTCTTGTAATGTACTATTTTTACACGTGTAAATACGTGATGAGATGAAATACGAATTGAATGATAAACCGGGGCTGTTGCCCATGTTGATGTACGGGTTGCAATGGTGGATCGTTTCCCTGCCTTGCGTGGTGATCATGGGAATTATCGTTTCGAAGCTGCATTACACGGACGTGGCGGAACAGACTTTCTACCTGCAAAAGTTGTTCGGGATCATGGGCGTGGCGATGGTCGTGCAAGTGTTGTGGGGGCATCGGTTGCCGTTGGTTATCGGTCCGGCATCCGTGTTGTTGATTGGGATTCTTGCTACTGTTTCAGCGGGAATTTCCGCCATATACACGGGGATTCTGGTCGGGGGACTGGTGTTGACGGTATTGGCGTACAGTGGTTGGTTGGGAAAATTACAGTTTATTTTCACGCCTCGCGTTGTCACGGTCATTCTGATATTGATTGCTTTCACGTTGACTCCCGTTATTTTGAACCTTGTCATGGGAGATACGGCGCACGGGTTGTTCAATTTGTTTTTCACGTTGCTCATCGTGTTTGCGCTGGTTATCGGGAATAAGTTTTTACGGGGGATATGGAAGTCTACCACGGTGTTGTGGGGGATAGCCGGAGGGGCGCTGGTGTATTATCTGGTGAATGGTTTTCCCGTGTTACCCTCGACGGGGGCAGAAAGCCAAGTATCTCTGTTTAATTTTTCACTGGATTTCGAGGCGGGGACGATATTTTCGTTTTTGTTCTGTTACGTGGCACTTATCGTGAACGAGTTGGGTTCAATTCAAGCCGTGGGATATATGTTGCAAGCCGATAACCTGAATAAACGTACAACCCGGGGCGTGGGGGTTGTCGGGCTCACTAACGTGTTGTCGGGATTGTTCGGGGTGATTGGTCCCGTGGATTATTCCATGAGCCCGGGAGTGATCGCTGCCACGGGGTGTGCCTCTCGCTATACCTTGATTCCGGCGGGTATCGGTTTGATAGCGTGTGCTTTTTTTCCGGCTGTGGTCGGGTTGTTGGTAACGTTGCCGGGGGTGGTCATGGGGGCGATATTGCTTTACTTGATGGCGACGCAGTTGGCGGCGGGGATGCAAATGTTGGTACGTGAACGGGCGATCACGGATTTCGATAGCGGCGTGGTGGTCGGTTTGCCCCTGATGGTGGCTTTGTTGCTGTCTTTCGCTCCCTCGGAAGTGGTGAATCTTATACCTTCTTTGTTTCGCCCGATCGTGGGAAACGGTTTCGTGATGGGAGTCGTGTCCGTGTTGATTCTGGAGCATCTGATCTTTAGAAAGAGCAAACCCGCGCAAGGGGCGTGACGTATACACGGGGAAAAAGAAGATTTGTATGAAAGGAATTTATATCTATCATAGCGGATTTGCTCTTTTGGACGAGGGCGTTACCGTGATTATCGATTATTATAAGGATTCGGCAAACCCGCCGTTGACGGGTGTTGTGCACGGGGAGTTATTGGGGCGTCCGGGTAAACTCTACGTTTTGGCATCCCATGTCCATGCCGATCATTTTAACCCGGAAGTGTTGACTTGGAAACATTCACGACCTGATATTCAATATATTTTCTCTAAAGATATTCTTGAAGTGGGACATGTCGGTTTATGGGATGCCTGTTATATCGAGAAGGGTAACGTGTGGACAGACGGGATACTGGAAATAGAGGCGTTCGGTTCCACGGATGCCGGGATTTCATTCTTGCTGCGCTTACGCGGGAAGACGGTTTTTCATGCCGGGGATTTGAATAATTGGCATTGGAAAGAGGAGTCGACCGGGGAAGAAGTGCGGGAAGCGGAAAGCGCGTATCTGGCTGAACTCGATACGCTCGCGCGGAGAACGGATAGCATGGATTTGGTTATGTTTCCTGTCGATCCCCGTTTGGGGGAGGACTATATGTTGGGGGCGAAGCAATTTATAGATCGGTTCCGCGTGGGAACGTTTGTTCCGATGCATTTTGACGACGTTTACGATAAAGCGAATGCTTTCCGGGAATATGCCGGGGAACGAGGCGTTCGTTTCGTGAGTTTGGAGTATAAAGGAGAGGACTTTATGATTTAAGATTGGGCGATTTACGATTGCCGATTCTGTGATTGTATGAATTTTTAAATTTTAAATTGTTGTATTATGGAGATTAAAAGTCGGTTTGACCATTTCAATTTTAACGTGCTTGATTTGAACAGAAGCATTCGTTTTTACGAGAAAGCCTTGGGATTAAAGGAAGTCCGCCGGATGGAAGCCAAAGACGGTTCCTTTATTCTTGTGTATATGGGTGAGGAAAAGACCGGGTTCCTGTTGGAATTGACGTGGATGCGGGATCGGAAAGAACCCTACGACTTGGGGGAGGGGGAATTTCACCTTTGTATGCGTGTTCCCGGCGATTATGATGAAGTACGGGCGTACCACAAGCAAATGGATTGCGTGTGTTACGAGAATACTGATATGGGGCTTTATTTTATTGCTGATCCCGACGGGTATTGGATCGAGATACTGCCGGAATAAGATTTTGTGATGATTCAACCGGAAGTCTGTAAAACTTTGCTTTCTATTATAAATAATTAGGAATATAGGTAATATCCATTCCATGATCGTACGGTTGCCCGCTTGACGGATCAGCGTGTTCAAGTAACGTAGCGTGAGGTACAGGTGGTCGGCATAAAACGCCACATTTATTAGGAACGAATAAGTTTTATTCGGAAATAAATGTGTTCGGGAATAATATATTTCTTTACATTTGTAATGTGGAATTTAGATAGCTAGTATGACGGAGCGAGTAAAATATGATGTAAATCAGTTGGTACAAGATTTGAAAAAGGGGTACGAACCGGCTTTTGATTACCTGTTTACAACCCGTTACGAGGACTTGTGCCGTTTTGCACGGGCTTTCGTGGGATCATATGACGTGGCGGAGGATATCGTGCAGGATGTTTTTGTCCGGATATGGGAGAATAACTTGAAGATTAGCAGCGATATTTCACTGGATAGTTATCTTTACGTGGCGGTGCGAAACGGTTGTGTCAGTTATGCGCGCCGTCAAAGACCTCACGTGGGGTTGGAGGCGTTGTCGGAGATGGAAACAGAAGAGATTTTGGCGGAGGATTGGAAATACGTGTGGGATGCCGTGGAAAGTTTGCCGGAGCAATGCCGTGTTGTTTTAAAATTGGTCGTACTCGAAGATATGAAGTACGCGGAGGCGGCAGAGAAACTGGATATTTCGGTCAATACGGTCAAAACGCAAATGAAGATTGCTTACCGGGAGTTGAGAAAGAAATTTACGTCGGGAGAGATTTCTGTTTTATTCTATTATTTTTATGTGGGTGAGGGGTTTAATGGGCGGTAATTTATTTTCTTGAAAAATATTCTGTTTTCTTTTCACCCTTTTTTTATTCTTGTGCGTCCTCTCACGAAGAATATAAATCAGCTTGTTATTTTATGAACGAGAGAATAGAAGAATTATTGGTTAAAAAGATTGACGGGGAGCTTTCTGCTGTGGAGGAGAAGGAATTGTCCGGGTGGTTGGCAGAGTCGGAGGTTCACGAACGAATCTTGCGGGAATTTGAAGCGGTGCGGCAGCGGTTGTCCGTGTTGCGGGAAGAATTTCACCCGGATGTGCAAGGACGTTTGCAGTCGGTTAAGAAGCATAAAAAACGACGGGTGCGGTTTGTTGCGGGGTGGATGCGTTATGTTGCGGTCGGTATTTTACTCGTGAGCGTGGGGAGCTATTTGTTGTGGAATGATGGGAAAAATAAAGAGGAGGAACATCGTATTTTCGCGAAAGTGGCGGTGCCCGGGAAAGAACAGGCGTATATCGTGTGGGCGAACGGGGTACAAGTGGCAATCGACGAAACGATGAAAGATACTTTGCTGACTGGGGACGGGGGAGCGGTAGTGCGGGTGGATTCCAACCGGGTGTTGCGTTACGAGGGAGGGAATAATGATGAAGGATTGGAACGGCGGGTGCATAAATTGGTGATCCCGAATGGAGGGGAGTATCGAATGGTGTTGGAAGACGGGTCGGTTGTTTGGTTGAATTCCGCTTCTTCGCTGGAAATACCGGAACGCTTTGCCGCGGGGGAGAGAAGGGTACGATTGGTGGGAGAGGCTTATTTTAAAGTGAAGAAAGATTCATCAAGACCGTTTTACGTGGCAACGGAACGTGCTGACGTGCGCGTGTTGGGTACGGAGTTCAACGTTTCAGCTTACGAGGAAGATCGTGATGCGGTGATGACGCTCGTGAACGGGGCGGTGCGGGTGGATGCCCGCGGGGGAGAGTCGGTGGTGTTGGAACCGGGACAACAGGCGTTGACTGCGGGTGGAAAAATTGAGGTGCAGGATGTCGATGTGTCGTATGTCACGTCTTGGGTGAACGGGAAGTTTAGTTTTGATAATTCCCGTTTGGAAGATATCGCCCGGCAGGTTTCCCGCTGGTATGACGTGAAAATATCTTTTGATGATGATGATTTGAAAGATATTCGTTTTTCCGGGGCGATGTTGAAATTTAGACCGTTGAGCGATTTGATCGAGATGATTGAGGCAACGAGTTTTGTGCGGTTTAGCGTGAAAGGAGAAAATATTATAATATCTGGAAAATAAAAATCGAGGAAGTGGCTAGACTTCCCCGGTTTTGAGTGTTAATTGCTTTGTTACTGTTTGAGAGAGAACAAAGCTATGTATAACCTTAAATGCAAATATATGGAAAATAATCGAGAGCCTAACCGGTTTACGCGGTTAGGACGAAAAAAAATGTTATCGATGATGCGTTTGGCTAGTTTTTTTTGTTTGTTGAGTATCGTGTGCGGCGTGCAGGTGGCACATGGGCAGGAACGTAGGGTTTCTTTGGAAGTGAAGGATACTCCGATCAATCAGGTGCTGCGTATGTTGGGAAAAGAGTTCGGGAAGGATTTCTTTTACAGTAATGTGCAGGTGGATATGAATGAAAAGGTGAACGTGAAGTTAGTGAATGCCACTATTGACGAAGCGTTGAAACAGGTGTTCGCGGGGAAGCAGGTGCGGTACGAGGAGAAGGAGAATTTCGTGTTGATTTTGGAAATTCGGGAAGTAAAGAAAGACACGAAAGTGCCGGAAGTGCGCGGTGTGGTGTATGATGACTTGAACGAGCCGTTGCCGGGAGTAACGATTATGCTCAAGGGAACAAGTACGGGTTTCGTCAGTGATGCGGATGGAAAATTCAAAAGTGCGTTGACGATGAAATTACCCATAACTTTGGTATTCTCTTTTATCGGTTTCGAAACTCAGGAAGTTGTGGTAACGGATAGCACGCGGGAGGTGACCGTGAAGATGAAACCTGACGTGAAACAAATGGAAGAGGTGGTCGTGACGGGATACGCTAACGTGAAAAAGTCCAGTTTTACCGGAAATGCGGTGAGGGTGGATAAAGAGGAGTTGTTCAAGGTATCGCCGACCAACGTGATCGATGTGTTGCAGGTGTTTGATCCTTCATTGCGTATCATGAAAAATAACGAAATGGGAGCAGACCCGAATACATTGCCGGAGTTTTATATCCGGGGACGTTCCGGTATCGGGGTGATGGATTTGGATAAGGAGAGCCTTTCCGAATCGGCTTTGAGTAATAATCCCAATTCACCTATTTTTATTATGGACGGTTTCGAGGTGACGGTACAGAAAGTGTATGATTTTGACCCGAACCGTATAGAGAGTATCACGATATTGAAGGATGCCGCGGCTACGGCTATTTACGGTTCCCGTGCGGCTAACGGAGTGGTGGTGATTGAAACGGTGGCGCCGAAACCGGGACAGTTGAACGTGATGTATAATTTCACGGGTGCGCTTACCGCTCCGGATTTGTCGGATTATAATTTAATGAACGCTAAAGAGTTGCTTGAGGCTGAGCGGTTGGCAGGGTATTATGAACCGACTTCCAACATTAATTCGTCTTATACTCTTTTAAGCGAGTACGAGGCGAAGTTGTCGAACATTATTCGGGGGGTAAACACGGACTGGTTGTCACAACCTTTACAGAACGAATTTAATCATAAGCATAGTCTTGCCGTGCAAGGTGGTTCCGAAAATATGCGTTTTAACGTGGATTTGAATTACGATAACCAGAAGGGGGTGATGAAAGGATCTTTCCGTGAACGCTTGGGTGCAGGGTTTTATTTGGATTACCGTATCGGCGGGATGCAGTTGAAGAATCAGATCGCCTACACGGTCACGAAATCAGAAAATTCTCCTTATGGAGATTTTAGTGATTACACGAAGAAATTGCCGTATGATGAGTTGAAAGATGCGGATGGAAATTACGTGGAACAGACAAAACTTTGGCATGGGGGTATGAGTGGCACGAAAAATCCGTTGTACGAGGCGAAAATGTTGAAGAGTTTTGATAAAAGTAAAATACAGGATTTGACGAATAATTTGAGTTTGAACTGGTATATCACGAAGAGTCTTTATTTTAAAGGACAGGTAGCGGTAACTTTGACCGATACTGAAACAAAAGTTTTTAAAGACCCGCTTTCTTCTTCGTTTTACAACGTGGATGATGACAAGAAAGGTTCGTTGAATTTGAGTAAGAGGAAACTGGTGAAATGGAATACCAATTTCGTGTTGAATTACGTGCAGGCGATAAAGAAGCATAATATGAATTTTTCGTTGGGATTGAACACGAACACGGAGAGTACGAATAGTTCGGTGGAGAAATATTTGGGATTTCCTTCGGGTGAATTGAATACCCCGGCTTTCGCGGAGAACGTGGATGATGTACCCATGTATTCGGATAATAAAAAGCGGCTGTTCGGGGCGTTTGTTTCATTAAACTACACGTATAACGATATTTATTTACTTGATGCCTCGTGGCGTCTGGACGGTTCGTCCGAGTTCGGGGCAGACAAGAAATATGCTCCGTTTTATTCCGGGGGTGTCGGTTTGAACGTGCATAATTACGAGTTTATGAAAGCGCAGGATGTGGTGAGCTTGTTGAAGATCACGGGGACCATGGGAGTGTTGGGAAAAACCAATTTCCCCGCTTACGCTGCCAAGCATACTTATGATGTTACGAATTCGTATTATTCCACGGGTGGCGGTATTTACTTGCACTATATGGGAAATGAGAATTTGAAATGGGAGCGGACTTTTTCCCGTGATTTGAAATTGGAGTTGGGTTTCTTGAATGACGCGATTTATACGAAGTTTACGTGGTATAATAAAAAGACCAAGGATTTGATCACGGATGTGACGATTCCTACCCATACCGGTTTTACTTCTTACAAGGATAATATGGGTGAGGTGGAGAATAAGGGATTCGAATTGGATGTCCGTTTTAATATTCTCCAGAATAAAGATTGGATGGTTGCCGTGTTCGGGAATCTGGCACATAACCGGAACAAAATATTGAAGATTTCTGAATCCTTGAAGGCGTATAATGAACGGGTAAACGAGAAATTTGATGAATACTTTGATAACGTTTTCAGCAAACAGGATTTGAAGTATAGCAAACCTTTGCTGAAATACGAGGAAGGTGGTTCTTTGACGGCTATTTACGGGATGCGTTCTTTGGGAATAAACCCGAGTAACGGGAGCGAGTTGTTTCTTGACCGGAGTGGTCAGGTCATTCAGGAGTGGACATCCAGCCAACAATCTATTTTAGGTGACACGGAACCGGATGCAACGGGTTCTTTCGGGGTGAATTTGCAGTGGAAGCGGTTCACGTTATTTGCCACGTTTATGTATGAATTCGGGGGACAAGTGTATAACCAGACTTTGGTTGATAAGGTGGAGAACGTGAAGTTGTACGAAACGAACGCAGACAAGCGTGTTCTCACGGAGCGATGGGCAAAGCCCGGGGAGTTGACTCGTTTGAAGTCAATTAAAGACCGGAATAACGTGACACTGCCAACCTCTCGTTTCGTGCAGGATTACAATATGTTGAACTTTAATTCACTCACGGTAGGGTATGATTTCGATAAAGACTTGTTGAAGAAAATGCGAATGAGTATGTTGCGGTTATCGTTTAACATGAAGGATATATTCACGATTTCGAGCGTGAAACAGGAGCGGGGGTTGTCTTATCCCTTTGCCAGAACTTTTAATTTGACCTTAAATGCAAGTTTTTAAAATAGATGATTATGATACGATATAATTACTTGTTGTTGTTGATGCTGTTCGGGTTAGCGGCGTGTAATAGTTGGTTGGACGTGGAGTCGGATAATCAGGCGAGTGACGAGAAGACATTTAAGGATTACACGGGATTCCGAAGTGCTTTGAATGGTGTGTATTACAAGTTGTCCGAACCGGAAATGTACGGACGGGAGCTTTCATGGGGATTTCTCAGCGTGTTGGCACAAACTTATGAGGCTGGGGATGTCAGCCAAAATGATGCTTATAAAGCGGCAGTTGTTTATGATTATAATTCAAAGGATGTCAAAGATGTTATCTCAAAGATCTGGAAGGGTGGATATAATGCTATCGCGAATTGCAATAAATTAATTGCGGAGATAGAAGCTAAGGATGCCTCTTTCTTTCCTTTGGGTGAACGCGAACGAAATTTGATATATGGCGAAGCCTTGGCGTTGAGGGGATACCTGCACTTGGATTTGTTGCGTATGTTTGCCCCGGCTCCGGCGACCGGTGACAACGGGGCGTATATTCCTTACGTGACGGTTTACCCGACGCATTATGAATCCGCTTTGCCGACTTCAGAGGTACTTCGCCTTGCCAAGGAGGATTTGTTGAAGGCAAAGGAGCTTGTGGTGCAGAATGATACTTTGGACGATGAGATGGCGTATGCCAATCGTTTTGTCGCGGAGGATTCCGGAAACCGTTTTTTCAGTTTCCGGGGAACCCGAATGAATTATTTGGCCGTGTGCGGGACATTAGCGCGTTTGTGCTTGTACGCGGGTGAAAATGAAGAGGCTAACCGGTATGCGTTGCACGTGTATGAGTTAGTAGAAGCTAAGGAGGATTCGTGGGATATTTATTTTACTTCATCGTCGGATTTGAATGTTTCCGGCGTGAATAAATACGTGAAAGCGTATAATGATATTCTGTTTGCATTTTATAATAAAAAGCTGACGGAAGATGTGGAGGATTTCACGGAGGCGACCGGTAAGCCCAAGATGTTGTTGAAGAATGCCGGCAGTCTGTTCGGGGACAGGGGCGACGGGGATGATTATCGCCAATATCTTGTCGATTGGACTATTGATGCGAATCGTTCACAGAAGTGGTTGGATTTAGGTGCATCGGAAAACTTTTTGAGAGTGCAATATGCTTTGATTCCGGCGTTGAGATTTAGTGAAATATGCTATATCCTTGCAGAAACAACGTATGGTTCTGCTGCCGGTAATGCTGCTGCCGTGAAGTATCTGGAGGAGGTGCGGGGAGGACGCGGGTGTAAGCGTAATATCCCGGAAAGCGTGTCCGCCAGCACTTTCAAGGAGGAGTTAATCTGGGAAGGAATGAAAGAGTATCTCGCTGAAGGACAGACTTTTTTTATGTTTAAACGTTTGAACCATCCGGTGTTGAGCGGAAGTGAATCTGTCACGTTGGGAAATTCGTTCGTGTTGCCTTTGCCGGACGATGAAAAGGTGTTTTAGATTTTAAAAGACGAGTTATGAAAAAGATATATGTATTTATTTTAAGTGTATTCCTGTTGGGAGCGTGTTCAAAGGAGAATATTCCGATGTATGATACCGTGAATTATATCCAGTTTTCGGATACTTACCGGGATTCGATGGATATTTCGTTTTTCTTTTACGGGAATGCGGAGCAGATTGAGATTCCGGTAGAAGTGGAAATGCTGGGAAATCTGTTCTTGGAAGACCGGTCGTTTGTTGTCGAGCTGGATAAAGACTTGTCCACGGCAACGGATGAACATATCGTACTTCCGGAGTATTATGTTTTTCGTAAGGAACACGTGAAAGACACGATTTCGTTGGTATTGAATAATCCCGGGGATACTCGCGTGCGAATCGTGTTGGCTATCCGGGGGAACGGGGCGGATGTTTTGGCGGGGGAATACAGTTATCAATACAAGATTATTAATTTGAGTAGTGAGGTGTCGATACCGGAATGGTGGGATGGGGATATAGAGAAGTCTTTTCTCGGTACTTATTCGATTCCGAAGTATCAATTGTTGATTAAGGTGACCGGGGAGGGAGATTGGACTAATCTGGATGCTTCAACGAGAAGGGCTTACGCGTTACAGTTAAAGTATTATTTGCGTGAGATGGAAGACAAGGATGAAGTTGTGCTGGATGTAGATGGTAAAGCTATGACGGTAACAGTAATTGGATAATAAATCGATAGAATATGAAAATGAAAAATGTAATATATCTGTCTTTGTTGATGATGGTAGGATTGTTTTCCTGTATCAAAGACGAAGGTAATTATAAATACGAAGCGATACGAGACGCGAAGGTTTCGTTTGAAACTTACACGGTGAATTGTTTTGTGCATGATGAAGTGAAGGTTGAGCCTAAAATCCGGTTTGGTGAAGGTGACTCCACGGATTTCTCGTACGAGTGGCGTGTTGATTATGAGGTCGTTTCCACGGAGCGGGTTTTGGAATTTACCCCGGAACAAGCAAAAACGTATGCCTGCCGGTTAGCCTTGAAGGATAACCGTAATGGGAAAGTGTATAGTGGCACGATGTCCATTGTTGCGGCGACGGTGTATCAATCGGGGTTCTCTATCCTGTATGAAGAAGGCGGGGTGTCAAAACTGGGGCATATAAATTTACCTAGTGTTTCCCAAGATGAAGAGTATCATGCTTATTATGATTTGTACCGGGAGGCAAACGGGGAGGATATGGGTTCGGAACCGGTGAAATTGGTTCAGCATTTCTTTTGGAATGCGACTAATTATTGTAAATGGTCGGAGTTGCTGGTTATTCAGAATGGCGGGCAGGGACCCGTGGAATTGAACGGTAACACGAACGAGAAAGAGGTATTGACCCGTGAGGAGTTCGTGGGAGGAAATCCCCCGGAGAATTTTAAATTGGTATCTGCGTTTTACCCGTTCTACATGAATATCGTGTTGAGTGAGGATGGGAAAATTTATACCCGTTTCTTCAACGACCCGAAGAGTATGGGGTATCACTCTGCGGCTTACAATAATGTTCCTGTATATATTAATAAAGGGTATAAAATCGGTCAGATTATTGAAACGGCACACCAGTATCTCAAGCATTTTCTTTTGTATGACGAGTTGAACGGGCGGCTGATTCACGTGAGAAGTGCTTATTACACGACGGCAGAAGAGTACAGGGAGTTGCAGTACACGGGGACTTATCCTGCCGGTTTTATTCCGGTGAATAATTTGGGTGATTATGAGTTGGTATACGGTGCGGCTTACGGTGGCACCATGCAAGGAAGTACAAAGTATGCCTTGATTTTACGGGACGGGGACGATTGGAAAGTGGAAACATTCGGGATTGCAGCCAATGCGTTGGGGGTGATTACGTTGGATGCGTTGGATAAATGTCAGACGTTCTCCGGCAAGACGGATGGATACGTGACGGATAAAAGCATTTTCAGGATATTGAGAAATCGTACCTACATTTTTTTCTCCGGGGGAGCGAATAATGACGAATTGTATTATTACGATCTGAGTACCGGGAAATCATATCATTATACCTCTTTGAACGGACGTGCCATTATGGCGATGCACCCAGCCGAAGGGAATAAGGAGCTGGGGGTAGGACTGGAAGACGGGACGTTCATCCTGTTTAACGTTGAAGATTCGGTATTGAAAGCGGGTGAGCCTGTCGTGCTGTATGAACAGGGCGGTTTCGGTCGGATTGCCGATGTGATTTACAAATATAAATTATCAGGTCGGGATATGTAATTGCAGTATAGTTTTCTAAAATCGGTTTACCCGATTTTAGAAAACTACTCCGGTATTGTAACACAGTTATTTATACTTTTTATGCTGAATAGTATTTCTATGTCAGAAGGGATTGTTGTGTAGAAAGAGATTTGGAATATAAATGGAATTGTGGTACAAACGGGAGAATCAAAAATTAATTGGGATGTTTAAATATTGAAGTTATGATATTGAAATCAATTGTATTTGTATTAATATTTCTTTCTTTGAGTGTTGTGTCTGCAGAGGGTAAAGGGCGGAAGAAGAAACAAGCGACCAAAGAGGTAAAAACGGAAAGTGCTTACCAACGCTTTTTTAAGGGGAAGTCGTGCGAAACAAAGCGAGGTTTAATCACGTTGCACAAAATGGACGGGAAGATCTATTTCGAGTTACCGTTGAATTTGTTGGGGAAAGAGATGTTGCTTGGTTCGACGATTAGCGAAATCACGAATAATGATTTCGGGAGCGTGGGAGAGAAACCTAAAGAACCGCTGCACGTGGTGTTTACCCGCCAAGACTCGATAATTAGTTTGCGGGAGGTGAGTGCGGTATATTATACCACGGAGGAGAGTATAAGGAAACGTTTGGAAGAGAGTTTCAAGCCGGCTATTATTTTGAATCTTCCGGTGAAGGTGTACTCGGAAGACAGTACGGCAGTCGTGCTGGATTTGACCGATTTTTTATTGAGTGATAACGAGGGATTATCTCCCTTTTCCCAGTTCGCACCGATCAATAGTGGCAGGCGTCGGGTGGACAAGGAGTTTGTGAAGAAAAATTCATTTATCGGGGAAATTAAGGCTTTCGAGGATAATTTTAGCATACGCTCTTCTTTGAGTTATTTGGTTACCGTGCGGAATCAAGAGCGGGTATTGTTTCAGAAAGTACCTTTTACCGCGGTGATGACACGTAGTTTTATTTTGTTGCCGGAAGAACCGATGCGTCCCCGTATGGCAGATCCCCGTATTGCTATATTCTATCAGGCAAAATATGAATTTAATTCAAAAAAGAGTGGTGTCGATTTTCGTTACTATGCTAATCGTTGGCGGCTTGAACCTGCGGATGAGGCGGCTTATCGTGCCGGACAATTGACGGAGGTGAAGAAACCGATTGTGTTTTACGTGGATAACGCATTCCCGGAGAGTTGGAAGAAATACATCAAGCAAGGGGTAGAAGAATGGCAGAAAGCCTTTGAAAAGATCGGTTTGAAAAATGCGATTATAGCCAAGGATTTCCCGGAGAATGATCCGGAATTTGATCCGGAAAATCTGAAATATTCTTGTGTACGCTATTCTCCCTCGTGGACACCTAACGCTATGGGCCCCTCGTGGACAGATCCCCGGACGGGAGAGATTATCAATGCTTCGGTTTATTTTTATCACAATATAGCTCAATTGATTCAAAATTGGCGATTCGTACAGACGGCTCAGGCGGATGCTGACGTGCGGCGGATGCAGTTGCCGGAAGAATTATTGGGTGAGAGCATCCGTTACGCTATTGCGCACGAGGTAGGTCATTGTCTGGGTTTTATGCATAACATGAGTGCTTCTGCCGCAATCCCCACAGATTCTTTGCGTTCGCCTTCTTACACGCAAAAATACGGGACAACTCATTCAATCATGGATTATGCCCGGAACAATTACGTGGCACAACCGGGAGATAAGGAGAGGGGTGTGAAGTTGACGCCGCCTCATTTGGGTTTGTATGATTATTTCACGATAAAATGGTTGTACACGCCTTTGTTGGACGAGAAGACCACGGACGAGGAAGTGCCTGTTCTGGATCGTTGGATTGGCGAGAAAGCGGGCGATCCTGTATATCGCTATGGAAGACAGCAGATAAATTCTCGTTGGGATCCGAGTTCTTTCGAGGAAGACTTGGGAAATGATCCGATGAAATCATCTGCGTATGGGATAAAGAATTTGAAATATATTTTGGCAAACCTGAATGAATGGGTAGGGGCAGAAGATAAAGATTATGCGTTTCGCCAACAGATTTATAACGAGATTGTAATGCAGTATTTCAGGTATTTGAATAATGTTATTTTTAATATCGGCGGTATTTACTTGAATGAAAAATATGCCGGGGATCCGATACCTGCTTATGCTTTAGTTCCTAAAGCCAGACAAAAGGAGGCTTTGGTGTTTTTGTTGGATCAGTTGAAAGAGATGGCTTGGATTGATGCGAAGGATTTCAAGGATGGTCTGCCGTTGATGAGCGATATTTCGGGAGATATGGAAAATGCTATTTTCAGGGGACTATTGTCCCGGTTGAATGCGTTAGCCGTGTGCATGGAACAGTCGAAAGAGGAGGCTTATTCTACTCGGGAGTATATGAATGATTTATATGAATTTATCATGGCTCCTACCAAGAAGAGAAATTCTCTGTCTGAGATTGAAAAACGATTACAAATCAAGTATTTATCGTTTTTGGTGTCTGCTTCCGGCGTGGAAGTGAAAGGAATGGGCGGCTCGCCTTTTGCGTTTTCCCGTGACGGGATGATTGAGGTTATGGATTACGTGCAAGAGAATAGCCGGAATATTTATGGCGACTTGCCTAGCGAATATCTGGGTATGTTCGCGCGTAGGGGATGTTGTTTCGCTCCGGAGGAAATTAGCGGTTTCGGTAGAACGACGAACCTGAACAGACCGAATGTTTCTATCGGGACGGATTGTTTTTTGATGTTGAAAAAGACCTTGGCTTTATTGAAAAGCCGGATGAATACGGCAACAGAAGATACTCGATTGCATTATCAGTTGTTGGTTTATAAATTGGAGAAGGTTTTTAAGAATAACTGAGACGGGTGATTATTAACAGTAAACTAGTTGTCATGAAAAATATCATATATATAGTGTTTCTTCTTTCGATAGTTCTGTGTCCGTTCGAGGGCAGCGGGATGGTGCGGGAGAAGAAGGATACGGGTAAGAATAAAAATTCGGCTTATCAGAAACTCTTTGATGGTAAGAGTGTAAAGACGGCAAAGGGTGTAATGACGATTCATTACGCGGGGGGAAATGTATACGTGGAGTTTCCCTTGGATTTGTTGGGCAAGGATATGTTATTCGCTTCGTCGATAGAGAACACGAGTGATAACGGAGAGGGAGTTGTCGGGCAATTTGCCGGGACTCCTCAAGTGTTCGTGTTCACGAAAGAGGGAAATCACGTGCAGGCTCGTTTGCGGCAAGGTGCTCCTGTCGGTAACGGTAGTGGAGATGCTAACATGGAGAGTGCTTTAGAGAAATCTTTTATGCCGGGGGTGTACGCTACGTTTAAAATAGAGACTTACACGCCGGATAATCGTGCCGTGGTGTTGAATATGACATCTTTTTTCTTGGAACACACGGCGTTCACGAATCCGTTTTCCGTTCAGGCTGCCAATTCTGTATGGGGATTCGTCGGGCGGAATCAAAAGTATAAAGCGAACCGGAATTTGTTTCAAGAGGTCAAGGCGGATGGACGGAGCGTTACCGTGGTTTGTGAATCGGGGTATGATGTGGATCATATCGTGGTAGGCTCTGTAACAAGACAGAATATAAAAGTTTCCGTAACATTTAATAAAATGTTGGTGGTTCTGCCCGAAGATAAAATGACACCTCGTTATGCTGATTCTAGGATTGGGGTAAGTTTCGTGACAATTCCCGAAATCGGGAAAGAAAAATCAATATTGACAAAGAAGCATCTAGCCAGACGTTGGCGAGTGGAGCCGAGTGACGAGGTCGCTTATTGGGCCGGGCAGGTCGTGGAACCGAAAAAGCCGATCGTTTTTTACTTGGATACGTTGATGCCGGAAAGTTGGACGAAATATGTTCGTGCGGGTATTGAAGAGTGGAATAAGGCTTTCGAACGTATCGGGTTTAAAAATGTACTGCGTGCTGTTCCTTTTCCCGGAACTTCAGATTTTGACGCGGGGAATATTCAACATTCTGTGATTCGTTATTCTCCGACCTCTCCGAATATGTATCGTCCCCAACAATCTATGCTGGTGGATAACCGGAGCGGGGAGATTCTTAACGCATCGTTGTATTTACATCATCATTTTTTGTTCATACTGCATCGGGACAGGCTTCTATACACGATGGCGGCAGATCCGGAAGCACGTAAAGCTGTTTTGTCAGAGGAGGTGATGGGACAATTGATAAAGAGTCAGATGATTCGGGAGATCGGTTCGTGTTTGGGATTGAGATCCAATTTGCGGGCATCTTCTGTTTACCCGGTTGATTCGTTGCGTTCCGCGACTTTCACGAGGGAACACGGGTTGTCACCCTCGATAATGGATATGGTGCCGTATAATTATGTCGCTCAGGAAGAAGACGTGAAAAATGGCGTGATGCTGGTACAAGACAAGCTGGGGGAATACGATTATTACGCCATAGAATGGTTGTATAAACCGATTCGAGGGGTGAAGAATGCGGACGAGGAACGTGATACTTTGGATCGTTGGATTAAAGAATCCCGTCTGGATATAGCTAAAACATACGGGCATACCCCTTTTACCTCGAATGTTTACGATCCCCGAATATTGAGTGAGGATTTGGGAAACGATCATGTTAAAGCGGGGGAATATCTGATAAAGAATCTGAAAAAGTCGATGGCTCATTGTCGCGAATGGTTTGCCGAAGAGGATAAAACACTGGAACTCCAAAATAAGTTGTATGTTTTTATACAAGGACGGTATATGGACGGGTTGAACCGGATTGCATCCTATATCGGCGGTATGTATATCAATGAAGGTAATAGCGATGAGAATGTACAGCATTATGCGGTTGTTCCTAAAGCCAAACAACGGGAAGCCATTAATTTCTTGTTGGCACAGGCTAAAGATTTGGAATGGTTGGATAATCAAGAATTAAGACATGACCTGCGGGTGAGCTCTTCCGCCGTGCAACAAAAACGGATGGATATTTTTGGATTGTTATTTTCCCGTTGGTATATGGTTATTATGAGTTCCCGTAAGGCAAGCGGGGGATATACCGCGGACGAGTACATGGATGAATTGTACCGGATGGTGTGGGAGGGTACCATAAAACGTAGAAAATTGGATCCGTTGGAAAGGGATTTCCAGATGGCTTTCTTGGCTGCTGTGATTGCTTCTTCGACGGTAACGGAAGATGCCGCGAAACTGGATGCACACACGAAAGCGTTGGCACAGGGAATAAGCAGTGGCAGACAAGTTTATGACCCTATTCTTTGTGAAAAGATGGAGCGGATGCAGGTAGAAAATATTAGTGGATTCTATGCGCAAGAGGGGATTAAGGTAAATACATTGTCACGTTCTCATGTCTTTTACCAAATGTTGCTGAAAATCGATGGTATGGTGAATAATGCCATGAAAACAAGCACGGGAGAAATGAAGGACTATTACGAGTATTTACATTATAAAATCAGACAGGCTTTGGATGTAGAAGGTATTCGTTAGAGAAAGTTGTTTAAAAAGAGAGTTGCAATATGCCAGAAATATTGCAACTTTTTTTCACCCTTTTGGGGTATTCGAGTGTCTTTTTAAAGTAGTCGAGTAACAGGAAATTTTAATTAATGCTGATGAGATGAAATTGAACGTACTTTTATTGTGTCTGGGAACTATGCTGGTAAATGAAGAAGAAAAGAAAAGTCCGGTGGATTACGTGAATCCTTTTATCGGGACGAAAAGCATGGGACATACTTTCCCGGGGGCTTGTGTTCCGTATGGTGCGGTACAGTTAAGTCCCGATACGGAGAACGTGCCGCATAATATTGATGGTGTTTACCGGAAAGATACTTATCGATATTGTGCCGGATACCAGTATGATGATCCGACGATTGTCGGGTTCAGTCACACACATTTGAGCGGGACGGGACATTCGGATTTAGGTGATGTGCTTTTGATGCCGACAGTCGGGGAATTGAAATTAATTCCCGGTACGGCGGAACAGCCGGAAGAGGGGTATCGTTCCCGGTTTTCGCACGATCAGGAAAAAGCCTTACCCGGCTATTACGAGGTGATGTTGCAGGATTATGACGTGAAAGTGCAGTTGACAGCGACGGAACGGGTGGGGATTCACAAATATACTTATCCGTCAGGAGTGGAAGAAGGTCATGTGATAGTGGATTTGTTGCACGGAATATATAATTATGACGGGAAGGTATTGTGGGCGAATCTCCGGGTGGAAAATGATACCTTATTAACAGGATACCGGATCACGAGGGGATGGGCTCGGACGAATTACACTTATTTCGCGATAACGTTCTCCAAACCGATACGGAATTACGGGCACGAGAATTTCGAGGAGGTGGACTATAAAGGTTTTTGGCGTCGGTTTGATGAGAAACACAATTTCCCGGAAATGGGCGGTAGGGGCATTGTGGCATATTTTGATTTCGACTTACACGATAGCCCGGAACTGGAGGTTAAGGTGGCTCTTTCGTGCGTGAGCACGGAAGGTGCGTTGAAAAACTTACAGGCGGAAGCGGCAGGTGTTGACTTTGAAACGTTGGCGGCACGTGCCGGAGAGAAATGGAACAAGGAGCTTTCGGTGATTGAGGCTCGAGGAAGTCATGACGAGTTGTGTATGTTATATACCTCGTTGTACCACACGATGATAAATCCGTCTGTTTACATGGACGTGGATGGACAGTACCGGGGTGTGGATCACATGATTCATCAGGCGGAAGGTTTTACCAATTATACCGTTTTTTCTTTGTGGGATACCTATCGGGCTTTGCACCCGTTGTTTAATGTGATCAACCGGGAGCGGAACCGGGATATGGTGATGTCCATGTTGGAGCATTACCGGCAGAGTGTACACAAGGCTTTGCCCGTGTGGTCGCATATGGGTAACGAGAACTGGTGTATGATCGCTTATCACGGGGTTGCCGTCGTGGCGGATGCCGTGGCGAAAGGTATCGAACTGGATACGGCGTTGGTATTGGAGGCGATGAAGAACAGTTCGAATATTCCGTATTACCAGCATACCCGTGAATACGTGGAAAAGGGGTACGTGCCCGTGGATAAAGACGGGAATGGTGCTTCAATCACGCTGGAGAACGCGTATGACGATTGGGCGATATATCGGACGGCGAAGGCGGCGGGGAACGAGAATATGGCTCACGAATACGAAAGCCGGGCGATGAATTACCGTAATCTGTTTGACGAACGTTTGGGATTTGCACGTCCCCGCTTATCCGACGGGAGCTGGAAAGAGCCGTTCGATCCGTTGGGCACGCATGGCGAAGGATTTATCGAGGGTAATTCGTGGAATTACTCGTTGCACGTGCCGCACGATGTAAACGGGTTGATCCGTTTGACGGGAGGGGAAAAGCGTTTTGCCGAACGGTTGGATAGCTTGTTCACGATGCATCTTCCGGAAAAATATTATGCCGATACGGAGGACATCACGGAAGAGGGGTTAATGGGGAATTACGTGCACGGGAATGAACCCAGCCATCACGTGTTGTATTTGTACGCTTGGACTTCTCAACCTTGGAAGACGCAGTTCCGGGTGCGGGAAGTGATGAACCGTATGTACAGGAATAAAATCGACGGGTTATGCGGTAACGACGATTGCGGGCAGATGTCTGCTTGGTATATCTTCTCGGCTTTAGGATTTTATCCTGTCTGTCCCGGGACGGATCAATACGTGTTGGGTGCTCCTTACCTGCCCTACATGAAAATACGTTTGGAGAATGGCAACACGTTTGAGGTGCGTGCGTCGAAAGTGGATGACAAAAACCGATACGTGAAAGCTGTCCGGTTGAACGGGAAACCGTATGATAAGGCTTATATAACCCAACGGGATATCATGGCGGGAGGGATGTTGGAGTTTGAGATGAGTAATCGTCCCAACCGAAATAGGATTTACACGGATGATAATAAACCTTATTCCTTGACACGATGAATATAAAGATAATCATATGTTGGTGTATCTTGGGAATGGCAAGTTCCTGCGGATGCAAAAAGAATAGCCCGAAAGCGGGAGAAGTTGTGGATTGGTCTGCCTATGACGTGGGACAAGTGGAGTTCCGGAATTTGTCGCCGGAAACGGAAGGGGCTGAATTATACGCCCGCATCGTTCCCCATCCCGAACAATTTATACAGGAATGCGCCCGACAAGTATTGAATACACTCTATTTTTCACCCACAGATAGTATTCCGAGTGTGAGATGGATTACTTATATATTAAAGTCTTATGATGGAATATCGGCGAAAAGCGGTAATCCGCCCTCGATCACGATTACTTACAGCACGGATTGGGTGGAGAAAAGTTATAAGGGAAACATGGATGCGTTGGTGCGGGAAAACCGGGGAGTACTCTGGCATGAATTGACACACGGGTTTCAATTGGAACCGCAAGGGATAGGAACTTACGGGACAAACAAGACTTTTTGGGCTTTCATCGAGGGGATGGCGGATGCCGTGCGTTACGTGAATGGTGGTTTCACTTTGGACGACCGCCCCAAGGGAGGACATTACATGGACGGGTATCGTACAACAGGTTTCTTTTTGGCTTGGTTGACGCAGACGAAAGATTCGGATTTTTTGCGTAAATTTAACCGCAGTACTTTGCTCGTCATTCCTTGGTCTTTTCAAGGTGCGATTCAATATGCTCTCGGGGAGGGATATGACATAGACCGGCTTTGGGAAGAATACATGATCGCGATGGGAGATAAGTAGAGGCGTACAAGAAACTGGAGAGGTGTAATATAATACGTTGTGTTTATGAGATATTATGTTTGTGTTTTAGTTTGTTTGTGGCTCGGCGTGGGTATTCCTGCGCGAGCTCAAACTGTTTTTGAGCCCGTGGAGTACGTGAATCCGCTTATGGGTACACAGTCCACGTTCGAGTTGTCGGCAGGGAACACTTACCCGGCGATTGCCCGTCCGTGGGGAATGAATTTCTGGATGCCCCAGACGGGGAAAATGGGCGACGGTTGGGCTTATGTCTACACGGCAAACAAGATACGGGGATTCAAACAGACGCATCAGCCGAGTCCATGGATTAATGATTACGGTCAATTCTCGCTGATGCCCGTGGTCGGGAAACCGGAGTTCGAGCAGGAGCGGCGTGCCAGTTGGTTCTCGCATAAGGGGGAAGTGGCGAAACCTTATTATTACAAGGTTTATCTTGCGGAGCACGATGTGGTGACGGAGTTCACGACGACAGAGCGGGCGGCTCTTTTCCGCTTTACTTTTCCGGAGAACGAACATTCGTATATTGTTGTCGATGCTTTTGACCGAGGTTCATTTGTCTGTATCGAGGGAGATAACAAGATCGTGGGATACACTACTCGGAATAGTGGCGGTGTGCCGGAGAATTTCAAGAATTACTTCGTGATAGAATTTGATAAACCATTCGAGTATAAACACACGTTTGTCGACGGGAAACTGAGTGACGATTCAGTACAGCAATCCCATCACGTGGGAAGCGTGATTGGCTTCCGGACAAAAAAAGGGGAGAAGGTTCACGCCCGCGTGGCATCTTCATTTATAAGCCCGGAACAGGCTGAATTAAACTTGAAAGAGTTGGGAAACGACGATTTCGAAACCTTGGTCGGGCGGGGTAAAGCGGCATGGAATAAAGTGTTAGGAGCTATTCAGGTAGAAGGAGGTTCGTTGGACCAATACCGGGTGTTTTATTCTTGCCTCTACCGTTCGGTACTTTTTCCCCGTAAGTTTTATGAAATAGATGCGGAGGGAAACACGGTGCATTACAGTCCATATAATGGAGAGGTGTTGCCGGGATATTTGTACACGGATACGGGATTCTGGGATACATTCCGTTGTCTGTTTCCCTTGTTAAATCTGGTTTATCCTTCCCGGAACAAGGAAATACAGGAGGGATTAATTAATACTTACAAGGAAAGCGGCTTTTTCCCGGAATGGGCAAGTCCGGGACACCGGGGATGTATGGTCGGGAATAATTCGGCTTCCGTGCTTGCGGATGCCTATTTGAAAGGCGTGCGGGTGGCCGACGTGGAAACGCTGTACGAGGGGCTGATACACGGCACGGAACACGTGCACCCGAAAGCCTCTTCCACGGGACGTTTGGGACACGAGTATTATAATACATTGGGATACGTGCCTTACGACGTGGGGATAAACGAGAGTGCCGCGCGTACATTGGAATATGCTTATGATGATTGGTGTATTTATCAATTAGCAAAAAAGTTAGAGCGTCCGGCAGAGGAAGTGGAGCGATTTGCCCGACGGGCGATGAATTATAAACATTTATTCGACCCCGAAACCAAGTTAATGTGGGGAAAGAATCAGGATGGCACTTTTATGACGCCCTTCTCTCCCCTGAAATGGGGTGACGCTTTCACGGAGGGGAATAGTTGGCATTACACGTGGTCGGTATTCCACGACCCTCAAGGGTTGATTGATTTAATGGGAGGAAAAGAGTCTTTCGTGCAGATGCTGGACTCTGTTTTTGCCGTGCCGCCCCTGTTTGACGAGAGTTATTACGGGGGAGTGATTCATGAAATCCGGGAAATGACCGTCATGAACATGGGGAATTACGCTCATGGAAATCAACCTATACAGCACATGATATACTTGTATAATTATGCCGGACAACCTTGGAAAGCGCAGTACTGGCTGCGGGAAGTGATGAACCGGATGTACACGCCCGGACCGGACGGTTATTGCGGGGACGAGGATAACGGGCAGACATCGGCATGGTACGTGTTCTCGGCGCTTGGTTTTTATCCCGTCTGTCCGGGTTCGGAGCAATACGTGCTGGGTACACCGCTTTTCCCGAAAGCAACGATTCATTTCGAGAACGGGAAAAAGATGGAGATTGTTGCCCCGGGGACAGACGATACGCGTCGCTATATCGACCGGATGAAATTGAATAAACGAGTTTACACGAAGAATTACGTCACACATAAAGACTTGCATGGTGGCGGACGGATAGAGTTCCGTATGAGTGAACGCCCGAATAGGTCGAGAGGAACCGGTGAGACGGATTTCCCTTATTCTTTTTCTTTGGAAAAATAGGCAGGGCAAATGCGTCAAAACGCTTTTTGCCCTTTTAGTCAAAAGTTTATAAAGTTTATAAGGTTTATGGACCCTAGCGGGCGCTTTGTCCACCGCAGCATAGCTGCCGGTAAACCTTGTCCGAAGGACGCCCGTTACTTTATGAACTGGGCGGGGCAAAAAGCGTTTTGACGCGTTTGCCCCGGAAAATAGAGGATATTGCTTTCTCGAAAGGAGTTTCTATATTTGTATGAATTATAAAACGATTTTATGGAGAAAGCAAATTTGACTCTTTACACGGTAATCGGTGATTTCGACCGGGTGGCACAATCTATGGAAAAGCGGTTCCGTGAGGTAACTAAAATATTCTCGCCTGACAATAATCGCTGGATGTTCGTGTTGCAGGACGATTCGGTGATTCGTTGTTCTATGATGCAGACCAAGGACGAGGCGGAGCGGGTGGCAGAACACACGAACGGGATGGCGAATTTTTTTGCGCAGGCGGAAACCGAATTGACCGCTATCAAGGAAGAAGTACTTCGTCAGGTCAATTGTTTCAATTGTGTCGTGGGTATAGAGTTCGAGGTTGATGATAATCGGGAGCGGACGAATTATATCGTGAATACTATTTTTGATGTTGCGGCAGATATAAACGGTTTCGTGCTTTACCCAAGCATGAGCCTGTATGACAGTAAGGGTAAACTGCTTTTTTCGGCACGGGGCGAGAGTGAGTACGAGACTTTTCGTCCGGTGGCAAACTCCGATTTGTTGGAAGTCGGACGTTCGGCACCCGCAGATGTGGATCAATATCGTAGAGAGCGTTCTATCGTCCGTTTGGAAGAGGAAGGTGTACCTTATATAGAGCATTTGCCTTGCGAGGTATTGGACAGTGAAGCAGTTATTCGTACCCCGGAAGAAATAGCCCGTAGGGCGACAGCGTTGTTTGTCGTGGCATTGTATTCGGAGGTAATGTTGTCCGAGAATCCCGATCGAGAGGAAGGATTGAGTTTCGTGCAGAAAATAGATGAAAGTTATCATATTATGGACGAACTGACTCCCTTGGAGAAAACTTATCTTGAAAATCCTTCACCGGAACAGCATGACTGTATTCAATTCCTGTGGCGGTACGAGTGTTGTGCCGTGCTATTGTGGGCATTAGGGAGCGCGGAGTTGTCCTATCCCTCGGAGATTTGTGATGTCCCG
Organism: Butyricimonas muris; assembly: GCF_046365375.1. Lineage (NCBI taxonomy): Bacteria > Pseudomonadati > Bacteroidota > Bacteroidia > Bacteroidales > Odoribacteraceae > Butyricimonas > Butyricimonas muris. The sequence continues at coordinate 306,071 of NZ_JBKEIT010000005.1, read as the reverse complement.
TTTATAGCCCGGTTTTTCTTTGATAACCAAGAGAAAGGGACTATTTTAGGGTTAGGCGAAACACGGGGTAAAGAGGAGATTCTGGATGAGGCTGACTTGACATTGCGTTATGATTGGGCATGCGTGGATGCCCGTATCAATGGGAAAGAAATGCCTGCTTCATTGGACGGGGGAATAGTGATGGAACGTCATTACGCGTTTAACTGGTTGATAGGAGCGAATGGGGGTGCGGATTGGGATGATATTCGACCGACAACTTGACAAACTTCCAGCATATTTTGTTGTCCTGTCGTTTTATAGACGTTTGGAAACGGTTCAAGAACGGTTGAACAACGGTTCATGAACGACAGTACTTCTGGAAAAGGCTTGGAATGGTTCCCTTGCCATTCGCGTTTTGGGTGTTTAAGGTGTTAGACGCTTATTTTCTTTTTTCAGTCAAGTATTTCCAAAAGCGGGCGGGGAGATTCTGACGGTGTAGTTTCGGATTGAGGCGCTCTTTGATAGCGATCGTTTTAAAGTAGGTTTGCCAAAGTTGCTGAAAGAGCTTTTCGTCTTGGTCCATGATGCTCTCGTCGAGGAACCCGGTGAGAAGATGTCCCTCTTTTTGTTCGAAATGTACTTCCGTGACCGTGGTTAGATCATAGTAGTAACCGTACTCTCGTTTTAGGTCATAGAGTAACCATTGCTGGTCGGCAAAACGGTCTTGCAAGTAAGGGATAACCAACGAGAGAACATTATACAAGGGTTTCAAGGCGGCGAAGTACGTGCCGTCCGCGGCTTTTTGGAAACGCAGGAACTGGATAACCCGGAGGCGTTCGTTTTTCACTTGCTTGAATACTTTGGACAGTTCCAATACATCCGGATCGCCGAAGTTAAGTTCAATGGAGCGCGGTGCGTCTATCGCCTTGCGTATATAGCGGAATAACAAAAGATCAATCCCCGGCAGTTCCGATAACCAGCACGTTGTGAGTTGAGAAAGGGCTGGGGCTGACAATTTCTTTTGCAGTCCTTTCCATACCCGTTCACTCCTTTCCGTGTCCGTCGTTACCGTGAAACTTTTGTCATAAAATAGCGGTAGCGTTTCACCTTCCCCGAGCAAGACATCCGGATACTTTTTGTAACTATATGCGTCAAAAACCGTGGTCAGCAACCCTTCAAATGTCTTATCGTAGATGAAAATAACCATGTGTCAATTTTAGATTTAGTGATTTTTGATTTAAGATTCCAGTCACACAAGCTAACGCTTCTTCCTTTTCCATCTGCCAAGTTTTTTTAATCGTAAACCATAAATCATAAATTAATAAGATTTCAATTGACAAAGTCGAATGGAATAATCAGTTGCCCGTCGTCGATTTTCCGGGTTGCCCTTTGGGTTAGGATACGTCTAACATTCTCCGGTTTTAATTCATTGACGGTTTTGGTTGGCAATTCGTGGCAGGTGATGAAATATTGTGCTTTTTTCAACACGACGCCTATCTGCTTGAGTTGAGCCATCCCTAAACGGGAATAACGGCGTGCCGTGACAATCATTTTAGCAGACTTCACGCCAAGCCCCGGGACCCGGAGCAGCATCTCGTAGTCCGCCCGGTTGACGTCCACGGGAAAGGCTTCGGGATGACGTAACGCCCATGCCAGTTTGGGATCAATCTCCAAGTCAAGATCGGGATAGGAATCATCCACGATTTCTTCCACCTTGAAATGGTAGAAACGAAGCAGCCAATCGGCCTGATACAATCGGTTTTCCCGAACAAGGGGCGGCTGTTTCAGAGCCGGTAACCGATGATCGTACGCGTTGACGGGCACGAATCCCGAATAATAAACCCGTTTCATGCTGGGGCGCTTGTACAGGGCGGAAGTAAGCCCGAGTATATCTTTATCCTTGTCGGGTGTGGCGCCGATGATCATTTGCGTGCTCTGTCCTGCCGGAACAAAACGGGGTGCATGTCGGTACTTCTTTCTGTCCTCTGCACTTTGCAACATCCCTTGCTGAATAAAGCGCATGGGAGTGAATACGCTCTGGAAGTCTTTTTCCGGGGCGAGAAGTTGCAGGCTCTGCTCGTTTGGAATCTCGATATTCACGCTCATCCGGTCGGCGTACAACCCCGCCTCGTTCACCAGTTCCTGACTGGCACCGGGGATACTTTTCATGTGGATGTACCCGTTGAATTTGTACACTTGCCGGAGGTCTTTCACCACCCGAACCAATCGTTCCATGGTATAGTCCGGGTTACGAACGACTCCGGAACTGAGAAATAGTCCCTCGATATAATTCCGTCGATAAAACTCTATCGTCAAGTTGACCAACTCCGTCACGGAAAAAGTAGCCCGCGGCAAATCATTACTCCTGCGGTTTATACAGTAAGCACAATCGTATATGCAGTTATTCGTGAGCATGATTTTGAGCAACGAAATACAGCGTCCGTCTTCCGCGAAACTATGGCATATACCCCATCCCTCGGCACTTCCGATTTGTCCTTTTTTGTGAGAACGGGAAGTTCCGCTGGATGCACATGATACATCGTACTTCGCTGATTCAGCGAGGATTTTGAGCTTGTTGAGTACACTTTCATCCATGTCGAACGGGGTTTAGTCTTCCTCACAAAGATAGAATAAAAAATACTTGTCCGGATGGATGAAAGGGATTTTATCTTTTAGTTTTTCTATGCCAAAGTAATCGTTTTGTCCAGATACACATCTTGAATGGCGTTCAATAATTCTACGCCCTCTTTCATCGGTTTCTGGAAAGCCTTTCTACCGCTGATAAGTCCCATGCCGCCGGCTCGCTTGTTAATGACGGCTGTTATCACGGCTTCTTTCAGATCGGATGCACCTTTGGATTCTCCGCCGGAATTGATTAAACCGACCCGTCCCATGTAGCTGTTCGCTACCTGATAACGGCACAAGTCTATCGGGTGGGAAGACGTGAGGCGGGAATATACGCGTTCGTCCGTTTTCCCGAATTTTAAAGCGGTAAAGCCACCGTTGACCGTGGGGAGTTTCTGTTTCACGATGTCGGCTTGTATCGTGGCTCCTAAATGATTGGCTTGTCCGGTAAGGTCTGCCGCAGAGTGATAATCCGTGCCGTCTTTTTTGAAGTGTTCGTTTCGCAGGTAACACCAGAGGATGGTGGTCATGCCTAATTCATGGGCGTGAGCGAAGGCTTCCGAGATTTCCAGTATCTGACGCCTGCTTTCCGGGGAACCGAAGTATATCGTGGCACCCACGGCGGCGGCACCCATGTTCCAAGCTTCTTCTACCGTGCCGTACAAGGTTTGATCATATTGGTTCGGGTAAGTTAGAAGTTCGTTGTGGTTGATTTTCACGATAAAAGGTATCTTGTGAGCGTATTTGCGGGCTACCGAGCCGAGTACGCCGTATGTTGAAGCAACCGCGTTGCAGCCACCTTCAATGGCGAGTCTTATAATATTCTCGGGATCGAAGTAGAGCGGGTTCGGGGCAAATGATGCACCTGCCGAATGTTCGATGCCTTGATCCACTGGTAGAATGGACACGTATCCCGTGTTTGCCAGACGTCCGTGTCCCAGAATGGATTGCAGACTGTTTAACGTGCGGGTATTTCTGTCGGAAGGTACCCATATATCGTCGATCGTGGTTGGCGACGGGGCGTGAATCAATGACTTGTCAATTGTCCTGCAAGTGTGATTTAGAAGAAATTCACTTTGATCTCCAAGGATTTCAGTTATTTTGTTTGTGTTCATACGGTAAAATTTTTACGTTACTCCCTATGAAACGTAAAAGTGGGAGAATATGTTGTCTGAATGAGAAAAAAAGTTTATTTTTACATTCATTAATTAACATTGATAATCATGGTGAAATCAATCTATATACTGGGGGTGTTATTGTGCACGTGTATTTTACCGGCGGGGGCGCAGAAGGGGAAGTTTTACGAGAAACAGGTATGTTTCCCGGGGCAGGCAACCTTGGAAGAGAAAGTGGATATGGCGTCACGGCTGATTCCCTCGAAAAAGCAATTGGCGTGGCAACAATTGGAGATGACCGCTTTTATCCATTTCGGGATGAATACCTTCACGGGACAGGAGTGGGGGGACGGTAAAGAGTTCCCCGCGATGTTCAATCCCGTGGCTCTGGACGCGGACCAATGGGTGCGGGTATTGAAAGCGGGTGGCTTCAAACTGGTGATCATTACCGCGAAACATCATGACGGTTTTTGCTTGTGGCCCACGAAGACAACCCGACATTCGGTGGCTTCTTCCCCGTGGAAAAACGGAAAAGGGGACGTGGTCAAAGAGGTGAAGAAAGCCTGTGAGCGGAACGGGATGAAATTCGGCGTGTACGTTTCCCCGTGGGACCGGAATGCTTCCTGCTATGGCGATTCCGTGAAATACAACGAGTTCTTTATACAACAATTGACCGAGTTGTTGTCCGACTATGGCAAGGTGGACGAAGTATGGCTCGACGGGGCAAACGGCGAGGGACCGAACGGGAAGAAACAAGCATATAACTGGGAAGCGATCATGAAGACAATCAATAAATTGCAACCCAATGCTGTCACGGCAATTTGCGGTGACGATGTCCGTTGGGTAGGGAACGAAAGAGGTCGGGGGAGAGATACGGAGTGGAGTGCCTCGGCATTGGTGCCGGAGGTGTTCCCGAATGCCCGCGTGAGAAACGAGCGGTTGCATTTGGATTCCTATACCCGTGATCTGGGGAGCAGGCATGTACTTGCCCGTGCTACTGAGCTTTTTTGGTATCCGTCCGAGGTCGATGTGTCTATCCGTCCCGGTTGGTTCTATCATGATTATGAAGATAATAAAGTAAAGTCTTTGAAGGAATTGGTGGACATTTATTTCCATTCCGTGGGATGTAATTCTTCTTTGTTATTGAATGTACCGCCGGATAAACGGGGTGTGATTCACGAGAATGACGCGGCTCGCTTGAAAGAGTTCGGTGAATATATAGAAAAGACATTCTCGAAAGATTATACCTCTCGTTGGGCTCGTCCGTGGACAGCAAAACCGGGTGAGCAGAAAGAATATGCCTTAAATAAAGGTGCCGTGGTCAACACTGTTATGTTGCAGGAAGATATCAGCAAAGGGCAGCGGGTAGAAGCCTTCACCGTGGAAGTCCGCGTAAACGGGGAATGGAAACCCGTCGCGGAGGGCACCACGATCGGGTACAAGCGTCTTTTGCGCTTCCCGGATACGGAAACAGACGGCATCCGTGTAATAATCCGTGAATGTCGCGGTGTGGCAAATATATCGCGGGTAGGGGCGTTCTTGGCGCCGAAAATAAATTAGTTTATAAGGTTATTGACCCCGCGGGTGCTTTGTTTATGGCTGCAAAGCTGCTGATAAATTTTTCCGGGGAACTCCCGCGACCTTGTAGACCTTATGGTTTTCTACTTTATAAACTTTACAAACTTTATAACTTTACAAACTCATTTTACGTTTACCTGTAGAGATTAGAAAACAATATTAAAACTACAGGATATGGCGAAAAAAGTAGCAGAACAATTGGTCGAAATACTGGTAGAAGTCGGAGTGAAACGTATTTATGCCGTGACAGGCGATAGTTTGAATGAAATAAATGACGCTGTGCGGCGTAATGGTAAAATTCAATGGATACACGTGCGACACGAGGAAGTCGGGGCTTACGCGGCAGGAGCCGAGGCGCAGCTTCATGGGCAGTTGGCTTGTTGCGCCGGGAGTAGCGGACCGGGACACGTGCATCTGATCAACGGTCTGTATGACGCTCATCGTTCCGGGGCTCCGGTGCTGGCGTTGGCATCGACAATGGCGACCGAGGAGTTCGGTTCCCGGTATTTTCAAGAAACCGATACGATAAAATTATTTGATGATTGCAGTTATTATAATCAAGTGGCAGCTACACCAGCTCAATTGCCCCGTATGTTACAGGCGGCAATGCAAACGGCGTTATCCCGGCACGGTGTTGCCGTGGTCGGTATTCCGGGAGATGTGACGGCGAAAGATTCGGTAGATATTTTTTCATCTTTGCACCCTTTCCCGACTCAACCGTCTATCCGTCCTTCCGACAAGGAATTGGACGAGCTGTCAGTCTTGTTGAACAATAAAACGAAAATCACTCTATTTTGCGGGATGGGAGCGAAAGATGCTCATGCCGAGGTGGTGGAATTGTCACATCGGTTGAACGCTCCCGTGGCTTATTCTTTCAAAAGCAAAATGGAAATACAGTACGATAACCCGAACGAGGTCGGTATGACCGGGTTATTAGGTATGCCTTCCGGTTATGACAGTATGCACGAGGCGGAAGTTCTCGTAATGCTCGGTACGGATTTTCCCTATGCGCCTTTTATGCCGGAGAATAACACGATCGTTCAGATTGATATAAAACCGGAACGATTGGGACGACGGGCGAAGGTAGACATGGGACTTTGCGGCGACGTGAGAGCAACGTTGCAGGCTTTGCTGCCTCGGATCAAGCAAAAAGAAGACGATGATTTCTTGAAAAAACAATTGAAAGGGTACGAACGGGTAAAGGAGAATTTGAATGCTTACGTGGAAGTACACGGCGAGAAAGATCGGATTCACCCGGAATACGTGATGTCTGTCGTGGACAAGTTAGCGTCGAAAGACGCGATCTTTGCCGTGGATACCGGGATGACTTGTGTTTGGGGGGCCCGCTATCTGCACGGGACGGGACAACGGAAAATGTTGGGTTCGTTTAACCACGGTTCCATGGCAAATGCCGTTCCCCAAGCTATCGGGGCTTCGCTGGCGTATCCCGACAGACAGGTATGGGCATTGTGCGGGGACGGCGGATTGTCTATGTTGCTGGGAGATCTTTCCACGATTGTACAATATAAATTGCCCGTGAAAATCGTCGTGTTCAATAACCGTTCGTTGGGAATGGTGAAATTGGAGATGGAAGTTGCCGGGTTACCCGATTGGCAGACAGACATGGAGAATCCCGATTTCGCCCTCGTGGCAAAAGCCATGGGCATGGAAGGATTCACGGTAAACGATCCCGAGGAAGTTCAATCGACACTGGAAAAAGCGATGAAAATAAACGGCCCGGTGCTGGTGAACGTGATGACCGACCCGAACGCTCTCGCCATGCCGCCCAAGGTGGAGTGGAGCCAGATGCTGGGATTTGCGCAATCCATGTATAAGTTGATGCTCAACGGACGGACAAAGGAAATTTTGGATACGATCACGTCTAATTTCAGACACATGAAAGAAGTGCTATGAGATGAAAGATTGTATCTTTGTATTGTAATAAAGATAGAATTATATGATAGATTTTAAACCGATCAAAATTGAAGATAAAGAGTTAATAACGTCGTATTTTTTGGCCTGCGGGAACCGGGATTGCAACCTGTCATTCGTGAATTTGTACACGTGGCAGTTCCTGACTAACAGTTGCTATGCCGTGGTGGATAATTGCCTGATCGTGCGTTTCACGCTGGACGAGGAAAGTATCGTGTACACGATGCCCGTCGGGACAGGGGACGTGAAAGGAATCATCGGGATGTTGAAAGAGCAGGCAAAGGCTGAAGGGCATGTCTTGCGGATACATGGCGTGTTCCCGGAAATGGAAGAGTGGTTCAACCGGGAGTTCCCCGGACGATTTGATTACCGTCTGGATCGGGATTATTTTGACTATATATATATAAGGAAAGAATTGGCGGAATTGAAAGGTAAGAATTTCCAGCCCAAGCGGAATCATGTCAACAAGTTCAAGCGGACGTACAATTATCGTTACACTCCCTTGACGGCGGACATGATTCCGCATTGCCTCGAACTGGAGGAGAAATGGTGCGAGCAACACGGTTGTGATGAAGAGCAGAGCTTGATTAACGAGCGAAAAGCATTGAACTCCGCGTTACGCCATTTTGAAGAGTTGGAACTGACGGGCGGTGCGCTTTGGGTGGATGACGAGATTGTCGGTTTTACCTATGGCGCTCCCGTGAATAAGGATACTTTTGCCGTGCATATCGAGAAAGCGGATAGCCGTATCGACGGGGCTTATAATATATTGAATCAAGAATTTGCCTTGCATATTCCGGAAAAATATATTTACTTGAACCGGGAAGAAGACTTGGGATTAGTCGGCTTACGAAAGGCAAAGTTATCTTATCGTCCCGTGATTCTGTTGGAAAAAGGGTACGCTCAATTAATCGAAAATTGAAAATGGCATGAAACAAGAGGTAATGGATTTGTGGCGATTGTGTTTTGACGACACGGAAGAGTTTATTCGTTTCTATTTCAGTAAGAAATATAAAGACGAAAACACTCTTGTATATCGTGACCGGCAAGGTGATGCTGTCGCGGCGCTGCAAATGCCGCTTTACCCGATGACCTTCGCCGGAACCTTGTTGCAGACGGGGTATATTTCGGGCGCTTGTACCCACCCTCTAGCCCGTGCGCGGGGAATCATGACAAAGTTATTGCAGGAGGCCTTTGCCGTGATGAGAAAGCGGGATGTCCCCGTGAGTACTTTAATCCCGGCAAACGATTGGTTGTACGGCTATTACGAGAAGATGGGATATGCCGCTATTTTTGATTTCTCACCCGAACATTACACGATTCTCGCTCCTCCCGTGTCGGAGCATTACCGGGTGGAGGCGTTCCGTGACGAGGCTTTGTTGACAGACGAAGTGTTTCGTTATTTTGAAGATGCCATGCTCCGTCGTCCCTGTTGTATTCAACATGACCGGGAGGATTTTAACACGATTATGGAGGATTTGCGTATAAGCGAAGGTGCTTTGCTCGTGGCGTATAACCGTGAAGATCACCTTGTCGGCATGGCATTTGCCGAGCCGCGGGGGAATCATGTTTTGGTAAAAGATTGGCTGTATGACTCCGGGGAAGTAAAACAGGCGCTCTTGTGGGGGATAATGACACGTTTGGATACTGCCGAAATATTCTGTCGTTCGCTACCGACGGGGAAAAATGACGAACATCGGGGGATGGCGAGAATCTTGGACGTGGAACAGGTGTTGCGGTTGTATGCTGTCCGTTATCCCGATCTGCATCTCGTGTTGAAAGTGACGGATGAACAAATCCCGGAGAACACGGGAATATATATCGTCGGTGAGGGCGCTTGTACCCGGAAAGTCGCCGAAGAAACACCCGTCGAATTGACCGTGCAAGAGTTAACCTGTTTGGTATTCGGTTATTACCCGGAACGTTTTCCCGGGTTAGCCTCTCGTTTCAAAGCCTGTCATCCTTTTATAAGTCTGATGCTGGACTGATTTTCCGATCCTGTTTCGGGTTTTTCGAGTTCACGATACCGTCGATCTCTTCGAGGGTAAGTTTCTTCACGTTTGTAATGATAATGTTCTCTTTCAGGAAATTACCATACGTGTTGCACTCGTTGATGATGGTTTCGAATATTTCTTTCAACCCGGCATCAATCGGCAACAAAAGGGTAAACATGATGTATTTATCGAAGTGCTCGGAACTCTCGATTTCTCCTTTAGCCTTGGTCACTACCAGTTCGGTTTCTTTCTTGGCAATATCCCATTGGAACGGTTGTATAACCACCCCCTCGTTGGCAATATAAACACAGAAATAACGTAATAGAGTCCCGTGACCGCCCAGTCCCGTGGAAACAAACACGGTAGATTCATCCAGCAGGGAAGATTGAATCAACATACGCGATTGTTGCAACGCCACGGTCGCCCATTTTTTCAACGGGGTGTCTTCCTTCTGGAATGCCTCAATCTTCCGGTATATCGCTATATCATTTATCGTGGCCAGTACAGCCAGAATCTTTCTCTTCTTGTCTTCACTGACGGACTCGTTGTACAATTCATCCGTCAACTGGGGAGCTTCCTCTATCAGCATCTTGAATTTCGTCTTGTCCTTCATCAAAAATTCAAGAAGTGCCATAAAGTGATGTTGCACCTCCACGTCTATTTCTTCTTCCATGATATTGAGTTGTGAAGCGTTTTTTGCCAAAAACTCGTTCACGTTACCCCATTTCTTCTCGTCTCTGTTGTCTTTATCTTCTGCTTTCATATTACAAAAATAAGCTATTTATTGATTATACGAATTAAAAAAGAAAAGTTTTCTTTTAATTCATGGAATGGTAATTCGATATTCTTGTATGCCCGGAAGAGAGCGAAGGAATTTTTGAAGAGAAAAGTTGCATCGGGGAATTGAATCTGCGCTTAAATCAAATTAAATGTCAATTGTTTTTTCATGTGAAAATTGTGTATCTTTGTTGTCGAGTTAATATGTGGATATTGTCGGGTAATCAAATAAATTGAATGAGCATGTTAGATGTGAAACGACCGGAGGTATTTGAGGAGATATTCCATGAATATTATGCTTCGTTATGTTATTTCGCAAACAAGTTCGTGCAAGACGAGGATGCGGCTAAAGATATCGTGCAGGAAGTGTTTGTTCATTTCTGGGAGTCTAAGGGGCGTTTCGAGAACCGGGTGGCATTGAAATCTTTTTTATACAGTTGTGTACAAAACGGGGCATTGAACTATTTAAATAAGTTGCGTACCCGCGATAAAGTCGGGAAGCAATTGGAATTGCCCGTTACGGATCCGGATGATATATTTTGTTTTGAAGTGGAAGCGGATGTTTTCGAGGAGATTTTTGTTGCCATAGAAGAATTGCCCGATGAATGCAGACGTGTTTTTAAAATGAGTTATATTGAATTTTTGGATATAAAGACTATCTGCGAGCGATTAAGCGTGGCGGAATCGACCGTGAAGACCCAGCGGCAGCGGGCAAAAAAATACTTGAAAGAACGTTTGCAACACCTTCGTCCTCTGGTGGAGTTTATTTTTTTCTAAAGAAATTTTCTTTTCTTGTCATCCTTTTTCATGTTCGTTTGTTTTATATTCGAAACATCGGATACGTTACGTGTTTTTCACGGCGGATGTAATTGTTTGATGTGTAAAATGGAGAAAACAATGAAAGTAATGAAAAATAAGTTGGCCGGACGTGACCGGGGAAAAATTGTCCGTTCATTGCTGGGGTATTTTGTAAAAGAAGAAAATGCCGGGCAACGGGAAGTCTTGGAGGAGTGGTTGAGTAGCGGGGAGAAAAATAAGGCTTTGTTCGACCGATTGAATGACAAGGGATATGTTCAGAAAGGAATGAAGGAGTTTCAAGGATACGATTCACGGGAAGGGTGGGAAAAAGTAAAAGGCAAGATTAGTGCCCGACACCGGAGATTACTTTCGAGGTGGAGTTACGCGGCATCTGTTATTATTTTACTTGGAGTCGGGATAGCCGTTTGGAACGTGTTCCCGGGAGAGGGAAACGAGTCTTTGGTAATACATGCCGCGTTGCAGGAAGATATAGCTCCCGGATGTTCGCGGGCTGTACTGGTACTGGAATCGGGCGAAACGATATTTCTGGGACAGGGGCAGGATTCGTTGACTCGGGGTGTCGTGGGTGAAAATTTCATGAATGACGGGGAACGATTGGTGTATTCTGATGCGGTAGAAGAAAAGGCAAAGATTCACACGTTACAAGTCCCGCGGGGAGGGGAATACACGCTGTGTTTGTCGGACGGTACCATGATCACGTTGAATGCCAACTCTAAAATACAATATCCGGATCGTTTTTCCGGCGGGGAACGTTGGGTGGAGCTTGAGGGGGAGGCTTATTTTGAAGTGGCCAAAGACAGCAAACATCCGTTCGTCGTGAGGTCACTGGGAACTGAAGTCCGGGTGTTGGGAACCTCCTTTAACATGAAGTCATACCGGGACGAGGTGCAGCAGACCACGTTGGTCGAAGGGGCTGTGGAGGTGACGGGTGAGCGGCAAAAAGTGAGGCTTGTACCGGGAGAACAAGTTGTCCGGGAAGGGAACAATCTCCGGGTGAGAGAGGTGAATACGGCTTCCTACACGGCATGGACGAAGCAGCGTCTGGTATTTGATAATGAGCCGTTGGACGTGGTAATGAAGATGTTACAGCGTTGGTATGATGTCGAGATACGTATCGAGGATGCATCGTTGAAAGAGATGCGTTTTACTGCCGATTTGCCAAGGTACGAGCATATTAAAAAGATATTGGATTTGTTGGAGATGACAACAAGCGTGAAATTCGAGTTAAATGAAAATGTTTTGAGAGTGAAGAAAGAATGATATAAAACAGCAGGGAAATGTTACTAGCATTCCCCTGCGGTATCAAGTAACGTCATATTACTAGTATGACATTATTCATTAATTATAATATTTAGTGCAAATCTATGGAAAAAAAACGAGATTATGACATCGGGAGGGTATCTTATGTCATAAAAAAAATGATTAGGGTTATGAAACTTTTTGGTCTTTTGTTATGTTTGTCGTTATCTTCGGTTGCGGCCAATTCATTGGGACAGGTTCGCTTGAGCTTGGAAATGAAGGATGTTGCCTTGGAAGAGGTATTTAACGAGATTGTACGTTTGACGGATTACAAATTCATTTATAGTAATAATGAATTTGAGTCTGTCGGGAAAATAAGCGTGAGCGTGAAGGATAAGGATTTAGAGGAGGTTATCCGGATATGTTTGGCTGGTACGAAGTTGGGTTTCCGTATTGAGGATAAATTGGTGTTGATTTCTCCTAAGTTATTCGTGGAGGATAAAAAGGAGAGTAAAAAACCGGTTGTAGCCAAGGGGATAGTCGTGGATGGAGATAAATCGCCTCTTCCCGGTGTTACGGTGATATTAAAGGGGACAAAGACGGGGGTTGTTACGAATGTGGAGGGTGAATTTTCTATTCTGATACCGGATACCACGAACGCTGAGTTACTTTTTACTTTCGTGGGAATGGTTCCGGTGACGGTGAAGTATCAGGATCGTCCGAAAAAAGGCGTGTGGACAATCAAGATGGAAGAGGATCTGGTCGCCATGGATGAGGTAACCGTGGTAAGCACCGGGTATGGCGATGTAGACCGCCGCCGGTTAACCAGTGCGGTAACTTCTTTGAATATGGATGATATTATGGTACCCGGCTTTAGTTCCGTGGATCAGATGTTGGAAGGGCGTATACCGGGTATGATTTTTATGCAAAATTCCGGACAGGTGGGAGCGGCACCGCGGGTACGTATCCGGGGAAACTCGACAGTGATCGGTAATCAGGAACCCTTGTGGGTAGTGGATGGTATCGTGCAGAGCGATCCGGTGAACGTGAATCCGGCACAGTTGAATGACTTGGATTTCGTGAACTTGCTGGGGAATGCCATTGCCGGATTGAACCCGGAAGATATTGAACGGATAGACGTGTTGAAAGATGCGGCAGCCACGGCTATTTACGGGACTCGGGCAGCCAACGGGGTGATTGTGATCACGACGAAAAAAGGAAAAATCGGTAAGCCGACAGTTTCTTACGCTTTCACGGGGACTTTTTCCCGTCGTCCTTATTACTCGGACAAAACGGTGAATTTGATGAACTCGAAGGAGCGCGTGGAGGCTTCCCGGGAGTTGTTCGAGCGTCAGATCGGTTATGATAACGTGACAAACTTTGTAGGCTACGAAAAAGCTTATTTGGATTATCAAGCCGGTTTAATCGATTTTACCGAGTTTAATCGCTTGACGGATTATTACGAGACGTTGAACACGGATTGGTTTGACGTGTTGTTACAAAATTCGTTCTCGCACAAGCACACGCTGAGTTTGAGCGGGGGAAGCGAGAATATCCGTTATTACGCGTCCGTGGGGTATAATGACCAACAGGGTGTGATCAGGAAGGAGAAGAATGATCAATTCACGGTGAATATGAAATTGAACGGGACGTACGATAAATTGCAGTTCCAGTTTAACATGAATTTCAATAATTCGAAAAAGCATTACACGCCGAGTGTAGATGGGGTTAGCGTGACACAATATGCTTACCAGACGAATCGGGCTTTGCCGGCTTATAATCCCGACGGCTCACGTGCTTTCTACCAGTTTAGCGAGGTGAAACAATATAACGACGTGTTATTCAATATGGAGAACGAGATGGACAAGACTTATCAGGATATTGAGAGTAATGCGGTTAATTTGACGGGAATGGTGAAATACACGTTCTGGAACGTGTTGACAGTGGAGGGGACGGCTTCTTGTTCTTCTAGCGTGACGAACCAAGATGAGATATACGAGGAGGGATCGTATTATGTCGCTAAATTGAGAAATGGTGGAGAGGCAGCTCAGAACGAGTGTCCCGTGGGAGGCGAGTGGAATAATACGATCACGCGTCAAAATTCGTGGTTGGCTCGTTTGCAGTTAAATTACTCCCAGCAATTTGGGAACTTGCATTTCTTGACAGGTTCTTTGGGAGGGGAGCTTTCATCCAAGAAGTATAACACGACCAAGATGACTCAGCGGGGATATTATCCTGACCGGGGATTGAGTTTCGGAACATTGGAAGACGAAGATTTGGTAAATAATGATTATTATAAATCATATACCGCTTACCGAAAATGGTTGGCGAAGAATGTTCCCTCGTTGTCGCGGATGGAAACAAATTTGGGTTCATTGTACTTTTCTGCCAGTTACACGTATAATGATTTGTACACGATTAACTTCAATACCCGTATGGATATTTCGAATCAGTTCGGTAGCCGTAGTCGGGAGAAATTGTTGCCTATATGGTCTGTATCCGGACGTTGGAATATTGCCCGCCAGTTTTGGCCGGAAAACGGGAACGTGAACGAGTTGGCGTTGAAATTGTCTTACGGTCATCAGGGAAACATGATTGACGGGCAAACTTCTAAGATGATTATCAATAAGGGATCGACTGATTCGTATTTGGGAGGATTTGTTTCCACGGTGAATGCTTTCCCGAATCCGGATTTGAAATGGGAAACCACGGCGTCGTATAATGCGGAATTGGTATTCTCGTTATTGAAAAACAAAATTTCGGGTTCCGTGGGCTATTTTTACAAGAAAACGACGGATGCTTTCTTGACGAAGACAATTTCCGGTATCAATGGTCGCGAGAGTTACACGGTGAACGAGGGAAGTTTGGAAAATCAAGGTGTGGAGGTGACGTTGAGTTTCACGCCGATTAATCAAGCGTTGACTGCTGACGGGAAACGCGGTTTCGTGTGGCGTTTTGACCCGCAAATCGGGCAAGTGGTGAATAATCTGGTGAATAAGGCGATTAATAACCAGAATAATATTTTGCGAGATGACGTGACTTACAATGATTTCCTTAACGGTAACGTGGAAGTGGCAGGCGAACCGTTGGAAACCTTCTTCTCGTATCGTTTCAAAGGGTTGAGTCCCGTGGATGGTAGTCCCATGTATTATGGCATGGAAGCTGAGAATGCTGATGAATTGACTCTCAAATATAATGGAATGAATAATGAAGATGTTATTTTGGCGGTGATGGAACCGAGCGGTACCCGGGTGCCGGTATTGCAGGGAGGATTCTCTAACTATTTGGGATACCGTCAATTCAGTTTGTCATTTAATTTCACGTATAGTTTGGGTAATAAAATCCGGATGTTGAAATTGAGCGAGGACTTTAATGTGCGCCCTTATCCGCAGAAGAATATGCGTCGGGAATTCGTGAACCGTTGGCGTCGTCCGGGTGACGAACAGAAAACGAATATTCCGGGATTGGTGGCAAGTGATAGAATTAATACTCCGTGGTGGGGTGATAGATGGGATACAGAGTTCGAGTTTGCGGGTAGCGGTGATACGTTCTATTCCATGTACGATTATTCGGATATCCGTGTCGTGAAAGGGGATTACTTGAAATTACAATCGTTGTCGTTGCGTTACAACGTGGAGGGTAAAATTTGCAAGAAATTAGGTATGAAGTCTGCTTACGTTAGTTTGTCGGGAACGAACCTCTTTACTTGGCAGAGTAAAAAAGCAAAAGGTATGGACGTATCGTCGCAATCGGGAAGTTCATCGACAATTAATTTGTCCGTGCGTCCAACCTATTCTTTGTCTTTAAACGTAACTTTCTAATTCGGGAATTATGAATACATTGAGAATATTAGTTTTTGCAATTGTTTTCGGGGGCACGCTGGGTGCTTGCTCTGATTTTTTCGAGGAAGAGTCCCAAAATCAAGCTTATGTGGCGCATGTAGAGGATCTGGATGAATTGCTGAAAGGAGAAGCGTATATAAATGAAGAGGGTTTTTCCCAAAGTATGTATTATGCGGGTAGCACTAATAGAGTTATGAGTCAGACAAACCGCTATTTTCCATGGGTTCACGTGTTGGATGATGATGTGACGGAATTTGCAGAGGGATATTATGGAACGAGAGATAATTGGATACGTGCGAATGCAGCTTCGGCTTACGGTTGGCAATCAAATCCTTTCACCAATAAGAATGGGGTGGTGTATGCCGCTGACGATTGGGATAAGTCGTATAAACGTATAGCCGTGTTGAATTCGGTGCTTTACACGATTGGTGATTTCCGGAAGGGTGAACAAGATACTTTAGCAAACCGGGTGGAGGGAGAAGCAGCATTTTTGCGGGCTTACTATTACTATTGGTTAGTGAATATTTATGCGCAACCCTATTCCGTTGAAACTGCCGGAACGGAACCGGGAGTGCCTTTAAAGATCTCGGAAGTGGTGGAAGATAAGTATTTTTCCCGGAATTCGGTGAAGGAAGTCTACGAGCAGATACGTGCGGATTTGCGTCGCAGTATCGCTGCCTTTAAAAATACTCAAGAATCCATTCGCCCGAACAAGGCGAATTACACAGCCGCTTGTATCTTGATGAGCCGGGTGAGTCTTTACATGGAGGAGTATGAGGATGCTATCGCTTATGCCGATTCGGCTATTACCCGTGGCAAACACTCGATTTTAGATGTTAACGGTTTGAAACCGGGTGATAGCTTCACGTACGAAAGATCGCCGGAAACGGTCTTTACCATGGGCGGGTATATCATGAATCAGATTCATCAACCCGATAGCTTGAGTAGCTGGGGACCTAAAAACTCGATTGTTTCTGCTTATAAATCATCGGATGAATTGTTGCGGTGTTATGGCACAAATGATTTACGGCGGAGTATTTTCTTCAAGAGTGCACATTGGATGAAAACGGCATACCATTGTTGGAAAAATCGGGAAATGACGGGAAGGATCGGTGATTACATGTTGTTCCGTATTCCAGAGGCTTACTTGAACAAAGCAGAGGCTCAGGCAATTTTGGGCGACGAGGCGGGTGCTAAGCAGACCTTAAACGTGTTGCGGGAGAAACGCTTCGTGATAGGAGAAATGCCGTCAATCGAGAGCGAAATGGTTGCTAGTGGGGAGAATCTGGTGAATTTCGTCCGGAGCGAACGTCGCCGGGAGCTTTGCTATGAGGGACATAGGTGGTTCGATTTGCGCCGTTATGCGGTGAACACGAAATACCCATTCACGAAGACCATCCGTCACGAGGTGCGGGAATGGCAAGGAGCCGCTTCTGCCGCAGGATATTACACGACGGTAGGTTATTACGAAATCGACACACAAAAGGATAAGGTGGTGTTTGCTTTCCCGTTGCCACAGGATGAGATTATTTTTAACAAAGGCGAACTGGTGCAGAATGCAGCCCGTCCGAAAAGGGAAATGATACGGTATTAATCAATAAAACGTTGGTATAATGAAAAAATGGTATTATATAGGAATGTTTTTTATGTTTCTTGCGGCTTGGGCATGTGATCAAGAAGATGATTTGACCCCTTCCGGGCACGAGAAAGAGTGGATGATTATTAAAGATTCGGACGATCCGTTAGATAAATTGCGTTACGAGATCTTCCGGGATTACGGGGTGCCCACGTATTATAACGATACGATCGGGAGCGAGGAACGGGTGGATATGTCGGGAAACATGTACACGTATTACGAATGCTTGAAGATCTTTTACTATCCCGGAGGGGCGACTTCCACGAATTATTCTGACAATCATATTATTGATTACGTGGAGGAGGATGAGAGGGAAGCCACGTTAATACCGGTGTTGAATGAGTTTAGAGATCAGATATTCTCGCGATTCAAGGTGAATACCCGTTTGCCCGCTTTTTTCTTCGCAGATTCTATCGGGTTTACTAATGTTAGAGAGGAATATTTTAGGATAGAATCTTATTACGGGTATAACACGTTTGCCGTGAATCTAGATTCGTTGCCGTTCTTGGGAGTTGAGAAGTTTACACGTAAGACGTTAGAGAAGTATTTTAGCGGATTGTTGGCTTCTTCTGTTAATGCGAGTTGGAAAGAGGCGTTCTTGCAAGTGACTAGGGGATTGAAAGAGCGGTTTGAATATTCTACAGATATGGGGTGGGGCGCAATTTCACTTGCAGATGCTTTGGCGGGAACGAGTTTCACGAAGAAAGAGGAGTTAGGATTTATGGTTTCATTCCTAGATACGAATTACGGGAATGAATCGATTCCAACGGAAAGCATGGATATATCCTCTTATGTAGATGCGGTGTTGACTCGTACGGAAGCGGATTTTGCTGTGGAGTACGGGGAATATAAGTCGGTGATGGAAAAATTCCGAATGATGAGGAGCAAATTGGTCGAGTTGGGATATTTATTTACGAATTAATCATTAATGCAATAAAAACAGTATAAGCATGATGGATATCGTCATGCTTATACTTACAATGTAAATCACTAAAAATTAAAATCATGAGAAAAAGTATTGTATTGTTGTTGGTGGCATTATTTTTCATGCCACTTGGGGACACTTTGTATGCCGCTTCACGGAAGAAAAAGAAAGACAAGGACAAAACGGAGGAAGTAGCTCCGGAAAAGAAAGAAAGTAAATACGACAAGTTGTTGAAAAAGCCGGGAGTGAAAACTGTGAAAGGAGATTTTATCACTTTGCACCGTATCGGGAATAAAGTGTATTTCGAGTATCCGTTGAAATATATGGGACGCGAATTGCTGATTGCTTCCACGATTTCTGAAACGAGTAATCCGAATTTCTGCACGGTAGGATATAAACCTGCTGATCCTATGCACGTGAGATTCGATTTGCAAGACAGTACTATTTTCTTGCGTAAGGTGAATGCCATCGTGGAATATAATGAAAAGGAAGCGAATTTGAAGGAAGCGGTTGAAAAGAATTATATTGACCCTTATATGCAAAAGTACACGCTTGAAGCGTATAATGCAGATAGTTCTGCGATAGTTTTCGACGTGTCGCCCCTGTTTGTGGTGAATGTACCCGAGTTGACACCGGTTCCGAATATGTCTGCCGGAATGATCTCCATCAGTTCTTCTCCCAAGGCAGAATTGTTTTCTTTGGCCGGGATGAAGGCTTTTGAAGATAATGTTTCTATCGCCACGAACATGACTCATTCGGTGAGCGCTTCTCTTTTTATTTTTACAATCAACTTGGGTGAAATATCCAATAAGGTGACTCGTACCGTGTTATTGTTACCGGAAGACAAAGACCGGATGAAACCGAGAATTTCGGATTCCCGCGTAGGTATCTTCTTGACTGGGAAACAACGTATTTCTACCGAAGAGGATGGAATACAACAATACACGTTTGCCAATCGCTGGCGTTTGGAACCGAAAGACATGCGTGCGTGGGAACGGGGCGAACTGGTAGAGCCGGTGAAACCTATCGTGTGGTATGTTGACAATACTTTCCCGGAAGGGTGGAAAGAGCCGATCCGCAAGGGTATTTTGAGATGGAACCAAGCTTTCGAAAAGATCGGTTTTAAAAATGCCGTTCAAGTGCGCGATTTCCCGACAGCGGACGAAGATCCTGATTTCGACCCGGATAACTTGAAATATTCTTGTATTCGTTACTCCCCCGTGACAACTATGAATGCTATGGGACCATCTTGGGTAGACCCGAAAACGGGAGAGATTTTGAATGCTTCTGTGTTGATTTACAACGATGTGGTAAAATTGAATAATATGTGGCGTTTCACGCAGACGGCTCAAATTGATCCTCGCGTGCGTGCAAAAAAAATGCCGAAAGAGGTGATGGACGAGTCTTTGGAATATGTGGTGGCTCACGAGATTGGTCACACGTTGGGTATGATGCACAATATGTCTGCTTCCGCCGCTTTCCCCGTGGATTCATTGCGTAGTGCGTCGTTCACGCGGAAATACGGAACGACTCCTTCTATCATGGATTATGCTCGTTTCAACTATGTGGCTCAACCCGGGGACAAGGGATTGAAATTGACTCCTCCTATGCTCGGTTGCTACGACGAGTTTGCTATCAAATGGTTGTACTCTCCGATTGCCGGAAACTTGGATGTATTCGGTGAGGCTAAAGTAGTAGAGTCTTGGGTCGACGAGAAAGCCGGAGATCCGCTTTACCGTTACGGGAAACAACAAATCTACTCTCGTTACGATCCGAGTGCCATCGAAGAGGATCTGGGTGACGATCCGATGAAGGCCAGCGAGTATGGTATCAAGAACTTGAAATATATCATGGAACACTTGAACGAGTGGATCGATGATGACGCTTCTACCGCTCATCGCCAATTCCTGTATGAAGGTATTGTGACTCAATATTATCGTTATTTGGTGAACGTGTTGTATAACGTGGGTGGTATTTACTTGACGGAAGTGAAGGATGGTACTCCGGGAGAACGTTACCAAGCTGTGGATGCGAAGCGCCAGAGTGCTTCTTTGAAATGGGTTGTGAAACAATTGCTTGATAGCGAGTGGTTGGAGAATGAAGATGTGGTTTCTAAATTCGGTTTATCTGCTACCACGGCGAACAGCAAAGTGTACGCCGGATTGATGGCCAAATTATTGGAGGCAAACTTGAATGTACTCGTTTCCTCGCACGTTGCTGGGGGGGATTACACGCAAGCGAATTATTACAACGATTTGTACAACTCTATTTTTGCTAAAACGATTAGTGGTAAAAAATTGAACCGTTTGGATAAGGCTGTTCAACGTGGTGTTTTGCAGACATTTGTAAAACAGATGCAAACTTTGACGGGTGCTAAAAAATTGACGAACGTGGCAGCATTCACGCCTTCTATTGACGAGGTATTCGCCTATGGATTGGATGAGATCGGAATTCTTGCTGCTTTCAAAGACCAATTGCAAGCTGTTGAACAAGAGAATGGTTGCGGTACCGTGATGAATGAATTAAGATTGCACCAATTTGGCGACACTTATGGCTATGGATTCCAGAAAGTAGTTGACATGAAATTGTATGACGAATCTTTGGCTCATTACACGACGATGTACGTGAAATTATTGAACTTGATGAAATCCAAAGCGCTTACTGCGCACAAAGATGACCGTGCACACTACCAATCTATGGTGGTTGCTTTGGAATTGTTGAAAAAATAATATTTTCATACGATTATTTTATAGACATCAATGCAGAGGGAGCCGTGAGTGATCATGGCTCCTTTTTGTAGATAGATATTTTTCTGTGTTTATTTAGAAAAAATAAAAATAAAGTAATACCTTTGCTACGCGAAACCAGAAAGATGCAAATATGTTATTGTCAGAATTGAAGACCGGCGAGAGCGCCGTGATAACGAAAGTGAAAGGATACGGGGCTTTCCGTAAGCGTCTGAATGAAATGGGATTTATACGGGGTAAGGTAGTCAAAGCCGTGAAAAACGCTCCTTTGAATGATCCTATAGAATACTCGATCATGGGGTACGAGATATCCTTGCGGCGACAAGAAGCCGCGTTTATCGAGATTGTTTCACTGGAAGAAGCCAGCAATATCGTCGGGATTTCAGCATCCGCGAGAGATGCGGAGGAGGCCTTTGCCAAGCATTGGGAAGGGCGGGACAAGCATATTCATGTTGCCTTGGTCGGCAACCCGAACGCCGGGAAAACCACCCTGTTCAATTACATGAGCGGATCGCAGGAACATGTCGGGAATTACGGCGGGGTGACCGTGGACGCGAAGAAAGCGACTTTCCGTTTCAGCGGGTACGAGTTTAACGTGGTCGACCTGCCGGGTACTTACTCCATTTCAGCCTACTCGAACGAAGAAAAATACGTGCGGGAATATATCACGAATCACGCTCCCGACGTGGTCATCAACGTGGTGGATGCGTCCAATCTGGAACGCAACCTGTACCTGTCTACCCAGTTGATAGACATGGACGTGAAAGGCGTGATTGCCTTGAACATGTACGACGAACTGGAACGTTCCGGTGCGACATTCGATTACCGGAAAATGGGTAAGATGATCGGGATGCCTATGGTGCCGACGATTGGTTCGAAAGGAAAAGGAGTCAAGCAACTCTTGGAAGAGATTATCGAGGTGTACGAGGGAAGAAGCGAAACCGTACGGCATATTCATATCAATTACGGGCAGGAGATCGAGGACGGTATCGTTGCCATTCGTTCGGAATTGGCGGATGAGAAAGAATTGACCTGCAATATGTCGCCTCGTTTCATGGCACTGATGTTACTCGAGGGAGATAAGGAAATCACGCGTTTCGTGGAGAAGGATAAGCTGCGGGAAAAACTGATGAATACCGTGCAGGAGAATGTGTGTAAAATCGAATCCACGTTCGGGGAGAGCGTGGAAGCGGTGGTCACTGACACGAAGTACGGTTTCATCTCTGGGGCGCTGAAAGAAACTTACCGGGAAAGTCCCGTCAACCGGCGGCGTAAAACAGAATATATCGACGCTATCGTGACGCATAAATTATTCGGGTTCCCGATCTTCCTGTTATTCCTGTTCACGACCTTTTTTGCCACTTTCAGTCTGGGCAGTTATCCCATGGAGTGGATCGAAACGGGAGTTGCCGCCTTGAGTACATTCGTGGAAAACAATATGAGCGCGGGACCGTTGAAGGATTTGCTGGTAAGCGGGATTATCGGCGGTGTCGGTAGTGTGATCGTGTTTTTGCCGAACATCTTGATCCTGTTCCTGTTTATCTCGTTCATGGAAGACACGGGGTATATGGCGCGTGCGGCGTTTATCATGGATAAAATCATGCATAAACTCGGGCTTCACGGGAAGAGTTTTATCCCGATGATCATGGGATTCGGGTGTAACGTGCCGGCAATCATGTCCACGCGTATGCTGGAGAATCGCAGTGACCGGATATTGACGATACTGATCAATCCTTTCATGTCTTGTAGTGCCCGTCTTCCGGTATATATACTGTTAGTCGGGGCATTCTTCAAGGAGTACGCGGCATTGGTGTTGTTCGGTATCTATTTGATAGGTATTTTAGCGGCAATCGTGATGGCGAAATTATTCAAACGGGTACTTTTCCACAAACAGGAAGTGCCTTTCGTGATGGAGTTGCCGCCTTACCGTATGCCTACATTACGTACCACGATTCGCCACATGTGGAGTAAAGGCGAGCAATACCTGAAAAAGATGGGAGGTATCATCATGCTTGCTTCCATCGTGATTTGGGCTCTCGGTTATTTCCCCGTGGACAAGGAATTGGCGGCAGAATACGACAAGCAGAAGGCGGAAGTTGCGGCAGCGTACGAGGTGGAGATAGCCTCGGGAACCGGTAACGCCGAGATGTTGAAGGCGGAGCGGGAAGCCAAACTGGAAAGTTTGCACCGGGAAGAAGTGATCAAACGTCAGGAAAGTTCGTATATCAGTCGTATCGGTCGGGCGATGGAACCCATCTGGGCGCCTCTCGGTTTCGAGTGGAAAGCCGGGGTGAGCTTGTTGACGGGTGTTGCTGCCAAGGAAATCGTGGTGAGCACGATGGCTGTGCTCTATCAAGGCGAGGATATCGACGAGGACGATGAGGCGGCAAGTTCGGCACTGGTGACGCGGTTGAAAGAACATGGTTTTACGCCTGTTATCGCTATCGTGTTTATTGTTTTCGTGTTACTCTATTCTCCCTGTTTCGCGGCATTGATCGCGATAGGGAAAGAGATCGGGGCAAAATGGGCGTTCTTCGTCATGGGATACACGACCGTGCTGGCATGGGTTGTTTGTTTCGTGTTGAAACAGGTATTGGACTTGTTGATATAAATCAATGAGTCAATCTAAAATCTAAAATTAAAGGAGTGATGCAGCTCATACTTACATATATAATTGTTGCCGTGGCGCTTTTCTTCGTGGGAAGGGGCATTTATCGGTTATTCCGTTCCGGTCGTAAGAACGGGGGATGCGGTGATTGCTGCGGTTGCGGCTCGCGGACAAACAGAAAAAAAACGTATGTATTCGGGAATAGCCCGGTGAAATCGGCGATAGAGCGGGAAAAGAACGGGAAATAGCTACCTTGTTTCACGGACATTCTCCTTGTTTGAGCCATGGCTTGGCTACCCCTTGTCTATACCATGAACGTAGCATGAACGTAGCATCTTCGAAGCATGAACGCTCACGTGTGTATATGCTGCGTCAGGCAAGTGAAGAGGATGTAATCATAGTGGAGGGGAAGGGTAAGGAATATATCTTGTTACCTTGGAGAGGGGATGGCTAAAATAAAAAAAAGCTGCTGATAAGCAGCTTTTTATATTATTGTTTGTGTCTGCGCTCGTCAGAAACACTCAATTTTTTTCTTCCTTTAGCTCTTCTTCTAGCTAAAACTGCTCTACCGTTAGCTGTAGACATTCTTTCTCTGAAACCATGTTTGTTTCTTCTCTTTCTGTTGGATGGTTGAAATGTACGTTTCATTGTGATATTATCTTATGTTATTATTTTCTCACTTCGGACTGCAAAAGTAGGTATTTTTTTGATTGTGCCAAAGAAAATTGCAAAATTATCTTCGGTTAATTTGAAGTTTGTCACAACAAAGTTAGAATCTTGTCGTATACTTTTGCAGGAGGGACATGAAAAAATATGCTCTGATATTTGTTTTATTGAAATAGATTATTAACTTTAAGCCAATTTACTAAAGAGACCTATGAGACAGTTAAAAATCAGCAAGCAAATCACTGGCAGGGATTCCTTTTCAATCGAAAAGTACTTGCAGGAGATTGGGAAGATCGACGTGTTGTCGCCGGACGAGGAGGTTGCGCTAGCCAAGAAAATACGAGCCGGAGATCTAGCCGCACGAGAGCTTCTGGTGAAGAGTAATCTTCGTTTCGTGGTTTCCGTGGCCAAGCAATACCAGAACAACGGTATGAGTCTGGGTGATTTGATCAACGAAGGGAATCTGGGTTTGATCAAAGCGGCAGAGTGCTTTGATGAGACGAAAGGGTTCAAATTCATTTCTTACGCCGTGTGGTGGATTCGCCAGTCTATTTTGCAGGCAATTGCCGAGAACTCGCGTTTGGTTCGTTTACCCTTGAATAAAATCAGTAGCATAAACAAGGTGAACAAATTTTTCTTCCGTCTGGAACAGGAATTTCAGCGGGAGCCGACAGCCGAGGAGATTGCCCGGGAGATGGACGTTCCGGAAAAAGAAGTGAAAGACAGTATGCGGATTGCCAGTCGTCCCTTGTCAATGGATGCCCCGTTGACGAGTGACGAGGATGCGTCTAATTTATACGACGTGATGATCACCGGCGAGAACTCGATACCGGAGGCGGAGAGAGAGTTGAACGCTGATTCGTTGCGGACGGAGATAGATCGTTATTTATCCACTTTAGATGAGCGGGATGCCACGATCTTGCGTATGTATTACGGGCTGGGAGGTTATTTGCCAATGTCTTTGGAAGAGATTGGGGATCGGGTAGGACTTACCAGCGAAAGAGTACGTCAGATCAAATCAAAAGCCATCAAAAAGTTGAAAAACACGTATCGCACGAAGCGGTTGAAGACTTATTTGTAACCGGATATTTTAGGTTGTAAGTTATGAACCGAGAGTTGTTGTAAATTGTAACTAATTAGATTATAATTTGTAACAATCCTGAAGATGTATTTGTCCGAAAAAGTCCCTCAAAAAACTTTTCTTTTCATCTAAAATTGTATATTTGTTCCCCGTTTTGGAAAAGGTTTTAAAAACGGGAGAAAACGTTTGCGGAAGCATTCTTTTCTTTGTTAAGAAACTTATTTTCAATTGTTTATTTATAGTTTTAATATTCTAAAGAAGAACCTTATGGGAAAATATGAATTGAACAAAAATTTGGCGCAGATGCTTAAAGGTGGGGTTATCATGGACGTAACCAATGTTGAACAGGCGAAGATTGCAGAGGCTGCCGGGGCATGTGCTGTTATGGCACTGGAAAGAGTGCCGTCGGATATTCGTAAAGATGGCGGTGTTGCCAGAATGTCAGATCCGCAAATGATTAAGGCGATCAAGAACGCCGTATCTATTCCTGTAATGGCTAAAGTGAGAATCGGTCACTTTGTTGAGGCTCAAATATTGGAAGCCATCGGCATTGATTATATCGACGAGAGCGAGGTATTGACTCCCGCGGATGATCTGTATCACGTGGACAAGACTAAATTCCAAGTACCGTTTGTTTGTGGTTGCCGCAACTTGGGCGAGGCTTTAAGACGCATCGGCGAAGGTGCTTCCATGATCCGTACCAAGGGAGAAGCCGGAACCGGAAACGTGGTTGAGGCTGTAAGACATATGCGTCAGTTAAACAATGATATTCATCAGGTACAATCTGCCCCGGTAGAAGCTTTGATGACGATCGCTAAAGAAATGGGTGCTCCTTTCGACCTCGTGAAATACGTGCACGAGAACGGTAAATTGCCGGTTGTAAACTTTGCTGCTGGTGGAATCGCCACTCCCGCCGATGCCGCTTTGATGATGCAATTGGGCTGCGAGGGTGTATTCGTAGGCTCCGGTATCTTCAAGTCGGGAGATCCTGCCAAGAGAGCGAGAGCTATCGTGTTGGCAACTACTTATTACAACGATCCGGTTAAATTGGCCGAATTGTCAGAGAACTTGGGCGAGCCGATGTCCGGGTTGGAAATATCCAAATTGGAAAATAAATACGCCGAGAGAGGGTGGTAAAATAATGAAAAAGATAGGCATTTTAGGGTTTCAGGGGGCTGTCGTCGAGCATGAGCGTCAGATTCAAGCATTGGGACATGAACCCGTGATCGTGAAATACCCGGAACAATTGGACGTTATTGACGCTATCATTTTGCCGGGAGGGGAGAGTACCACCATGGGTAAGATTCTCAATCGCACGGGGTTAATGGCCCCCCTGCGGGAGAAGATTGTCGGGGGACTTCCCGTGTGGGGAACTTGTGCCGGAATGATCTTGTTGGCAAAAGATCTGGTGAACGATTCGGTGACTCACTTGGGAGTTATGGATATCTCCGTGCGCCGCAATGCTTACGGTAGCCAGATTGATAGTTTCTCCACGAAACAGGTAATCCCCGCCGTCGACTCGAAAGAGATCGAGCTGGTGTTTATCCGCGCACCTTATATAACAAAGGTGGAAGACGGGGTGAAAGTATTGTGTGAACTGGACGGTCACGTGGTTGCCGCTGAAGAAAGAAATATGCTGGTGACCTCTTTTCATCCGGAACTTACGGATGATGTGACTTTCTTGAAATACTTTGTTTCTAAAATCAAATAGTTCATAGAGTTTTTAAGGTTTATAAAGTTCGTAAGGTTTATTACTTTATGAACTTTATAAACCTTATGAACTTTATAACTCTTTTCTTTCTACATCGCTTTTCTCAACTCTTCTGCCGTCAGCGTGGCGGTTCCGATCTTCTGTACCACGATTCCTGCCGCGATATTGGCGATGCGGATAGATTCCTTGATATCTTTACCCGCGGTCAGTGCTAACGCTAAGGCTGCCACCACGGTATCTCCGGCTCCGCTCACGTCGAACACTTCTTGCGAGTGTGTCGGGATATGCACGGTTTCTTGTCCGGAGATCAGGCTCATGCCTTTCTCGCTTCGAGTCACGAGCAAGGCTTTCAACCCGTACTTCCGGATGATTTCCTTTGCCGAAGCCTCGATTCCGGTGTCCTCGTTACTGATAGGATGCCCGATGATGTCCCCGAGTTCCTTCACGTTTGGCGTGATCAAATCCGCCCCGGCGTATTTTGCCCAGTTTTGTCCCTTGGGGTCCACGATGACGCGCGTCCCGTGCTGTTTGGCGATCGAGATCAGAAAAGTGCAAATTTCATCGGAAATCATGCCCTTCCCGTAATCGGAGATCACGAGAGTCGGGTTTTCACGGATGAGTTCTTCCAGATGAACTTTAAAATCTTCTTTTGTTTTCTCGGGTACTTCCAGTCGTTGCTCGTAGTCAAGGCGCACGATTTGTTGGCGTCCGCCGATAACGCGGGCTTTCGTGATCGTGGGTTGCTCTGTTTTGATGAACTCCGTGCGGATTCCCTTGCGGTGCGCCATTCGCTCGATCTCCTTCCCGAAAAAGTCGTATCCCACGGCTCCGCACAAGGTGGCTTGCCCGCCCAGACTGCTGATGTTGTTTGCCACGTTCGAGGCTCCGCCCAACCGGGATTCTTCCGTCACGATATTCACGATCGGCACGGGAGCCTCCGGCGAAATGCGTTCCACTTTCCCGAAATAATATTTGTCGAGCATCACGTCCCCGACGATTAATATTTTGCAATTACTGAAATCCATAATGAAAATTTAGAATTTATAGATTCTGTGATTTCGTGATTCTCGATTCTGTGATTTTTAATCACTAAATCATTGAATCGCTAAATCACAGAATCAGTATGTTATTCTTCCCCGCCGCCGAACATCATCAAGTAAGCCTTGATAAAATCGTTGATTTCACCGTCCATCACGGCTTGTACGTTTGATGTCTGGTAGTTGGTGCGGTGGTCTTTCACCCGTCGGTCGTCGAACACGTAGCTGCGGATTTGTGACCCCCATTCGATTTTCTTTTTTGTTCCCTCGATCTTGTCCATTTCTTCCTGACGTTTCCGAAGTTCCAGTTCGTACAACTGGGCTTTCAGCAATCGCATGGCGTTCTCCCGGTTCTGCAATTGCGAACGGGATTCCGTGTTCTCGATCATGATGCCTGTCGGGGCATGGCGCAGGCGTACTCCGGTTTCCACTTTGTTCACGTTCTGTCCCCCGGCACCTCCGCTTCGGAATGTGTCCCAACTGATGTCGGCAGGGTTGATCGTGACCTCGATGGTGTCGTCCACGGCGGGATAGACAAATACCGAGGCGAAGGAGGTCATGCGCTTGTTCGACGCGTTGTAGGGGGACAGACGCACGAGACGATGCACGCCGTTTTCCGACTTCAGGTAGCCGTAAGCGTAATCGCCCTCGAATTCGAGCGTGGCGGATTTAATACCCGCTTCTTCACCTTCTTGGTAATCCACGTGTTTTACCTTGTAACCGTTCAGTTCACCCCAACGGATATACATCCGGTAGAGCATGCTTGCCCAGTCCATACTCTCCGTACCCCCGGCTCCGGAATTGATTTTCATGATAGCACCGAAATGGTCTTCCTCTTTACGCAGCATGTTGCGCATCTCGATATCCTCTACTACCCGTACGGTTTCCTCGTATTGGGCGTCTACTTCTTCTTCGGTGGCTTCTCCTTCCTTGGCGAAATCGAAAAGTACCTGTAAATCGCCCACGGCAGAAGTTACTTGTTCGTATCCTTCTATCCATGATTTTAATTCGCGTACCTTTCTCATCAAGACTTCCGCCTCTTTCGGGTTATCCCACAAGGAGGGATTTTGCGTTCTTAATTCTTCTTCAGCGAGTTGTACCTTTTTACCATCTATGTCAAAGATACCTCCTCAATGCTTCACCTCTCTCTGCCAGCTCTTTAATATGGTCGATCGTGATCATTGTATTTTTAGTTTATAAAGTTAATAAAGTTCGTAAGGTCTGTAAGGTCCATAAAGTCCATAAGGTCGAAAGTCCATGGATCCTGCGGGCGCTTTACTATAACGGCAATTTTATTGCCGTTGATATAGTCCGAAGGACACCCGTGACCTTATAGACCTTATGGACTTTATAGACTTTCGACTGATAAAAAGGGGAATTTTCCCCTTTTTATTGTTTATTCATTTTACTGTCTATCGGGAAGTTTTTATTCACCCGGTTACTGGTGATCGGTTTCCCGGTCAGCGTGTTCTCCACCATGGTTTGTACTTCCTGCGCGAAATCTTCCTCGCCGCTGCTTCTTGCCCATCCGATCAACATTTGCAGTATCTGCATGCTGTTCCGTTCGTCCCGGTTAAGCATTTGCCTGCGGTTGGCGGATAGAGATTGGATATATCTTAACGTTTGAGCGTTATCCAGTGCCAAAGCCCATGCCAGATCGTTTGCTTTCTCGTTTTCTCCCGCTGTGTAATAGATCGGGATATAATAGATCAAGAAATAATCTGCCGGAACTTGGTAAAGCGGAATTTCTTCCAGTGATTTATCCAGTACTTTGACGGCTTCCTGCATCTTCGAGGAGTCTACGATTTCACTTATAGTGGAGTCGCCGAGTACCGTACTTTCGTTTACGGCTTCTTCCACCAGTTTCTGGGCAAGACGCAAGAAAGTATTCCGGTATTTCATCACGGCAATGGTATTGTCGTGGAAATGGTCGATATTTATTTTCGGGTCATTGATATTTCCCCAGACAAACTTATTCATCAAATTGTCATACAACACGTTCGAGTTGATGCGACCGAACTCGTAATATGCATCCTTGTTTTCCGTCTTGATCGGTACCACGCGGTAGCCGGCACCTTCCAGCTGGAAGTATTTGTCAAAGCCCATGTAGCTGTCCTGTCCCATGCCGATACCGAAATATACAGGCCGTTCCCAGTTATTGGCAGCCAGAATGTCGAGTACCATGAGTTGGGATTTATTCAGTGAGTTGCCTGTCAGCTTGATTTCCACCCTGTCCACGATCTCGTCTGCATCTTCCGGTTGCACGGTTCCGTTGGCGAGAACTTTCTCTTTGTCCACGGGGAGATACAGGCTCCGGGTGGGGATATAATTCAACGGTTCGCCTTGATAGCGGTTCGTCTTGTATTCCGCGCCGTCCTGACCGACGAAATTCATTACTTCGGCGATGCTGAACGGCTTGTCGGTTCTCTCTTCGATAGCCACGAAGTCGCGTACTCCGTAATGATATTGGTCTTTCGTGAAAGAGATTGGTACCCCCGGTGATTCGTAGGCTTTTCGTTTCATCTGGTCGATATACCAGTCCCCGGCAAGCAAACTCAAATTCACGATGCGCACGTCCCGGCGGAAGCCTTCCACCTCTTGGGCGTACCACAACGGGAAGGTGTCATTGTCCCCGTAAGTGAACAGTATGGCGTTCGGGGCGCAGGTGCTTAAGTAGTTTTTGGCATGCGCGATCACCGCGTAACGTCCGCTGCGGTCATGGTCGTCCCAGTTTTGCGCCGCCATGTTCACCGGTACGGCGAACAGGCAAACTGCCGTTACCGCAATGGCAGCTTTGCGGGAATCCATTCTCTTTTGGAGAAGTTCCCAAAGGTAGAGTACCCCGAATCCTACCCAGATGGCAAACGCGTAGAATGAGCCGGCGTAAGCGTAATCCCGTTCACGCGGTTGATAAGGATATTGGTTCAAGTAAAGCACGATGGCGATACCCGTGAGGAAGAAGAGCAGCATAACCACCCAGAAGTCTTTCTTTCCCTGTTTTCCCCGCTGGTATTGGTAGAACATACCCAGTAACCCGAGGATAAAAGGAAGCATGTAATATTTGTTGTTTGCCTTGTCGTGCTTCAACGTGTCGGGCATCATGCTTTGATCGCCGACCAGCATATTGTCGACGAAAGGAATGCCCGTGATCCAGTTCCCGTAACGGAAATCACCGTGTCCTTGAATATCATTTTGTCTTCCGGAGAAGTTCCACATGAAATACCTCAGGTACATGTGCCCGAGCTGATAACGGAACATGAATTTCAAATTTTGCCCGAAAGTCGGTTTTTGACGGTTTTGTCCGTCTACCGAGTACGTGGGGCCGGCGGGTAATCCCACCCATTCGATGTAAGACTGCGGGTCACGCGCGGTACTGTACATACGCGGCAGGATGGTACAAAAATGAGGATCGTATTTCACCTCGGTCTTGTGTCCCACGACATCGTATTTCCCGGTTTTCTCGTTCTGGTAATAGATCGGACCGCCTTCTTCCACGGCAATGACCGGGGCGTTGTAATAAGGTCCGTAGATCAACGGTTCCTGCCCGTACTGGTCGCGGCTTATATAAGAAAGGAGCGCGAACACGTTATCCGGGCTGTTCTCGTCGATGGGAGGGTTGCTGACCGACCGGATAACCACCATGGCGTAGGAGGAGTAGCCGATCAACATGACCACGAAACAGGTCAGGATCGTGTTGACGATCGTGTGATTGTGTTTCAACGTGTAATATATACCGTAAGCAAGTCCGCTAATTAGAAGGATAGCGTAGACAACTACTCCCGTGTTGAAAGGTAGCCCCATGCTGTTGACGAACAGTAGTTCGAACCATCCGCCGATAATGATCACGTACGGGATCACACCCCACAGGATAGTCCCGAGGATCACGCAGGATAAAGCGGCAGCTTTGATCACACCCCATTTAGTCGTTTCGTATTTCTTGAAATAGTAGATAAACACGATGGCGGGAATTACCAGCAAGTTCAACAAGTGAACCCCGATGGAAAGCCCGATCATGTAAGCGATGAATACAAGCCAGCGATTGGCGTACGGTTGGAACGCCACGTTCTCCCATTTCAGGATCGCCCAGAACACGACAGCCGTGAACAGGGACGACATGGCATATACCTCGCCTTCCACGGCGGAGAACCAGAACGTGTCCGAGAACGTGTAGCATAGCGCACCGATCAGACCCGCACCCATGATAGCGTACAATTGTCCCATGGTACATTCTTCATCTTTTTTAATCACAACTTTCTTGGCCAGATGCGTGATTGTCCAGAACAGGAACAGTATCGTGAAGCCCGAACATAACGCCGACATGATATTAATCATGTAAGCCTGTGTTTCCGGGGACGGGGCAAAAATGGCGAACAGTCGCGAAACAATCATAAAGAAAGGTGCCCCGGGAGGGTGTCCTACCTGTAATCCGACTGACGTTGTGATGAACTCGCCGCAGTCCCATAAACTGGCTGTCGGTTCTACCGTGAGAATGTAAGTGATACTGGCTATCACGAACGCCACCCATCCGGTGACATTATTGATCAACCTGTAACTTAACGTGGGGTGATTTTTAATGTTGCACATGCTTCTCCTTCTTTGAATTTATATTTCTTATTAGTAATCAAGGATATCCTAAATTTGTTCCTTTTCAACCGCACGAAAATAGCAATTTTCTTTTAATTTTTCCGCATTTTGTTTTGGTGAAATGAAAAATTGCTATACATTTGCAGCGTCAAAAAACAAAATACTTGTTGAATTGACATGACGATTGTCCCATTGTGTAATGGTAGCACAGCAGATTTTGGTTCTGTCAGTCAAGGTTCGAATCCTTGTGGGACAACAAAAAAGAGAAGCCTTGCAGCAGGGAGTTGCAAGGTTTTTTGTCCGAAGTTCTTAGATACAATGCCCAGGTGGTGGAATCGGTAGACACGCTAGTTTCAGGGACTAGTGGCCGTACGGCTGTGCAAGTTCGAGTCTTGTTCTGGGTACAGAAAAACGCTTGATGGTGATAAACTGTCAAGCGTTTTTTTATTTACTTGCGGATAATAATGGTTGTTCGACTAGAGTAGTCGTTATTTCCTATACTTGATATTCTAAATAATAGAAAATATTTTTGTTTTATAGAAGAAAAGCCTTATATTTGCATCAAAGAAAATAAGTTATGAGAATAATAACATTTGCGGCTATAAGAGAATATACCAAGAAACATAATGATGCCGATATCCCTTTACGGGATTGGTATAAAAAGACAGAAAAAGCAGATTGGTCATGTTTGGTTGACATTAGACAAACATTTAATGGTGTAGACTACGTGGGGAATGATAGATTTGTTTTTAATATTAAAGGCAATGATTATAGACTGGTTGCGATGATATTGTTTGCTGCAAAGAAAGTATTTATCCGTTGGATTGGTACCCATAAAGAATATGATAATAAAGATTGTAGAAACGCTTAAATTTCCGGTAATGGCAAAGATAAAAACAGAAAAACAGTATAAGGCGGCTTGCGCGAGAGTTGAAGAGTTACTTAAAGTGGTTGGTAATGATACTCCGGTTGATGATAAAAATTTTCTTGAATTGGATTTGATTTCTGATTTAGTAGCTGATTATGAAGAGGAAAACTATGCCGTGGAATCTCCTTCTTTGGTTGAAGTAATTAAGTTACGAATGTATGAGATGGGACTTACGCAAACAAAACTATCCGAATTACTAGAGGTAAGTCCTTCACGTGTTAGTGAGTATCTTTCCGGCAAGTGTGAACCGACGTTGAAAGTTGCTAGAGAAATGAGTCGAAAACTGAAAATAGATGCTAATATCGTGTTGGGAGTATGATTGAAATGAATCTATAAATAGCATAGGTAATCATACTGAAAGAGAGTGTCTAACAAGTCTCTTTCTTACAAAACCACTCCCCCCTCCAACTCCCCCTTGTACAGGGGGAGAGCTGATTACCAAGCGGTTTCCCGCATCCTCCTACCTCGATTTTGACTTGGTTGGTATCTGCGAAATTGAAATTTTCGATAACGAATCCGGCAAACTATCTATCGCTCTTTCCGTGCAGTACAACGAATTGCAAAAGCTATCCTACTGTTTTACTTCTGTATAGAAACAAATCGCTATTGTGAAGAAGAGGGTTTTATACCTTTTGTTTCTGCTGCATGTGTTAATTTTGATTCTTTTAGTGTAGGAGGTGGAGTCTTTTATCATGATATTGGGATGCGACTAGAATTAGACTATGGTGAGTTTAATTGGGAAATCATGTGTAAATTTTAATTGTTGATTTTCGCATATTGTTTTAATACAATAGTTTATGATAAAATTGAAATAAATAATAACAAATTGATACACGCGAGAGAATTAATACCTATATTTGTATTGCCTAAAGAAATAAAAAAGAAAGCATTGCTGCGTAGGAAGGTATAGCCTCCGGTACGCAGTGATGCTTTTTTATATTTCTTTAGGCGAGATTATAAAAAAACCGGAGGCTCTTTCCTTAGGATATAAACGTTGTATTTAAAGATATTGTTACTATTTCCGAGTGACAATTTTGAGAATTAAGTTTGTTTAGGGGCAGGGCCGTGATGGTTACCTGCCCCGCTTTTTATTTTTATCAGTTTGAAAGCATCAAAATTTGTCGATCATTATAATTTTATCTGATAAAATAGAAAACTCAAAAAAATATATTTATTTTGAAACTTTAAATGCAATATTCAGTACTACTAAATAATAAATGAAAGTAATAGAATTGGATCGGAGTATTAATACTGGCATCAATGGCTATATAAGTTTAATAAATCTATATAATCAAATTGTTGCGAGTGAGGAGAAAGAAATCGTGATTGATTTTCGTAATACTAATTGGTTTGAAGCAAATTTGTGTTCTGTATTAGGGGCTATTATCGAATTGTCAAAAGAAAATGGATATAGTATTTTGTTAGATAGAATGACATTTGCAATAGAAAAAATTTTGAAACGGAATGGATTTCTTGCTCCAGTTAATTATTTATATACCGATTTTAGTAGAGAAACGATTGTTACATTTCAACAATTTAAACCGAATGAAGATACTAGTTTTAATGAATATATAAAAAGAGAATTGCTATCTAAGGCTGATTTTCCAAGTCATAGTTATTTGTTAGGAAAAAAGATTAGTGAAAGTATTTTTGAAGTTTTCGAAAATGCGAGAACTCATGGGAAATGTGCATTGATTCATACTTGCGGGCAATATTATCCACAAAAAAAGCCAGCGAGGCTTGATATTACAGTTGTCGATGTCGGAATGACAATACATAAAAATGTGAATGAGTACCATTCCCCATACCGTATTTTTACGGCATCAGATTCAATAGAATGGGCTATACAATACGGAAATACAACAAAGAAAGATCGAACAGGGGGATTAGGACTGGGGTTGATTTTAGAGTTTATAGAATTGAATAAAGGGAAAATTCAAATAGTTTCATCTAGTGGATATTGGGAATACCAGAATGGGAAAAGTGAGAAAAAAGAACTTTATTGTAAATTTCCAGGGACTATAGTGAATATTGAATTTAATTTTGATGATAGTGCTTTTTATTCATTGAAAGATGAACCGAAACTATCTCTTGATGATATTTTTTGATATATTTGCAACATGAAAAACGAACAGATTGTTTTAAAAATTAGTGATTTAACGGCTCTTGATATAGCAGTTTCATCAGATGAAGGCGATAAGATTTATAATCGGATTGTCCGTATCTTGTCTGAATATGAAGTACTTGTTTTAGATTTTCAGGGGATAATGTTGTTGACGACAGCATTTTTGAATGCGGCTATAGGTCAGTTGTATAAAGATTATTCAAGTGAAGAATTATCATTGCGTTTAAAATTGATGAACGTTAATGATGATGATTTGCCACTTTTTAAAAAGGTGACAGATCGGGCAAAAGAATATTTTAATAATGCAGACTCGTTTAAGAGAACAACGAATGAAATCTTAGGCAGTGAATAATATATTAGATATAAAGAACTATAATCCATCATCCACAGATTGTTTCTTTTTTGATAACAATGTGTGGATTTTTTTATATTGTCCGATAGGTAACATATCTCTATCGAAACAAAAGGATTACTCTATTTTTTTGCAGAAAATTCAAACTTGTAGGGCAAGTATTTTTATTAACAGTATGGTGATGTCTGAGTTTGCCAATACATGCTTACGGTTGGATTTTAATTTGTGGAGAGAGGAAACAAGAAATCATACAGCAGAATACAAGAAAGATTATCTAAAAACGAGTAGATCTAAGGGTACGATTTCCGCGGTGATTGCAGCTGCAAAAAATATTCTGAAAATAACAGAACGTTCATCTGATAATTTTAATGCAATTAGTTTGAATAACGTTTTTGCTCATTTTGAAGATATTGATTTTAATGATAGTTATTATATTGAATTTTGTAAAACAATGTCATTAATATTAGTTACGGATGATAATGATTTTACTTTGAAAGATCCCGTACTAAAAATTATAAGACGTATTTAGAGCACCCCTTGATTTAATCAGAGGCGAGAATGAACAAGGGTGAGGATTATTCTTCATCCTTTTA
Organism: Butyricimonas muris; assembly: GCF_046365375.1. Classification (NCBI taxonomy): domain Bacteria; kingdom Pseudomonadati; phylum Bacteroidota; class Bacteroidia; order Bacteroidales; family Odoribacteraceae; genus Butyricimonas; species Butyricimonas muris. Next base: position 269,178 of record NZ_JBKEIT010000005.1, on the reverse strand, counting down.
TTTTAGATAGGATATAAATTGTATTTTTGTTCACATTAAATAATGTGTTGTTTAGCCCTTGTTCCGGGTATATGAAAACACTTGATGGTGATAAACTGTCAAGTTTTTTTTTAGTTTGGTTAAATTCAAGATATTAGTTTGTTCTGATGATTAAATTCTTCATATTTGCCGCAATATTTTTACAAGCTAAGATATTTAAGAAGGTATAAATGAATTTGTAAATTTATTTGTTTGAATATTAATATAAATAAAAGAGGATCAATGAAAAAATGTATGTGTGTATTGATAGTCATGATGATAATTTTGTCATGTACTGATGGTAAAAAAGAAAAAGTGCAAATTGTTACGTTTGATGTGAATTTGTCTTCAGAAGAGATTGGAGTTAATCAATTGGTTAGTTATTTATTTTCCGCAGTGGATGATGATAATGTTAAACTTACGTCTTTATGTGTACGTGATGATTTCGGTTGGAAAGCTTTTGATAACGAAGGAGAGTATAGACCTTCTGTTATCGGGGATAATAAACTTACTTTCATAGCTATTAATGATGAAGGGGATTCGACTAAGTTTGTAAAAGTAATCCATGTTGTTCCGTGTGATTTTTATTTCGGACGTTGGGGAGATTCCATGGAAGATATCAAGAGATTTGAAGATGGATATACATCTTCTCAGACGGATATTTTGGATTATAGGGGAGGAATGTTTGGTGAAGAAGCAAGATATTATCATTTTGGTTCTTCCGCGGAAGGATTATTATATGGGGATAGATTATTTTCATATCAAACAAATGTTTCTAACGATAATTATAATACTGTATTAAGTCTTTTGTTTAATTGGGAAACTGCAATAAAGAGATTAACGGAAAGATATGGTGCGCCTACGAGGAATACCTGTCCAGATATGACGGATTGGACAGATTTGCAGAAAGTGAATTTTGCACGAAATAAATATTATTCTTTAGGTGCGACTTTTGGTGATGAACGTACTAAAGTCTCGCTTGATGTGACAAATTATAGAGGACAAATGTGGGGGAATTGGGGATATACTATGTATGAAGAGTATAGACCAATAAAATAATCGGAACTAATATCTATAATTTTGTGTTAAAAAGCGACTGTTTGAAAACAAGTTTTTTTAACAGTCACTTTTTTTATATGCGGCTTCCCGCGTCCTTGTATTTCTTGTAGCGTTTTGTCTTACCCGTGGTGAAATCGACGAGTTCCACCCACTCGAAGGGTTCGTCTTCATCCTCCTCGTCGCCGTACAGGAGTTTGTTGCGTTCATTGCACATGTAGGCGTATTCCTGCAACATTCCGGTGATCAGCGCGTAGCTGCTGTCGAGTGTTTGCTCGTGCGTGTAGCCGAGGGCTTCTTTCACGTTTACCAGAAACATGAAGCTGCTCACGGGTTTATCCAGCTTTCCATGTTTTTTCGGGCGGCTATGATCTCCGCCTCGGTCATCGGGCTCATGTTCTTTAGCGTCATGATAGATTTGTAGAAAGAGTTGTATCCTATCCGGTAAAGGATGGCGTTGAGCAGGATACGGGTGTCTTCCCACGTGCAATTGTCCGAGAGGACATCCCGAAACCATGCCGGGGGGTCGCTTTTCTTGTTGTGAAGCCCGATGCAGATAATATTCATGATAAGTTGGTCGTATTTGCTCATGATTTCCGGGAGTTCGGGGTGAAATTCGTTCCCGTCGTTCCTCGTGATTTTAGCAAGATCATCTTTCTCGATCGCTAGCAGGAAGGGTTTTATCCTGAACCACGAACGCACGGTGAGAGGGGTAATGGTGATATAATCGTCCAGTTTCTTTCCCCCGGGGAGAGAACCGGTATCCGTGAATTCGAAAGGAATACGGATACTCCTTTCCGACACGGTGTCACTTTCCAATGCTATAATATGTTTGATCCCCATGTATTTGATAGGTTTATAAAGTTTGTAAACTAAAAGGAGGAGGATATGCCAAAAGTTATTTATAAACAGAGGAAGAGCTGGTGACTCTTACCGAAAACGTGAGTAACTAAGCTCTCCCTCTTTTGTACCACTATTCCGCGGGAGTCGGGGGAGTCACCGTTTTCACCTCGCGGATGAACGATGGTTTCACCGTCCCGTCGGCAGCGGCAGCCGCTTGGCGGGTCACTTTCACCAGCAACAAGTCGGTTTGCTCGCTACCCGGTGCCTGGCTCAACTTAGCCGACACGGCTCCGTTCACGATGGTGTATTCCACGTACTTGCCCTCGTAAGGTTGGGTAGCTATGCGGAATGCCTTGTTGATCGTTTCGAATCCGTTCGGGGCTTCCCATTTGTCACCGTTTGCCGTTCCACCGCAGAATGCCACGAGTTCCGCCGTGGTCGGTGACGGGATGGAGAATTCGATGCTGTCGGCATCTCCCTTGCGGTTGATAATCGCCAGCGGGTCCTCGCGTCCTTCCACCTCGATTTTGACTTGGTTGGCATCCGCAAAATTGAAGGCTACCGAACCCTTGAAAATGTCCCTTAACGGGGTAAATTCCGCGGGTACAACACCGTTTTTCGCTTCGCCGTAACTGATCAGGTTAACTCCAATTGCAATACTTCTTTCTGACATAATGTTTAAATTTTAATGGTTATTTAATTGTTTGTTTATTTTGAAATCCTTTCGGGTTTCGATGTTCACCAAGTGAATATTTGTCATGACTCTTTTCTCTTAAAATATAAGATCGGACTTTTTTTCTCCGGATTTAACTTGTTTTTTTGAGGTATTCTTTGATTTCGTGCAGGACTTCGTTTTTTATCTTGTATAATGTTTTCAAGGCTTCCGGTCCATCCCATTCTTTGAGCGGTTTTCCCTCGAAATAATAGAATTTGAATATGGCGATCTTGCGTGGGGCTATATTCAATATTTTCAGTGCGTTCATAATAAGATCTATTTGTTCTTGCTTGATTTGTTCGTTTGGTTCTGGGTTGAATACAAGGGATTCCGGGGGTAATGACTCCCGGTATTCCAGAAATTGATATCTATGATATTTCTGGTTATATGGTGTTGTCTTCAAGTAAATATTATCGCGTATGACACGAAGTATGAAGTAATCGAGTTCCGTGGCTTTTTTATCTTTTTTTTTCATAAGGTCTTCGAGAAATTTGGGATTATTATTTATCCATATTCCAAGAAGTACCTCGTTTAGTAAGTCGTTAGCTTCATTTTGCATACTCTCCCATCTACGTTGCATACTCTTCCGTTTACAATGATATATGGTATATTCCAGCCAGTGCTTGTAATTCTTACTAAAGAACAATACTAATTCATCCCCATTCATAAATTTGTTTTTTTTGGTAATTATTTTTTTATCTCTTGTTTATATAAAATATAAAATGAGGTTTATTTTCTCCTTTTTAGGTTAAATGAATAGGTGATATTGTGTATATTTAATTCAATTTTGGCTTATTTATGAATAGCCATGCGGCTGTATTCCGGTTAATTTCAAAGTATTACCAAGGAGTAAGATTGTTACGGTATTATAGAATTTTTCTTTTCAGTTTATTGACAAGCGGTGGTGGAATTATATGGTATATCAGAAGTCGGACAGAATTCGAAGAGAACCCGTGGAATTCCCGTATCAAACACGCATCACCTTCGAATTACTCCCGTTTCAAAGGCGCTCGGGGGTGTCTTTGATACGGGAATGGCCCGAAGGTGGCACGGTGGTATGTACCGATTATGTCGGGTCCGGTACGGGATGTCGGTTGCTTGAGAACGTGTTCATGTCTTAAACGGGTATGTTCGTGAAAACACGCGGGCTCTTTATGAAATATCGTTGGAATAGGGTAAAGCGGGATGTATCTTTGTATATAAGAAGTTCTTTGACATGTTGATTGTATTGTTTGCCGGAAAGGCAAAAAGCGTTTTGATGCGTTTGCTTGATAGATTATCGAGGAAAAGGGGAGCGTCTTGAAGAATCAGGTTTTTCAAATCGTAGATTTGTTGAAAAACTTGTTACCTGCACGAATGGTGTTTTTTTTAATAAAACGATTTTAATATGCCGTTTTTGAATGTCAGGTATTTACCCGAGGGGTAAATCCATAATTCCCCGGAAGAGGTGTTCCTGATTTCTTCCGGGGCTCCACAAGCCATGCGTACCATATCCCTCGTCATGTTGATACAAATACGGGCTTCCATGATTAGTTTATAAAAATCAGGTCGGTGTTCGTGTATTTCCTTTAGTTGTTCGTCATACAGGAGGGCGCAAGGACCTTGCCCGCGCTGGTAATCATTGATGGCATTCAAGGCAATAGTGAATGTCTTATCTTGGTGATTGGTGATCATGTACGCGAGTTCGCCGTGTTTCTGGTCTATCAGAAGTTCTTTCACCTTCCATACGATCTCCGGATCAATAGTAATGGGGAGGCCGGTAAGTACATCGTGTATGGGGACTTTTTGCTCGTTGCTAACGCTTTCCCACGGGTTTTTGTTTTTAAGAACGATTTGTTTCCCGACGCAGTTGTTTTTTTCTTTGGTATAAAACCCCATGATAATAAATGGAAATAATTTATTATTATCCCAATCGTACAGGTAATAGTAGGTCGTGTCATTTGTTTGGCTTTTTAGTTTTAGGACCAGTTTGGTTTTGTAATAGTCGCTTTTCCCGATATGTGGTAAAACTTCCTCGACCCAAAAGGTTTTCCCGGCGAATGATTCATAGGTTTGGATTGACGCCAGATGATTATTCGTGTCTTCGTATTTACTGTAAAAATTGTGATACCCGAATTGCTGTAACTCTGCCGGTTTGGGAATGACATATAGTTCTTGCCCGATGAGTAACTCCGCGTCTCTACCGACAAAATTGGTGGTGCTGTCGTAAGATGTTTTGCTCGTTTTGTCAAGAGGGGTTGCAGCGGTAAAAGATTTTATTTGTCCTGCGCAATAAAGGGATAATATCGTATTTATTATGATACAAGTTATTTTCTTCATATTAGATTTTGGGAATTGAGGACTTATTTTTGATGGATTATTGTTCGCTAGAATTTCTTGGCATTCTCCTTGAGCATATCTTCTCGGTTTATTTTTGTTCCTTTTTCAATAGCATCAAGTGCGGGAAGGTAGGAAATGTACATGTCTATTTCACAATTTCCTTGTAATGATGATTTTTTAATTGTAATAGAGATTAGTTTTGTTGTGTAACGCCATGCACAGGCACAAACAGATTCGGAACCAAGTTCTTCTTTCTTTGGGAATTTCAGATATTCCGGTTCCCCGTAATTGACGGAGATAATATCTTTTAATTCCTCGAATTCTTTTTTTAATGTCGTGTTGTATTCGCTGTCTTTTATCGGGGAACCTTCAAAATTAACTTGGAATAAATAATTTTCATAGAATAGAAATTCAATAATGCTATAAGATGTTGATCCGATCTTCCTTTGTTTATAATCTAGGTAAATACTGCCATCTGATAAAATATGAGCATCCTTTGCAATTTCTGTTTTCATGGCTTCTTCTCGTGTCATGCCGAATTGCGCATCCCCATACGCTGTAAATAACAGTTGAGTAGCTTTTTTGTCAGCTTCTTTCTCGATTTCTCTAACTTCTTTTAGAGTGTTAATAATTTCCTGTGTTTTTATTTCCTGTTTCTTGGATGTCTTGCAAGAAAAAGAAACTGCAACTAAGCAAAAGAGTACTACATATTTATACATACCGATCCGTTTATTTTTTGACAAAGTGTTAGAGGCAAATGAGAAATTAGAATTTCTTGGCATTCTCCTTGAGCATATCTTCCCGGTTGAGTTTTGTTCCATTTTCAATGGCATCAAGTGCGGGAGTATAGGAAATGTACATGTCTATTTCACAATTTCCTTGTAATGATGATTTTTTAATTGTAATAGAGATTAGCTTTGTCGTGTAACGCCATGCACAAGCACAAACAGATTCGGAACCAAGTTCTTCTTTCTTTGGGAATTTCAGATATTCTGGTTTCCCGTAATTGACGGAGATAATATCTTTTAATTCCTCGAATTTTTTTTTAAATGTCGTGTTGTATTCGCTGTCTTTTGTCGGGGAGCCTTCAAAATTAACTTGGAATAAATAATTTTCATAGAATAAGAACTCGATATTATAAGATGTTGAGCCGATTTTACTTTGTTTATAGTCTAGATAAATAGTACCGGTTGATAAAATATGGGCATCCTTTGCAATCTCCGTTTTCATGGCTTCTTCTCGTGTCATGCCGAATTGCGCATCTCCGTACGCTGTAAATAACAGTTGAGTAGCTTTTTTGTCAGCTTCTTTCTCGATTTCTCTAACTTCTTTTAGAGTGTTAATAATTTCCTGTGTTTTTATTTCCTGTTTCTTGGATGTCTTGCAAGAAAAAGAAACTGCAACTAAGCAAAAGAGTACTACATATTTATACATACCGATCCGTTTATTTTTTGACAAAAGTAGAGAAAAAACGGGATAGTTTATATTTTATAAGTAGAAAATGTAAAATAATTAATACTATGGGAATAATAGATAAAAAATCGGCGATGCAGTTAGCCCTCGGAACGGATGGCGGTGCTACAACAAAAGTATTGCAAGGAGAAGGCATAACTAAAGGTCTTGGAAATGCTTTTACATGGTTGAAAGCGTTAGGATTGTTAAGAGAAGGGTATCTCGAATTACGGGAATTGTTGGACTTGAATGATAAAGATTTAATTCGTTATAACGAACTTTCGAAAAGGGCTTTCGATTCTACGGTCGAGAGTTTGAATAAGGAAGAGGAAGCTTTGAAGCTTATGTTAAAACGATATCAAGAATTAGTTGCTATCGAAAATCAGTCAATTGATCAGAAAATGGAGATGCATAAGCTAGTTTATAGCCTAAGTAAGTTCGCTCCTAAAGCGGTTGACGGCAATTTTGGAATAGATGCAATTCCGAACGTGAACGTGGATGAGGTGATGGCAGAAGTGACGGAGCAAAAGAAATTGATTGATAGTTTCAAGGATATGAAGATAACCGATTTGGTCAGTGAATTTCATCGGGAAACGAAAGAGATTAATATACTTCAGCAAGAATTGGAAGCTAACGCGAAATGGAGTAGTTTCGATTTTACTTCTTTTACGGAAGAATTAAGTGAGGCGGAACGTGTCGCGGCGGAGCAAACATTAAAAGATTTGGAAAATAAAAGATCTTTGATCGTGAAAATGTTTGTGCAGGCGGGTATCGGACGGGGAGATATCATTCAGGAATTGCCGAAATTATTTCGAGAATCCCTTTTTAGTTGGGAAACCATGGACTTTAAGGATATGGAAACAGAGGATCGCAGGGAAGCATCTGATTTTTTGCGTACTGAGGTTGATCGACAGAAATATGTTGTAGGGTATGTGGCAAAAATAATGCAAGAAGAGGAAATTCAAAGAAAAGGACTTAAAGAAAAAATAGATATTAGAAAAAAGGAATTACAGGGAATGTTACAGCCTAATTCCAGTGCTTCTCCAAATGAGATTGCTGAAAAAGAGGCGGATATTGCTAAATTAGAAGACGAACTGGGAGGGAAAAAGGTTGAAACTTCCCAAAAACAAGAAAAAGTCCCGGCAAAAAATAAACGAGTTCAGGATCAGGAAGCCATTAGCGCGTTATTGTTGAATAACTTGATAACATTGGAAGAGAGTCGGTTATCCCTTATGGAAGACGGAAAGAACAAACGCTTGGCTTTATCGGCATTGGAACATAAAATGACCGAAAAGGAGATAAAGGAGCAATTAGCGGCACAACAGACCTTGTTCGAACAAGCCGGGCAAGAGATGCCGGAAGAGGTGAGAGGGAGTTTCACGAGAAGATTGGAACAGAATGATAATAATAAATTTGACCGAGACAGGACGATAGAAAAACAATACGAGGAGGAGTTGAGGCAGCGCACAGAGGGATTGACACAATTCTTCTTGACTGAAGAACAGCGTAAAAGGGATGCGGTAAAAGCACGTTATGACGAGCAGCGCACGTGGGCGGAAAAACAGAAGAAGACGGGAAGTTTACCGGAAGGGGAATACAACACGTTCGTTCAAAAAGTGAACGAAGCGGAACAGAAAGAGCAATATGCCCGTTTGTTGGATGAATTAAATGATTTTGAATCCCGAAAAGCACAAATTACCCGGGAATGGGATGACAAGATTGTGACGGCTCAAGGAAACGATAAATTGGTAGTCCAACTGAAAGAACAAAAGCAGAAAGCCTTGAGTTCCCTCGGGGCGGAGGAGATCATGGCGTCGGATGACTGGGAAAACCTGTTCACGAACATGGATGATCTGACCGTCAAGCAGATCGATCAATTGATGGAGAATATCCAAGCGAAGATAGATAGCAATGAGCCGACGTTAAAGTCCGTGGATATGAAAGCGCTTGCCGGCAAGCTGGAGGAGGCGAGACAGAAGGTCGCAACGTTGAATCCTTTCCGGGCGATGGCGGACTCGATGAAAGATATGTTCTCGAAAGGCTCGAACGAGGCAGGAGAGTCGTCGGATGAGATCGGGAATAAATGGAAAAATTTGGGAGCGTCGACAAAAGGATGTTTTGACTTTATTAATGATGCGGTAGGGAGTTGCAGCGTGCTCTCGGATGTACTCGGGGAGTCGGGACAGCAGACGATGGGGATGATACAGGGGGTTGCCACGGCGGGCATCACGATGGCTACCGCGATAGATTCGGTAGAGAAAGGTTCGGTCGTGTTGGCGGTGATCGGTGCCGCCCTGACGGCGGTGACGGCGATCATGTCCATGTTCAACAAGGACAAGAAGCAGGAGAAGAAGATCAAGGGATTGCAACGGGAGATCGATAACCTTGAACGGGCTTACGACCGGCTTGGTGCCACGATAGACAATACCTACACGGAAGACGTCTACCGGATGATGGACGAGCAAAACGAGAAGTTACAGGAGCAACAAGTGTTGATACAGCAACAGATAGAGGCGGAAGGCAAGAAAAAGAAGAAGGACAAGGATAAGATCAACAGTTGGAAGAACGAGATCGAGGATATTAACCAGAAAATAGAGGAGAACAAAAGGAAGCAGATCGAGATGCTGGCGGGGACGGACGTGCAGAGCGCCATCAATGATTTTGCCGATGCCCTGACGGAAGCCTACGCCAAGGGCGAGGACGGGGTGAAAGCCTTGGGCGACACGACGAAGAAGGTGATGGCGAATGCGGTGAAGGAGGCGTTGAAGAAGAAATTCCTCGGCGAGTCGATAGAGTCGGCGGTGAATTACCTCGGCGAACACATGAAAGACGGGGTGTTGTCGGAAAGCGAACAGGCAGAGTTTACCCGGATGGTGGAGGAAGGCGGCAAGAGTTACACGAAGGCGATGGAGGCGTACAGCGGGTTGTTCAAGGATGCCTATAACGACGCACCCGAGGGCGTGAGCGGACAGTTGCAGGCAGCCATGACGGAAGGGACGGCGAGTGAACTGGTGGGGTTGTGGAACTCGACTGCCATGGACGTGCGGGTGATCCGTGACTGGTTGCTGACGGGCACGGACGTGAGCGTGCCGCGGCCGGGATTCGACTTGGGTGAATTGCTGGAACAACAGTACCGGATAGAGCAGAACACGCGAATGACGGTGTACCAATTGCAAGACGGATTCGGCAGGATGGGACAGCAACTGGACGCGATAGAACGGAACACGAGAGGATATTACGGAAGGGGAAGGTGAGGGATGCGGTGATTTATGATTGACGATTCAGTGATTTAGTGATTTTTGAAATTAAGATATGGGATTATGACTAGTATAAAAGAGGAATTATTGAAGGGGGCACGAGCGGTACAAGGGTGTGCTGACGGGATGGCCCAACTGGGGGAGGCGATGGGGAAGGAGGAGATGGTGCAGTGTTTTATCGATCGGGTGGATTTTTGTCTGGCGAAGAATTTCCCGACGAAGGAGTACTTGAAGGAGTTTTTTGGCGAGGTGTTGGGCAAGAAAGGGATACACGTTGACGAACGGGTAAAACTGACGGGCGGGAATGCCATCCTGCTGGGGAATTGCGAGGCGGAGTGTGACGCGGAAGGATACGCGGTGAGCCGCTTGTACGCGAAGCATGACACCCGGTTGGAGATATGGGCGCGTGACAACGCTTTCGTGATGGTGGACGCGTTGGATGATGCCGGGGTGATCGTGCATTGCAAGGACGAGGCGAAGGTGGTCGTGAATCTTTATGCCCGGGCGACGGCGACCTCGGACGGGGACGGGCATACCAGAATTGTTCATAAAAACAAAGAAACATATGATTTATAGATTTGACGGTATTGACATTAGCACATGCAGCGTGTTGCCTGCGCGGGGCGACGGGGGGTATGCCGTGAGCGGCATTTTCGATTTCCCGAAACGGAAGGGGGAGATCGAGCGGAACTGGGGTGACACGGTGGAGCCTTACTTGAACGAGGCGGACATGGAGTTCGGGGAACGGGTGATCGGTTTGAAACTCGTGATGACGGACGAGGCGAACTGGGACGCGTTCAGGGATGCCGCTGTTGCTTGCCGGAAGCTGGGGACGGAGTTGGGCGACTTCGACGTGTTGCTGGCGGACGAGGTAAGCGTGGAGAGATTGGGACAGAAAATGTTGAAGATCGACATGAAATTCCGGCAGAACCGGGTGGAGTTCGAGGTATTGACGTTGACGGCTTCCGGGGGAACGGGGATAAGAGTGGATGATTTCCATCTGGCACGGGATTTCGGGATCAGCGTGACGGGCGTGAAAAGCGACCGGAATATCCCGAAACGGATAGAGGTAAGCACGACGTCGCCTTACGGGATTACCCGCTATCGCGAGAAACCGTCGTTCACGCTGGAATGTATGATGAATGCCCCGGATCTGAAAGAAGCGGGAGCGAGGATGAGGCAGTTTCATGCCTTGTGGCGGCAGCCGGGAACGAGGGTGCTGCATCTGGCGGACGGCACGAGCCGGAACGTGTTCGTGAAGGACGGGTTCAGCGTGAGCATCGAGGGGGACGGGTTATTGAAATTTAGTTTAAAACTGGAAGAATATGATAGATATATTTAGAAAAATAGAGGGTGCGGAAACGCTCGTGACGAGTCTTCCCGACGACAACGCCACGCTGGAACGGGGCATCATGGCAGCCGACGAGGTGACGCTGAACGTGACGGCGAGCGAGATGCTCGACCTGCGGGTGGGAGACTACACTTGGATAGAAGGCGTGGAGTACGCTATCAACCGGGAACCGGATCTGGTGAAAGCGTCGGCGGTGGAATACCGTTACGACATGGTGCTGGAAAGCCCGGTGTATAACTTGCTCGACAAGATTTACATGCAAGGGTTGACGGGTAAAAGTCGTTTCTCGTTGGCGGGCACGCTGGAGGACTTCGTGGATTTGCTGTTGACGAACATCAACCGTCCGGATTTTGATCCCGGTTGGTCGAAAGCGTTGAACGGGAAGGGCGAAGTGCAGATCGTGGAAACAGAAGTGAAGACGCTGACTTTCGACAACACGACGTGCCGCGACCTGCTGACGAAACTGGCGGACGAGTTCGGCGTGGAGTACGTGGTGCAGGGACGCGCGATCGCTTTCCACGAGCGGGTGGAGGAGGCATGCGATCTGGTGTTCGAGCAGGGACAAGGCAAGGGGTTGTACACCTTGCAGCGACAAAACGTGGACACGGACAACACGGTGACGCAAGCCTACGTTTTCGGCAGCACGGAAAACCTTCCCCACGGCTACCGGGATGGGCAATTCGACCGCCTGTGCCCTCGGGAGAGAGGCACGGACGTGTATATTTCTTGTTTCGAGAACCGGACTGAGTACCCGAAGCTGGTGGAACGGGAGGTGTATTTCGACGACGTGAAACCCTCGTTCACGGGTTGCGCTGATAGTGTGTCGAGCGACTTCTTGAAGGTACGTTGTAACGCGATAGATTTTGACTTGAAAGACGTGGTGGTCGGTAAGGAAGGTCGTGTGAATTTCCTGACGGGTGACCTGATGGGGATCGCTTTCAGTTTCACTTACGATCACGGGAGCCGCACCGTAACCTTGATACCGCAAGAAGATGAACGTGCATCGGCGGATAGCGACGGCAACCGTCCCAAGCTGCCTAGCAAGGCGTGGCACGCCCGGGTGGGAGATAAATTCACGTTCACGGGGATCACGTTGCCTGATGCTTACGTGCGTGACGCCGAGGCGGTGCTGGCGGAAAAAGCTAGAAAATGGATGCGGGTACATTCCAGCTTGCGCGTGAAGTATAACTTGGACGTGGACTACCGTTACGCCCGCGAGACAGGTATCGAACTTGCCCCCGGCGACGTGGTGGGTATCGTTGTTCCCGGTCAGGAGGAAGTACAAAAACTCCGTGTGACGAACGTGAAAAAGCAATTGAGCACGGGCAAACTCTCGTGCGAGGTATCGAACTACCTGCAACAAAGCCTAGAGGACTCCCTTAACGCTAAAATACAGGACGTGCGTAGTTCCATCGAACTCGACCGCAGCGAGATGCTTTACAATATCAACGCCACCCGCGAGTGGACCACCCGTAACTTCGGTCGCTTGGCGGAAACAATGGAAGACGGTGAGGCTATCGTCTGGGACGCCGACGGCTGGGAAATCAAAACCGCCCGGCAAGTGCCGGATGCCGTGCTTTGGGATACACATCCTTTTGATGATTATCTGGATCAAGGAGTGCGCACGGGGGATGACGTGCGGCATAATAGTGTCACAGCCCGTGCTTTCACGGAAGAGGACGAGGGGCACGACCCGGAAGTGGCGTCGCTCCGGTTGGTGGAAGAGGGACCCGGGGACTTGTCTTCGCTCGGGGCATTGTCGAACGTGGACGTGGCGGCAGATGCGGCAAAGGAGAACGACGTGTTGATTTATGAAGATGGTTTCTGGATGCCGAAGAGTGACGTGTTTATCCCGACAGGGGTGACCCCGGACGGGACGGAGATCAAGACGTTCCAGAACTTGCTGGAATATATAGCCATGCACGGGGGCGGGAGTACGCCGGGAGAAGTGCAGCGTAACGTGCGCGTTGTCAATGGTCTGGATGGCAAAAATGTATCCGCCTCGAAAGGAGAGCCTTGTTTGTTGAAGTTCACCTTTGTTTCGCAGGAACGGTACAGTATAAGCGAGCCTTACGAGAACACGGGAGAGAGGGGATTGTGCCAAGTGTCGGTAAAAAACACGAATAATGACGAGTTCGCGGTAGCGAGAGAAATGCACGTGGCAAGTAACGTTCCCCTTGCCGTTGACGTGGCGGAGTTCCTGACTTCCGGTTCGAACCAAGTGATGGTTAAAGTAACCGGAGAAGTGACCGAAATGGTGACCCCGGCGTTTGTTTACACCGTGTACCTGACCTCTTTGTCGATTGCCGCCGATAACTTCCGCTGGTGGACGGCGTTTTTGAATGACATTATCATCCCCTTGAATATCGGCGGGAATGTGTCCAAGACTTTGCAAGTCACGTTGGTGGGGGAAGATTATAACAGGTCGTACCGGATTCCGCTCGGGACGAACGTGTACACGGAAACGGCGTACAATTGCCGGCTGGAACATCCCGGACGGACGGGCGTGTACAGGCTCTCGGCACGCGTGACTAATTCGGACGAAACGATAACGACGAAAACGATGTCTTTCAACGTGATTTGCGCTGTGCCCGGTGAGCGGGTGAAGCTGGTCGTTGTTAATAATATACAGGAGAAAGCGACGAACTGGACGGAAAATTCGTTATTTGATTACGCGATGTACGACGGGGATAATATCACGACGTCGGCACGGTTTGTGGTGACGAAGGACGAGGGGACGCTGTTCGCCTCGGACGAGGACGCTATTTCGACCTCGACGCGGCATACTTTCTCGTTCCCGATGGAGGTGGAGACCATGGACAGCACGGATTTTGAAATATCTGTCAGCGTGCTGGACGGGGAGACGGAATTAACGGGACCGATGACGTTCCCGGTGAATAACTCGTTAGGATTTTCCGCCGTGGCGGGCGCCGTGTTCTACATGAACCCGAAGAAGCGTTCCAACCGGCAGGGTAATTATAAGGATATGATTAACGAGGTGAACGATGCTGTCGTGGCAGCGGCATGGGAAAACATGAACTGGGGAAATGACGGGTGGATCACGGACGCGGATAATAACAAGGCACTGCGCTTGATGGCGGGCGGAAAGGTTGCGTTGGAGTATTACCCGTTCAAAAAAGAGTGTGCACGCACGGGAAAAACGATTGAAATAGACTACCGGATAGATCACGTGACGGATTACTCGGAGCCGGTTGTCCGGATGTCTGCCCCGTCGGGAGATTCTTTTGTCGGTCTGAATATTTACGCGGATAATATTATCATGCATTCGCGGGCATTGACCAATGACAGGGTGCAAAACTTGCATACTTTCGAGGGAAAACGTACCCGGCTCACGTTGACGATCATGCCGGATGCATACGGGAACGCGGGTTTTAACTTGTGTATCTTGTATATTAACGGCAGAAAGAACCGGGAGTTCACTTACGAGAATAACGACTATTTCGCGCATGACGGCGGAATAGTGATCGGTTCCAAGTACGCGGACACGGATATTTACGGGATACGTGTTTATGATTCCGCGCTGACGTCGCAGGGGGTGTCGCGTAATTATATCAATTGGCTGGTGTCTACCGGGGAGAAAGAGTCGGAATCCGAATTGAATGACATTCTGGACGCTAACGGTTCGGAGATTGATTTCGAGAATACGCGGGACCAGTATAATTGCCTCGTGTTCGACAACACGATCCCGAGTATGGCAGACCAGACACAAAGGGTAGGGACGCTGGAGGTCTTTTTCGCTGACCACCCGGAATGGAACGTGAGTATTTCCAGTGTGACCGCCAAGGGGCAGGGGACGTCGTCCATGAAGTATTATTTATGGAACACGCGGTACCAGCTTGACAAGAACTTGTCTGTCATCACTCGTGCCGACGGGACAACGACAACGAAAAAGTGGCAGATGACCCCGGAATTGATAGCGGGACAGAAGTTCACGGCGAAGAAGAATTACGCTTCGTCCATGCAGTCGCACAAGATCGGGGCGGTGAACTCGTATGACGATTTGTATCGCGAGATGGGACTGTTGAACGAGGCGATGCGGACGGACGAGTACGCTAATGCCCGTGTTGCCGTGTACCAGTTGCCGTTTGTTTGTTTCGAGAAAGCGATCAACGAGGAGGGTCAGACGGTTTACACGTTTAAAGGGTTGTACACTTTCGGTCCGGACAAGGGGGATAAATATACTTTCGGTTTCGACACGGGGTTGTTTCCCGCGATGATCAGTATCGAGGGTTCGGATAATTCCCCCTTGTGCACGTTGTTTCGCGTGCCGTGGAACCCGGCTTCGGGGCGAATCCTGTATAACGGGGACGAGGAGGCGTTCCAGTATAACGGGGCGAACTCGTGGGATCTCGGGGAAGGTGACACGGGTAGTATTTCCCGTTTTGTCCCGGCGTACAATATCGTTTATGAATGTTCTCCCCGGCTGCAACCTTTTAACGGCACGCCGGACGAATTGAACGCACGACTGGCGGATTATAGGAATGAGCCGCACGAGTTCTGGATAGCCAAGGCGGGTGACGAGCACCGGTATGATGTTTATTATTACGAGTCTTCGGAAGGAAGGTTTATTCCCGCGGACACGGGAAGCGGGACGATAAATCTGGTGACGCAGTTGGTGGATAAAGGGTATGGTTTGACCGCCGCCGATCTGACCGGGAAGGATGATGCCGCGTTGAACACGCTCTTCATTCATGCCCGCGTGGCGAAATTCCGGGCGGAGGCTTCGCTATACTGGGATATACAGGATACTCTTTTCTTCATGAATAACGTGGAGTTTAACGCGGGAACGGATGAACGTGCCAAGAACACGTACCCTTACTCGTTCTGTCTGGACACGTCGACGTTCAGGTGGCGGGTGGACGATGCCGATACCCGTTTTGACACGACGAACCGGGGATTGCCGGAGAAATCGTATAGCGTGGAAACCCATGACACGGACGAGACGGGTGCGGCAATCTGGAACGGGGAAACGAACAATTTCTTTAACTTGATGGAACTTGCTTTCCCGGAGGAGAAAGTGGCGAATATGCGCCGGATGATGGTGGCGATGGAAGCGTTAGGGGGATTGAAGCGCGGTGATGATTTGGAGAAAATATATGCTTTTTATAAAAAGTATTTCTTTGACAGTGCGCAGGAATATTTCCCGGCAGCCGCTTATAATGCCGACGCGAAGATCGCTTACGAGAACGGTAAGCTGGCTTATAACGCCGGGACCTACTCGAATGACACGGACCCGATCACGCAGTCGTTGGGAGATCATTATCTGGCGGAACAACGTTGGGTGACGAAACGTATCCTGTACATGATGTCAAAGTATAATTTCGGGTTGTTTTCTGCCGACGGGACCGACACGATCACCGTGCGCGCGGCGGGTAATTCTATCCGGTATGAATTGACTCCCGGTATGGATATGTACCCGGCGATAGCGAACGGCACTTCGATTATCCGGGGAAACCGGACGAAGGCGGGAGAGGTGTGCACGATGGATATTGAACTCTCGGGTACGGGAGATCAACAGAACGCGATCATGGGAGCCTCGTACTTGCTTGATATAGGGGATTGGTATAACAAAAATGTTTCCGGTTCTATGATTATTCAAGGAAGGATGTTGCGCACGATACGGCTGGGTAGCAAGACGGAACCAATCGTGATCTCTATCGGGTCGCTGACACTTTCGAATTGCGTGAGTTTGCAAAAACTCGTGTTGTCACGGATCGCTACGCTTGCCGGGACACTGAATCTGTCGTCTTGCACGCATTTGCAGGAGGTGTATGCCGACGGGACTTCTTTGACACAGGTCGTTTTACCGAAAGGTGGAGGTTTGCGGGTGGTGGAGTTCAGCGCTTACAATCGTTACTTGTCTTTGTCGAATTACCCGTTACTCACGACGGAAGGAGTGGGGATTGATTCGTGTAAAAGTGCCATTACCGACTTCTTCGTGGTGGATTGTCCTTTACTGAAGCCGATGCAATTGTTGGTAGATATTATGGATGCTCAAAGCGGGCAAGGGAATGACCATGCTTTGAAACGGATTAGGGCGGTGGGTTTTGAAGAAACGTATTATAGTTCGGGAATGCTTGATAAGCTTGCCAAGATGGCGGACGGCAGTTACGAGGGATTGAGTTCGGACGGTATTGCCGGGGAGGATCCGCTACCCGTGCTGGATGGTACGTTGAATATTTATGCTGACGTGTACGAGGATTCGATCAATGCTTTGAGAAATTCGTTTAGCAGATTGGTATTGAATATCAAGGGAAATTACTACGTGAGGTTTAAGGACCCGGAGTTCCAACGGCTGGTAGTGGCAAAGTGGAGTACGGATGGGGTTGGCGTGACACAGGCACAACTAAATGCCATAACGAAATTCCCGAGAGGCGTATGTGAGGGAAACGTTGGAGTAGTAGACCTCTCGGATTTCGGAAACAAGTTCGTGAGTTGTAATATTATGGAATATTCCGTATTTGAAAATTGTTCAAATTTGGAATTTATAAAGTTCCCGGATAACCCGATTCGGATAGAAAATAACGCATTTAAGAATTGTGTAAATTTATCTTTTGATTTACCTGTAAATTGTTCCTTGGGTGCAGGTTGCTTCACGAGCACGGGTATAATCGATTTAGTAATAAAGAGAGGTGTAACATTTAATGGAACATCAAATTTTTCACGGTGTGTAAAATTAGAAACTGCTATTTTTGAAGAAGGTTGTACTGTTGTCATTGATTCGATATTTAATAGGTGTACAAATCTTCATCATGTTACACTTCCGTCGACGATTACAGAAATTCAAAACGGTGCATTTTGGGGGGTAAGTGCTTTGCAGACCTTTTTAATTAAAGCAGAGATTCCACCAGCTTTAGGTACAGGTGTATTTGCAGGTATAAGCATGTATGCTAAAATATATGTTCCAGACAATTCAGTCAATGCTTATAAAACAGCTTTAGGTTGGAGTGAGCAAGCTAGTAAAATAAAACCGATTAGTGAATATGTAGAAAAATAATAATTAGACTATGGCAAAGTTATTAAGTACAATAATAGACGGCTTTTTAGCCAGTAAGAATTTCATATCCGGGGCATTGGGTTCCGGATGGAAAATTTGGAAAATGAATGGCCGGTATAAGTTTGAAGTGGATGACGTTGTTGTCCGGAACACGATGACCGTGTTTGAATTGTTGATCTCGAAAATCCGGGCGGTGAAAGGAGCCTTGGGGATCACACAAGCGTCGGGTAAGATAAAGTCCGTGCGGGAGGATGCGGATAACTACTATATTCAGGTAGAGGACGAGATGAGTTTCATGGCACACGATATTATTCGATGCATGGAGTTCTCCGGTAGCCAGAAGAACTATTGGGTGCTCGTGTCGGGTGTAGAGAACGATGAGATCGTGATCCCGAAGAGCGAGTTTGAAAATTCCTCTTTGCCGGAAACAGGGGATGAAATCGTGCAATTCGGTAACACGACGAATCCAAGGCGGCAGTCGGCAATTTACTTGCATGCGGACGAGAACGGGGAGCCGGCAATAGATGTGTTGTTCGGGATAGACGGTAAAAGTTTTGACGGTAAAACAAAGATTCGTGTCGGCGGAGATATTCCGGGTGCGGACGGGTACAAGGGTTTTTATTGTGAGAACGGGATGATAAAAAGTGTAAATACCACCGGAGAGGTGATGTACATGCTTCGTCCGAACGGTTCCGGTTTCGTGGCGAAAGAAGCGATAGCGTGGAATACCGACGGAAGCGGTAGCATTGGTAAAGGTGCTATCTCTTGGCGGTATGACCCGGAAACACAACGATATGTCGTGGAAATGGGAAGTAACGTGATATTGACATGGAATAATTTGGATGAGCAAACGAAAGAAAAATTGAAAGGAGAGGGATTAATTGTTGAATTTTCGGTAGATGGAGAAGAATGGCACTCTACGTTCGAGGACGGCGACCTGTACCAAAGACAGAAAGTTGGAAGCGGTTCATGGAACGGTCCATTCAAGATTGTCGGGCAAGATGCCAATCTTTTACCTTGGGTGAAGGAATGGAACAGCCCGGAGAACCGGACTGAAATTGGAGGGGAGTATATTATATCCCCGAAGATGTTTTCCGGGACGAAAAATGCAGAAACGGGTAAACTTACCGGAGTTGCTTTTGGGCGGGGAGTAGTGACTGTTGTCGAAAATGGCGTGGAAGTGCAAAAGACGGGGGTGTTCGGGTTGAAAGACGGAAAAGTAACGTTTTCAGTGGATGAAAATGGGAATGCCAACTTTAAAGGAAATGTTGAAGCTGAATCCGGTAAAATTGGGAAATTTATTATTGGACAAACAGAAAGTGATTATTCTTGGTTAAAATCTGGCAATACGATGGGATTATCCGGACTTCAGCTATTTTTTAAAACAAATGATAGGACAATTTATATTGGAAGTAATCCGGGAGAAAGTATTTCGAGTGCCAGAACTGCAGGTGTATTTACGTTAGAAACTACTTTTAGTGAAGCTGCAAATAAATGGAAAGATGTTAATGCTTTGTCTGATTTCGGTTTATTTGTAGCTGCTCCTTTTAGGAAGTGGAATTCTTTGTCTAAAGAGAATATATTTGCTTTGTACGTTTCTGGGCATAGTCGTTTTAATGGACAAGTTTCCAGTATTCCTATGAAATGGGTATATGTCAGTAATGGTACAATCCCCGTTATCTCACGAATCGTTTACGTGACGGGAAATACCGGGTCTGATAATCCTTGTTATCTTGATAGTGTAAATGCACAAGATGGACAGATAATTACAATCGTGAATACAAGTACTAACCATAGGGTGAATTTAAAAGATACGGCAAAGGGGAGTAATCATTGGGTTTTAGAAGGGTGTTGTTGTACATTGATATATTTATCAAGTTATGGAAAATGGTATCCGGAAAGATTTGATTGGTAATTAATGAAAGTGAGTGTCAAAGTTAATTATTGAGGAGGTGTAAAATGAATGATTTTCTAGCTTTGTTGGGGGCATTAGGGGGATTTAAGGCGATAGAGTGGATTGTTACGTTCTTCGTGAACCGGAAAACGAATGCACGGAAGGAGGATGCTTCGGCGGACTCGATGGAGATACAGAATCTTTTGAATATTATAAATAATTTGACGCAGCAGATCGAGCGGTCGGATAACCGGACGAAAGAACGGGATGCGAAGGTTGATTACGTGTACGGGGAGTTGAGGAGAGAGCAGGCGGAACACCTTGATACGTTGAATAAGCTGCATTCCTCGGAACTTGCGAATAAATTGGCAGAGGTGAAGAGGTGTGACGTGCAAAAGTGCCCCGATAGGCTGCCTCCAAGTGAATTTTAAAAATAGAATTATGGTAGTAAGTAAATATTTTTTAGAAAAAGAGTTTCAGCAATGTGTGCCTGAATGTTCGTTGCAGAATATGAAGCAAACGACGATGAGTAAGCTGGACACGGCACGGGAAATTGCTGAAATACCTTTTGTGTTGACATCCGCTTTCCGGTCAAGCGAGTGGGATAGAGAAAAAGGAAGAAGCGGAACGGGGGCACATACACTCGGAAGAGCTGTTGATATTCGGTGTGATGTTTCAAGGAATCGCTTTTTGATAGTGAAGGCGTTGTTGAAAGCCGGATTCAAAAGGATTGGTATCGCGAAAAATTTCGTGCACGCGGATGATTCGGAGATTCATGAGCAGGAGATTGTTTGGTTGTATTAGAAAACGGGAGAGTTATTCTCCCGTTTTACTTGTCCGAAAATCGTCAAACTTTGAACAATCGAATGAACTGCCGAGCCACATGGCATGCGTAAAGGTATAATTTATTAATGACTTAAAAAATGAAACGGTTGATTTTTTCTTTGGTGTTTCTTTTGTGTGTGGCTTGTGGAAGCCGGAAGATGCGGATTCGAAATGTCGTGCATGAGGAGGTCGTGCGTTCCTCTCAACTTGATGCACAGTTGTTTCGGAGTACAGAGTTATTGAAATTACTCGATGTAAGAATACGGAGGGTGGAGGAACGTGATTCGATTGGGAACGAGAAAATAACGATAGACACGAGAATCCGTCTAAAAGAGAAAATCACTGATCTGGATACGACGAAGGTAAAGTTGACTACCGGTGAAAAAAGAGGTCTGGAGCAAAATACAAGTGTCGATGAGGTCAAAAAGAGTGGAGTTGGGAGTTGGGTGTGGAGCGTGTGGGGTGGCGTGGTAATTGCTGTCGTGTTGGTCGTGGTTGTGTATCGTGTACGTCTAATGGTTTGAATAAAAATACTTTGTCGCGATAAATATAAAATGAGAAATATGTCGTACATTTGTATCGAAATATGACTAAATAGTATTGATTATGAATTTTAGAATGGCGTTTGTTTTGGGAATTATTGCCTCGTTGTTTTTATTGGCGGGATGCGTTGATAAGGATTTGTCGAAAAAAGAGGCTCCTGAAGGTTCCGGTGATTATTTTGATTTCCGTACGGCAAATAAATTGACGGCAGAGGTGAAGTATGATGTACCGAAAGGGTACGAGGTGTTTTTTGAGGCCTACGCGGAGTATCCCGTGGATACGATAAATGGGAGGACGGTGAAAAAAGAAAATCTGAAACCGTTATTCAGAGGGTTCACGGATGAAAATGGCGAGTATTCGGAGACGGTTCAAGTACCGACTTACGTGAATGAGATTTATTTATATTCGGCGAGTATAGCCGTGCCTATGGTGAAGACGTTGGAGGTTTCAAGAGGAAGAAGTATGGTATCCCGGGCGGGAGAGGACGGGTACGTGCATTCGACTTATCCGGCAGGTATGAAGGTGATAGATGGTATGACTTGGAATGATAAAGGTGTTCCTTCCAATCTGGGCGGAAAAAAAGATATTTCGGCAGACGGTTTAATCATGTTGAATGCGACGTTGAAGATGGATGATTCAAACGTGAGTGATTATATCGTGAAAAATAGTGAGGCGAACTTGAACGTGATAAAGGATGGGGCAACGGTGGATATCGTGGTTATCAATAATTCCGGGAATACCCGTACGAATACGGTCGGATATTATTATTACTCGACAAACAATCCGCCACAGACAGCGGAAGAAGTGCAGAGAATTATCCTTTTCCCGAATGCAACATTCTCCGAAAAAGGTGGTTTGCAGTTGGGAGATAACGTGCGGCTTAAATATTGGGATGAGGTAAAGCAGGAGTGGAGGGAAACTTTCCCGGCGGGAGTGACAATCGGGTGGTTTATTCTGGCGGGAGGATACGACGCTAATAATCATACGGTAGTGGATGTCGCACGCGGACGTTCT
Source organism: Butyricimonas muris (assembly GCF_046365375.1). Taxonomy (NCBI): domain Bacteria; kingdom Pseudomonadati; phylum Bacteroidota; class Bacteroidia; order Bacteroidales; family Odoribacteraceae; genus Butyricimonas; species Butyricimonas muris. Next base: position 246,873 of record NZ_JBKEIT010000005.1, on the reverse strand, counting down.
ATCGGGTTCTCGAATACAAGTTTGAATACAGAACAACGCAGCCACACGATTATCGTGCGTGATCCCAATACAAAAGTGCGTTACGTGGGACTTGAGGATCAGAATTTTAATTCATCACCCGTGTATCGTGATTTTATTTTTTCCATTGACGCGGATGATGACCACGTGGAATATAATGACGGAAGTATGCCGGACGGTAAGGATATGACGGATACTGACGGGGATGGAGTACCGGATGTGGATGATGAATTCCCGAATGACGGGAGCGTGGCATATTCCATGACTTACGAGGGTACTTTGGCTTATGAAGATATTTGGCCGTATCAAGGCGATTATGATATGAATGATATGGTGGTTGAATATCATATAAAGCATTTTTTGAATAAAGGTAATTTGTTGGTTCGGGTAGAGGACTCGTGGACAGTGAAAAATGTCGGGGCACAATTGCAGAGTGGTTTCGGGTATCAGTACGGGTTTAGAAAGTATAAAGTTGGTAGTATGAGTGTTGAAACCACTTACCCGGGGCAATCTCGTTTCGCTAAGGACGCGAAAGGACTTGAGTATGCGCAACCGAATGATGCCACGATTATTTTATTTGACAGTGCTTTGGATGTGATAAATGCCCCGGAGGAGCAGAGAACGTTCACGGTAAAGATGACATTGAATGTGCCCACGAAGACGAATGAACTGGAGTTACCTCCTTATAATCCTTTTATTATCGTGAACACGAACGAGGGACGGGGGCACGAAGTGCATTTGCCGAATTACAAACCGACCGATTTGATGGACACGAAATTGTTGCATTACGGGCATGATTTGTCTGATCCGGAGAAAGGAATTTATTTTGTTTCGGATAATAATTTCCCTTTCGCGATACATATTATTAACGAATCGTTAGATTTGAAGAGTAAAGACGAGGGAAAGAGAATTGATGTGACTTACCCGCAATTTTCGAAATGGGCGTCATCGTTCGGGGAAGAAAATAAAGAGTGGTACAAACATAAAAAATGATTGTTTTGAGTATATCGAGGGAGTCGACTGTTTTTACAGTCGGCTTCTTTGTTATATCACTTTAATGCTTTGTCCGAGGGCGGTGATGATTTCGCCTTTCGTTATTTTTGCCCGTTTACGGGATTCCAGTTCACCGTTGCGAGTGACTTCTCCGTTTTCGACAAGAATCTTTGCCATTGCGCCGCTTTCGGCTATGCGGGTGGCTTTCAGTAATTTTATTAATTCAATGTATTCGGTGTCTATTTCAAAGGTTATCATGGCATATAGATTTTGGGTACAAAGGTAACCAATTTTTATTGCATACCGTAAAGTAGAAACAACTTGAGGAGGCGAATGTTATTTTTGTGCCTTTAATTTTAAAAATAACTATCTTTTATTTTATAGAAGAATAGTAGAGTAATAATGTAAAGTAGATTGTATGAAGAAATTAGTCGTATTGGTAATGACTTGTATGTTGAGCCTGTCGGTTTTTGCCGAGGGATATCAAGTAAATTTGTTGAGCACGAAACAGACCGGAATGGGACACGTGGGTGTCGGGATGAAGTTGGGGGCAGAGAGTATGCATTTCAATCCGGCAGGGCTGGTGTTCTTGAAAACAAATATGGATTTTTCACTTGGAATTTCAGCCGTGATGGCAAAAGCGAAATATAGTAATGCGGGATATTCCGCTAAAACGGATAACCCGGTGAGTACGCCATTATACGCTTACGCGGGATTTAAGATATATGATAATCTGGCAGCGGGTATCAGTTTGACGACTCCTTACGGGAGTTCCTTGAAATGGCCGAAGCATTGGGAAGGTGCGTCGTTGATTCAGGATATTAGTTTAAAGTCCTATGTAATACAACCCACGCTTTCATATAAGATCACGGATAAGTTGAGTATCGGTGTCGGTTTGCAATTGGCTTGGGGTAACGTGAATCTTTCCCGCGGATTAATGAGTGTGAAGGATTTTCAAGGCTTGGGGAATACGATGGAAGAAAAATTAGGTTCGCTTTTGCCTCATCTTCCTATTTCCGAAACAGAAAAGGAGGCTATACAAAATATGATAGGTTTAATGAAAAATACGACTGTACCGCCGGCTTATGCTCGTTTAGAGGGGAACGCCCATATGAGGGTAGGCTTTAACGTGGGTATCATGTATGATATTTGTGATAAGGTGACGGTAGGGTTGTCTTATCGTTCAAAGATTAAGATGCGGGTAAAAGAGGGAGATGCTGAATTAACCTATTCCAACCGGAATATTGAAAATATGTTCGGACAGATGGAGTTGTTACTTTCCAAGTATGGTGAGATGTTGGCAGGAGCGGGTGTTGATATACCCAATATTTCGATCCCGAAATATGATCAAGGTTCTTTTCATGCGGAATTGCCTTTACCTTCCAACACTACACTCGGTGTAAGTTATCGTCCCACGGATCGTTGGGAGTTAGCGTTGGATCTGCAATTGGTAGGTTGGAACGCGTATGATTCTTTAAATGTTTATTTTAACGAGGCTGAATTAGGAATTAAACCGATCAAGGCGGAAAAAAATTACAAAACGACAATGACCTATCGAATTGGAGCGAGCTATAAAGCAACAGAGCGATTGGATCTTCGAGCAGGAATTTATTATGACCAAAGTCCGATTCGTAAAAACTTTTACAATCCGGAAACTCCCGGAATGAATAAATTGGGTTTTTCCGCCGGGTTGACTTTTGAACCATATAAGAATTTGCAAATAGATTTGGCATTTTTGTATATACAAGGTTTCAGTAAGAACGCGAAATATTCCTATGAAAATGTGGTTACGCCGGGGGTAATAGATACGTTTGGTGGAAAGTATAAATCCACGGCATTTACTCCTTCCATTGGATTGGCTTACCGGTTTTAATAAGTTATAAAGTTCATAAGGTTTATAAATCTTATGAACTTTATAAACCAAAATATAACGCAACGTTTCTTCGCATCTATTCGTACAACTGTGAAAATAAGTTGTAATTATGGATGCAATTAGTAATATCTCGGATCAGGGAACAAAGAAACGGGTTGTGATCGTGGGTGGAGGTTTCGGTGGGTTGAAATTGGCTCGTAAATTGAATGATCGTGATTTTCAAGTAGTGTTGTTGGATAAAAACAATTATCATCTTTTTCAGCCTTTATTGTACCAAGTGGCTACTTCGGGGATAGAGCCCAGTGCGATTTCTTTTCCTTTCCGGAAGATATTCAAGTATCGTCATGATTTCCACATTCGGATGTGCACGGTAGAGAAAGTGGTTTCGGAAAAGAATTGTATAGAAACATCAATAGGTAAGATTTCTTATGATTATCTGGTGATAGCCACGGGTGCAGGTACAAATTTCTTTGGTGACTCTACTTTGGCGGATCGGACGATGCAGTTGAAAACAACGTCGGATGCTTTGTTCAATCGTAACCGGGTGATCGAGAGTTTCGAGAAAGCATTGAATAGCGCGGATGATGATACTCGTAAACGGTGGTTGACATTCGTTATTGTCGGGGGTGGGGCTACCGGTATCGAGCTTGCCGGGGCGTTGGCGGAGATGAAAAAGTTTATGCTCCCGAAAGACTACCCGGAATTGGATTGGGATGAGATGAGGATTCTTTTGGTAGATGGGGGTGAGCGTTTGTTGAACGCTTTTTCGGAAAAGTCCTCGTTGGAGGTTGCCCGTAGTCTGTCAAGTATGCACGTGGAGATTTTGTTGAAAAAGTTGGTAAAGGAGTATGACGGGGAGAAGTTGACCTTTGTTGACGGGCAGCAGATCGTGACAAATAATGTCTTTTGGGTAGCCGGGGTAAAGGCGAATAGTTTGCCGGGACTGCCGCGAGAAGCTTACGGGCGGGGAAATCGATTGCTCGTGGATGAGTTTAACCGGGTAAAGGGAATGGCTGATGTGTTCGCGTTGGGCGATACGGCATTGATGATTACCACGGATTATCCCAACGGGCACCCTCAAGTGGTGCAACCCTCGATACAGCAAGCCGGTTTACTGGCAAATAATTTACGAAGTATGATCAAGGGCAAACCCCTTCGTCCTTTTAAATACAAGAATAAAGGTTCTATGGCTACAATCGGGAGAAACGATGCCGTGGCGGAATTATCCAAGGTGCGTTTCCGGGGATTCTTCGCTTGGCTGTTGTGGTTGTTGGTTCACTTGATGAGTATCGTCGGGGTGAAGAACCGTCTTTTTATTCTGATCAACTGGATGTGGAGTTACGTTACTTACGATCAGTCTTTGAGGATTCTGGTAAAACCGGAAATAAAGAAAAGCGACCCGTTCTGAGTCGCTTTTTCTTGTAAGTTATTCTCCCTTGGGAGCAGTCCCAGTGGCCACACTTTTACTGCGTTCAACGGATTGTAAAGCCAAATAGTTAGCCCCGAATTTCTCAAGGTTGTCCAATTCTGTTTCGTATTGGTCTTGATGAACTTCTTCCTCGGCTACCAAAGCTTCAAATAATTTCTTTGATACGGCATCAGCGTTTTCAGCGCATTCTTTTGCCCAAGCGTTATAATCGTTCACGCTGCCGACTTCCATGGCGGTAGCGAGTTCCAGCATCTCTTTGGGTTCGTGAATTTTCTTCACGTCGCCGGAAACTTTCATTTCAACTTCCCCTTTCAAGAACAGGATACGCTCGGCAAGTTGCTCCACGTGCATCATTTCTTGAATGGCGGTACGTTTGAAAAGACCGGATAATAAGTCATACCCCATATCATCGCAACGGAAATGGAAATACATGTACTGGTGTACAGCAAGCAATTCATCGCCTACCGCCCTGTTTAGTAGTTCGATACTTTTTTCTTTTTTACTCATGATAGTCAAAATTGTTAGTTATTTTTATTGTTTGCCAAATTATAAAAAAAATGTGATACATCCTAAATTTTGGCTTAGAATAAAAAAAGCGTACATTTGTTTAAGTATAAAATGATGATTATGAATAATTCTTCCCCGGTGTTGTTAGTGACACCTCCGTTCACGCAATTGAACACGCCATATCCCTCGATGATGTACTTGAAAGGTTTCCTGAACACGAGGGGAATCCCGACCGCACAGGTTGATTTGAGTCTGGAGGTTATTTTGGGTATATTTTCTTCCCGGGGATTGACGGAACTTTTCGAGAAGGCGGGGGAACAGTCTTTATCAAACAATGGAAAGCGGATTTATGCTTTGAGGAAAGAGTATACCCGCACGATTGATGCGGTGATTGCTTTTTTACAAGGGAAGAACCGCACGTTGGCTTATTCGATATGTGAAGAAAGTTTTTTGCCGAGAGCGGGGAGATTCGGGCAGACGGAGGATATGGAATGGGCATTCGGGATGATGGGGATGGAAGATAAAGCCCGCTATCTGGCGACGCTATATCTGGAAGACTTGTCGGATTTCTTGAAAGAATCCGTGGACGGGAATTTCGGATTCAGCCGTTATGCCGAGCATTTGGGACGTTCGGCTTCATCGTTTGATGAATTGGCTGCCGAGCTGGCAAAGCCGTTGAGTTTCACGGATAGATATCTCACGGGATTGCTGACCGAGAAAATGGAGGCTTATCACCCGGATATCGTGGCGGTGACTATTCCTTTTCCGGGGAATTTGTACAGTGCTTTGCGATGCGGGGAATGGATTAAAAAGCATTATCCCGGGGTGACGGTTGCCATGGGAGGCGGTTTTGCCAACACGGAATTGCGTTCGCTGACAGATGCCCGTTTCTTCGCGTATACCGATTATTTATTGTTGGATGACGGGGAGTTGCCGATTTCACGTTTGATTGAACACGTGCGGGGAGGGTTGGACGAGAGCGGGTTGGTGCGTACGTTTATGTTACAGGACGGGAGTGTGGTGTATCACGACGATGTTGCGGCGGCGATTATTCCTCAAAGGGAAGTCGGGATTCCCGATTATTCGGGGTTGTTCCTCGATCGGTATATTTCCGTGATCGAGATAATTAACCCGATGCATAAGTTATGGAGTGACGGGAGATGGAATAAATTGACATTGGCTCACGGGTGTTACTGGGGAAAGTGTAGCTTTTGCGACGGTACGTTGGACTATATCCGACGCTATGAACCGAACGAGGTGAAAACTATCGTGGACAGGATGGAGAGAATGACGGAACAGACGGGGGAGGGCGGTTTTCATTTCGTGGACGAGGCGGCACCTCCTATGTTGTTGCGGGAAATGGCATTGGAGATATTGAGGCGGCGTTTGACTGTCGTGTGGTGGGGGAATATCCGTTTCGAGCGGGCTTTCACGGCGGATTTATGCAGGTTATTGAAGGCATCGGGCTGTATCGCCGTGTCGGGCGGGGTTGAAGTGGCATCCGAACGGGTGTTGGCATTGATCAATAAAGGTGTGACATTGCCTCAATTGATACGGACGACGGATCATTTTACACGAGCCGGAATTATGGTGCATACTTATTTGATGTACGGTTTCCCCTCGGAGACCGCGAGAGAAACGGTCGATTCGCTGGAAGTCGTGCGGCAGATGTTTGAGCGTGGGTTGATTCAATCCGGTTTCTGGCATCGTTTTGCCATGACGGCGCATAGCCCGGTCGGACAGGCACCGGGGCTTTTCGGTACACGGGTGACGGAACCGCCTTTCGGTGGGTTTGCCCGCAATGATGTGGCTTTCGAGGATTTGGAGGGAGGTGATCATGAACGGTTGGGTGACGGTTTGAGTCGTTCTTTATATAATTATATGCGAGGCGTGGGGTTTGATTTACCCTTGCAGAAATGGTTTGATTTTAAAATTCCTGTTTCAAGTGTATCGCCTCGTTTCGTGGAACAGCAAATGGAGGCGAGCGAATCTGTGGAGAATTTATATCCTCGGCGTTTGTATTGGATCGGGGGAGAGGTCGAGTTCGGTGCGGAGATCGTGAAAAAGGGGAAAATCGTGTTGACGCTCCATGATACTACGCGGGATATTCATTTGAAGATAAAAAAAGAAACTGCCGTTTTTCTGCATGATATCTTTTCCCGGATAAGCGCGGATGTTGGAGAGCCTTATTTGCTGAAAGATTTTTATCTGGATTACGAAACGGCTATTCACGAGGATTTCCTGCCGTTTTGGTATGGTAAGGAAATGCAAGTGCTTCGGGAATACGGGTTGCTTTTGCTTTAAAACGGACAACTACCGCCATGTAGGGATAGTGCCGGTAAAATTTAGCTATTTATAGGGATTTCACGGGGTTGTGGAAGGGGGTATCTTTGTCATGAACAAAAAAGAAAGATGAAGATGAAAACGATAGGAATATTTTATGGCTCCACGACCGGGGCAACAGAAGGAGTTGCGGAAGCGATTGCTTCTCGCTTGGGTACAACAAATGTGTTTAACGTGGGTAACACGAAAGTGGACGAAGTGGATAAATATGATGTTTTGTTGTTGGGTAGTTCAACTTGGGGAATCGGTGAGTTGCAGGATGATTGGGGTGTTTTTCTCGATAAGTTGAAAGGTAAGAATTTGTCCGGCAAGATGGTTGCGATATTCGGTTGCGGGGACGGTATGTCGTTTGGTGGTTCTTTCTGTGATGCAATCGGTATTATTTACAATGAACTTCAAGGGACAGGATGTGAGTTTATCGGTAGCGTGGATGCTGACGGGTATAGTTATGATGATTCTGTCGCGTGCGTGGACGGTCGTTTCGTGGGATTACCGTTGGACGAGGCGAACGAGTCCGAGTTGACAGATAAAAGAATAGATACTTGGGTTAGTAATTTAAAACAAGTGATTTGTTGAGTCTAGTTGTTGTTTTTGAATTAGAGGGCTGATTTCCACGGCCCTCTTTTTGTTTGGAATTATTGAAGTTGGGGTGTCAATTTATAGATTGATTATTTTCCCTCTCTCCCCGATATATTCATACAATGCTTTGTAGAAAGCGTGGCGGGTGAGGGTTGGGGCATCGCCGAGTATGATAAGTTTTACGCGGGCCCGGGTGATAGCGACATTCATGCGACGCAGGTCATTGAGAAACCCGATGTTGCCGTCTTCGTTGGCACGGACGAGGCTGATGAGAATGACATCCCGTTCTTGACCTTGGAAACCGTCGACGGTGTGAATGGTAATAAGGCTTTTCAAGGGATGAAAGAAACGGTTGTGCTTGATGAGTTGGCGGATGTATTGCACTTGCACCCGGTATGGAGAGATTAGTCCGAAGTCAATTCTTTCGTCTAAAACTCGTTCTATCCCGATTTTCTCGATATACTCTTGTAATTGTTGTACCAATAATTCTGCCTCCGGCTTGTTGATACGCCCGAAGGTTTCGTTTACACGGTCTTCCGAAAGTTCGAGTCGTGCCGTGTCGAACCACTCGACGGGGGTGTCGAACTCGAGGATATTGCGGTGGCTCACCTCGGGAGCGGCTTGCAGGCGTCCCCGGTAGAACCATTTTGACGGGAAATGCATGATGTCCTCGTGCATCCGGTATTGGATTTCGAGCATGGAAACAGTTTCCGGTTTCCGTCGGGAAATTTTTTGTATCAAAGTCCGGTCTAATCCGCCTCGTGCCGCCTCGATACATTTGATCGTGGGCGGGAGTTGGTAATGATCTCCGGCAAATACGACCCGGTTGGCTTTGGTGATAGCTATCCAGCAAGCGGCTTCGAGGGCTTGTGCCGCCTCGTCGATAAAAAGGGTGGAAAATGTTTTCCCGTTCAATATCTTGTTTGCGGAACCTACCAGAGTGCAGGCTATCACGCGGGCTTCCCCGAAGAGTTGGGCGTCGATTTTGATTTCCAGTTCAATGGCTTGATCACGCAGGCGATTTAAGCGGGAGCGTTCCGATTCTTTTTTGTTTCCTTTCAAGCGTTTGACTCGAGCTATTGCTTCCCGTATGGCACTTCGGACGGAGCGTAACGTCGGGTAGGAGGGGTGTGATTCGAACCGGCGTTCGTACGTGAACGCGAGCATTTTGTCGTTTACCCGTGTCGGGTTACCGATTCGCATGACGTTTACCCCCCGGTCTACTAACTTCTCGGCTATCCAGTCTACTGCCGTGTTGCTTTGGGCGCATACCAGTACTTGGTTTTCCCGACGCAGTGTTTCGTACACGGCTTCTACTAGGGTTGTCGTTTTGCCCGTTCCGGGGGGACCGTGTACGACGGCAACTTCCTTGGCACGGAGTACCCGATTGACCGCTTTTTCCTGCGAAGGGTTCAGCCACATGAGGCGTGTCGGGAGAATTTCCCGTTGTTGCGGGGTGATGCCGCCGAGAAGTACTTCCCGCAAGTGTGCCAAACGGTTGTTCTTTGCTTCCATGACTTCGGTCAACGCGGCAAACATGGTCTTGTATGAAGTACCGTCGAAATACAATTGAACGCCCAATTCGCGGGCGTTTTGTACGTCCAGCAAGGCATCGGGATGAGGCAACGCGACCAGCATCGTGTTCTCGTGCACGTAGCTGATAGTTGCCGAGAAATTGAAATAGCGTAATTGCCCGGCATCGTCAAACTTGAAAAAGCAAACCGGACGACCGTATTCGAAATTGTGTTCCGTTTCGTCATTCTCGTCACGATTGATCTCAACGACCAACTGGTTTAACGAGTTGTAGTAGCTTCGTCTGGGGGCTACCGGGTACCAACACACGCCTTGCCGGATACGTTTCGGTATTCCGGCTCGTTGGGTTTGTTGATAAAACATCTCCTTCTCGCATTCGTATTCCTGTTGCAATAACTTGTATTGCCGGAGTAAGTCGACGAGCGGGGAGTCTATCTGTTCGGAAGCCATGTGTAGGAGCTTACCATGTTAATATTTCTATTCCCGTTTCGGTGATCAAGACGGTATTTTCCCATTGGGCGGACGGTTGTTCGTCTTCGGTAATGACTGTCCAATCGTTCTCCTCGTCTATGAATATATCCGCTTTTCCCATGTTAATCATGGGTTCAATGGTAAAAATCATGCCGGGTACGAGGAGCATTCCCGTGCCTTTGCGTCCCACGTGTTCCACTTCGGGTATCTCGTGGAATTTCAGTCCTACCCCGTGCCCGCAAAATTCCCGTACCACGGTATAACCGTTGTTTTCGGCGTGGGCTTGGATGATGGCACCGATGTCACCGAGGAATCCCCATGGTTTGGTAGCCTCGATTCCTCTTTCAAGACATTCTTTCGTGACTTGCACTAGGCGCTGTTTGGCTTCCGAAACGTTGCCAATCATGAACATACGGGAGGCGTCGGAAAAGTAATCGTTATAGATGGTGGAAACATCGACGTTGATAATATCCCCGTCGCGCAGAATTACGTCTTTGCTCGGGATGCCGTGGCAAACTTCCTCGTTGATCGAGGTGCACACGCTTTTGGGAAATCCCTCGTAATTCAACGGTGCCGGGATAGCCCCGTGTGCCACGGTGAAATCGTAGACCAGCGTGTTGATGTCTTCGGTGGACATTCCCTCGTGGATATGTGCCGCCACGTGGTCAAGCACGGCGGTATTGATCTTGGCACTCTCCCGGATACCTTCTATCTGTTCTGCATTTTTGATGATTTTCCGGGGAGGAACGACGTGTCCCTGACGACGATAGTATTTCAGTTTTTCCTCGATTTCCGGGGAAAGTTTTTGTTCGTTCTTGTTAAATAGCATATTGCTTTCTCCTTTTTGTAATTGCACGCTAAGGTAGTGATTTTAAGGATAGGTTATTCTATTTCGCGAATAGATAATTACCAAGGCGGTCGACGGAAACATTCAATTCTTTTAAGTCTTTGATAAACAGATCGTGTCCGGAACGCAGATTGTCCCAGAAGTCAAGCAAGTCGGGATACGCTTTGTAGGTTTCCCTGTATCGCACCACGTTCTTGTCCGAGAATTTGAAAGGGAATATATAGACGGGGATATTCTTTTGCCCGTTCTGACGTGCCTGCACGGCGTACAGGTATATCTCTTTAATATGATTATCGGTCATCGGGAGACATCCGATCGTGACACAATTGCCGTGAATGCAAATACTTCCCCCGAGGTTTGATGCTTTGCTCTTCAGTCTGTCCGACCGGTTCGGGTAGTTTATCATCAGTGAAAGGTGGTAATTGCTGGCAGGGTTGAAATGGCTGATGTGATAGAAGCCTTCCGGTACTTGGAGATCACCTTGGCGGCGTTTAGGGCCTAAGCGACCGGAGCGGGCGCAGATGCGATAGGTCGTGATTTTCTTGTACACGGAGTCTTTAGGTGCTTTAGCGTAGACCGTCAAGCTCTCTTCCTGTTTATAAGCCGTGATAAGGATATGTATATTGTCAAACGATAACCCTGCATCTTGTAATCGTTGTCTTAACAAAGTTTCTTTTTCTTGGTAAGCATTCCGCACGCGGGGATATTTTTTTTGTTGCTTCACGAAATCTGGTTCGTTTTCCATAAACAAGCATAATGAGATGAGAAGGAGCATTTTCATAGTCTTTTCTTTTCGTGTCGTGTACAAAGTTCTGAAAAAATACGAGAAGATGCAAATAAAAAAAAGATGCCCCGGAGAATCCGGAGCACCTTGCCTGTGTGTGTTGTGTGTATATGAGTGTGTGAATTTGAAGTTACTCGTTAATCATCACTACCAAGTATTTGGTTTGTTTCCAGAATGCACTCGGGTTGCTGATTTTCAAGGTTTGCATACCGTCGTTTCCCTCTTCCACGGCGTATGAATCGCTTGGGTGAACGGAAAGGATTTTTGCTTTCTTGGAGTTCAACGCTATCGTGGTCAACTCGCGCATATCACCGTCCACGAATGCAGCGTTTTGTGCTTGGGTGGATACGATTGGCGGGCAAAAGATTCCTTGCCGTGTGATCACGTTGGCATCTCTCAGGTTTTTTCTGGAACCTAACAAGTAGTGAACGGTGTTCATCGTTTGATCCTGTTGAGAGATCGTTTCTTTTTGTGAGGTTGATTCTTGTTGCAGGTTCTCCACGTTTTGATTCAATTCTGCAATTTGTTTCGTTTTGATACCCAGTTCTTTCTCTCTTGCGGCGAGAACTTGGTTGAGTTCGTTGAGTTTTTGGTCGCGGATAGCCAATTCTTCGTTCAGTCCGGCGATCAATTTCTTGAATTGTGCCGATTGGCTTTTGTTGGATTTTTCCAACTTGGCTATTTGAGTCTTGTAACCTTCAATAGCGTCCGCCAAGGCTTGCACGTCGTTCTTTAAAGCGGTGATTTGTGCTTTGCTCTTGTTACTCTTGCTGTCGCTTTGTGCTTCAACAGCAAGAATATGTTCCGCTTCCCGGATAGATTGCATTCCGGCTGAAATGTCATTTAGATCGGTCAGTAATTTCTCCATTTCATCGCCTTGAGTGTTGCTGATGGCTTGTAGTGAATCAATTTTCGCTAACGCTGATTTATATTTTTGTGAACTTTCCACGCAACTGCCCAGAAAAGCGATAGAAAACAGACTAATCGTTAAAAAGATAAACGTTCTCATAGTTTTTTTGTTTTTGATGTTTTATTCTATGTCTTAAATAAAACAACTGGTATGCCATGGTATTTTATTATATTTAAATGACTGATATACAGCGAATGTGTCGATTCGTGATATTGTGGAATATGGGGAATTAATTGCCTCACGTGTGGAATTTCTCCCCAGTATTGGCGTGGAATCATGTGGATAGTCCGGATTTTTTTGTGTAGATTTGTTTTTGGAGAAACCGATATATAGACCAACCGATGTATAAAGAATATCAGCCTCATGAAATATTGGCACCCTATATAGATAAGTATTGGGTGATGGAGGGTACGTTAGAGCCGGAGGAGCGCATTAAAATTTTGCCGGACGGGTGTACTGATTTTATATTTAATCTGGATGAGTCGGCTAACTTGGCAGATCAAAACGGGATGAAGATAGGAGGTATGCAGGCTTATTTTGTCGGTCCCATGCGGGCGTATTCCGAATTGCAGGTTTGTTCCGAGATGATACACTTGATCGGGGTGAGGTTTACTCCCTGTGGGTTGACCGTTTTCACGAAGATTCCCATGAGTGAGTTTACCGATCAGCGGGTGTTTCTACCGGATTTGGATGTTTTGTTTAACGCTGGTTTTGCTGCAATTTTGAGGGAGAAGAACACCTTGAAGGAACGTTTGCTGATAATCGAGAGATATTTGTTGTTTTGTTTACGTTATTCCGGGGAGGTGGATAAGCAGGTGGCGCGGGCGGTCGGGTTGATGCATCAAGCGGATGGAAAAATTCCCGTGCGGGAACTCATGGAGCAAGTTTGTTTGTGTCAACGGCATTTTGAACGTCGTTTTAAGCACGCGACCGGGTATACCCCGAAAGAATATACCCGTATCGTGAGATTTCGCCGCACCATGGATGTGTTGCGTCAAGTAACTCGTGACAATCTTTTCTCCGTGGCGATAGATTGTGGTTATTATGATCAGTCGCATCTGGTAAAAGAATTCAAGCGATTGTCCGGAAGTCCGCCTTCCGTGTTTGCCTCTTTGCCGAAAGGTATTCCGATTACATATTTAGACGGGTAAAAGTCGATTTTTTACAAGAGATTAGAGTGTTCCCTCTCTTATATTTGCAAGTATAATTTTTAAATGTATTGAAAATGGAAGAATTTAAACGTAAGGCGGAATTATTGTTGGAACAGTGTGATAGCGTGGTGCTGGCATCCGTGGACGAGAATGGTTATCCCCGTCCGGTACCCATGTCCAAGGTGAAAAACGAGGGAATTACCACGATCTGGTTCTCGACGGGAACCTATTCCGAGAAAACAAAACATTTTGAGGTGAACCCGAAAGCGGGAGTGTGTTTCCAGAAGGAAATCAATAGTGTCGTGCTGACCGGAGATATCGAGGTTGTTACCGACAAGGCGGAGAAAGACGCGTTATGGCAGGATTGGTTTATCCAGCATTTCCCCGGCGGAAAGGATGACCCCACTTATTGCGTGTTGAAGTTTACGGCAAAGCGGGCTACTTATTGGCTTGATTTTAAGTTCGAACACGCTGAACTGTAGATAAGCTGGACTGTTTAGGAGGTAAAAGGCATCATTTCCCACGGGTGCCTTTTATTTATAAAAGGTATAAAATACATTTGATTGAGAATAGAATTTTTGGAAAATCTGTTTATAATCAATGCTTTACTATGCTGATAGGAGTTTCATGGAAGTGTGATGGGTGTATGATAGAAGTATCACCCAACCAACTTCTTGTATGAGTGAAAGTTCCTTTTAGCTTGTAGTATGAATGGTGAGGGTTTTCCTATTTATTTCTAAAGAATCCGGCTATCGTTTGTAATTTAGCAATCCGGGAAAAGTCCGTCTTGTTTTTGGTGGTTATTTTTGCGTTGAAATACAAAAAACTATGGAACAAAAGTTATCGACAAAGGAGGAATACGTGAAACGGATCAACGTGATCGTGGAGTATATCAACAATCATTTGGGTGAGAATATCGACTTGGGAATCTTGTCTGAGATGTCCGGTTTTTCACCTTGGCATTTCCACCGGATCGTGCGGGCTTTTTTGGGTGAACCGATCGGGGCTTTCATCACGAGGATGCGTGTCGAGACTGCAGCTCGATTATTGCGCTATTCCGAATTACCCGTACAGGATATTGCTTTCCGGGTGGGGTATGACGTTCCCTCGTCGTTATCAAAGAGTTTCAGACTGTTTTATGGTATTTCACCGAATCAATACCGTAAAAATAAAAATTACACGATTATGAAACCTATTGAATTAAGACCGGATTTACCGTTGGAAATAGAGGAAAAAGTACTGGCACCCCAGCAAGTGATTTACGTGCGACTGGCGGGAGCGTATGTTAATCTGGATTATAGCGCCGCGTGGCAACGTTTGTGGAATCACGTGCGGGAGGAGAATCTTTTCGCACCGGAAGTCGGGCATCTTTGTATATATCACGATGATCCGAAAGTGACGGAACCGGATAAGTTACGTACGGATGTATGCTTGGCGTTGCCTCGTGTCGGGAAACCGAAAGGAGAAGTCGGGGTGAAAGAGGTCGCCGGTGGAAAGTATGCCATATTCCGTTACCGGGGACCGTACTCGAATCTTCATGCTGTTTATGACACTATCTATCTGAAATGGATACCCGAAAGGGGATACAAACTGGGGAATACTCCCGGTTTCGAGAAGTATTTGAATCATCCGGATCACGTGAAACCGGAGGATTTGGTGACAGAGGTTTATATCCCGGTGGAATAAGGGTGTGTTGATGAATTTAGAACAGCTGATATCTGTCAATGTCAGCTGTTTTTCTCTAGCTTTTCGATGTTGAATAGAACAACAATCAGGAATATGATCTTTTTCATGGTACCATTTTTAGTTGAATAGTGTAAAGGTTTGAGAAAAATGGTACAAAATCAATTTTTTAGTCGTGAATTTATTCATAAGGAGTGATTTTTGTGAGAGGGAATGTGTATTTTCGTAAAATGATTATGACATGATGAAAGTAAAAAAGAGTGAAATCCCAGCCGATAGTCTTACCGTGAAATATTTTCCGGCGGATTATAAAGACTCGTTCCGTGTGATATCGAGTGAAAACATTTCAATTGCACCCGATGATTTGATGGTTCATTTTTGGACGGATATGCCGGGGTGGGTGAATGTTCTTTTCAAGTTACGTAATTTCCTCGTGAGATTTGTCGGGTTGAAAGGGGCGGAAGGAGATAGTCTTGAAGAGTTCAAACATTGTATACGTAATGGCGGAAAGTATCATTTTATTGAAATGTTGGCAAAGGATGAACGGGAAACCGTGATGTTGATGAAAGATAAGCATCTGGACGCGTATATCTCGGTTCGGGTAGGTGACAGCAAGAGTGTTTACGTGAATACTCTCGTGAAGTATAATAACCGGTTGGGGAAAGTCTATTTCTTTGTGATTCGTCCTTTTCACGGACTCGTCGTCCGGTCTTCGTTGAAAAGGGCTATTAAAAGTGCGCGGAGTGAAATGAATTGATTGATAATCTTACGCTTTCGAGGTGTGCGGTATTATTGGCTATGATAGAAAAAATAGCAAATTCATAAAAATAATTCGACAAATGTTTTGTGATAAACAAATGTTTATCTACATTTGTAGTGTAAAAGTTTCTTTGAATGTTTTCAGACCAAGAGCTAAAGGCTCGAATGGAACATGAGATGAGAAATCTCAAGTTCTATGCTCTTTACTGGGATATCTTGTTGAAAGATATGTCAGAAGGAGAACTGGAGAGAGCGATTGACTTTCATTTAGATCGTTTGATTGTTTTACTTCGGTTGAAAGGTTAAAAACAGGACACCCTTTTGGGGTGTCCCAAAGAAACTTTACAATTTAAAATGTTTAAGATATGGCAAATTACGAAAAATTGAACAATGAATTGGAGCAGATGAAAGCGAAGTTTATGGTTCTTTCTTCCGGGGAAGAGGAACGTGAGTTTCGTGAAGAGATGGAGGCATTTGTTGCTTCGAAGTCAACAGAAGATCGTAAGGTTCTCGCCAAAGCATTTATTGATGGTGCTGCTAAAGCCTGTGAGCAGGCAGAGAAAGTGTATGACGACACGTTACGTGCCTATTTGGATGGGATATATGAATCTATTTCATGGTCTTATGTTGCCCGACATTATTTTGGTAAAAGTCGCTCGTGGTTAAGTCAGCGTATAAATGGTCTGAAGATTAGGAATAAAGAAGTGCAGTTTACTGCAGATGAAAAAAAGATATTATTGAATGCGTTACTCGATTTGAGTAATAATATTAAACGTACGGCTCTGGTCATAGAGCATCTCTGAAACTTTTACAACTTTAGAGGGAAACCCGCCATGAGAATGGCGGGATTTTTGTGTAAAAAATGGAGTAAATTTAGAGACAAATTGCAATAGGTTCCGGTTCTTTTCTTATCTATGCACTACCAACAACATTAAATCAAAGTATTCATGCAAAGAAGTATTCTTATAATATAGAGGCAGCGTACGGGTGCAAACCGCGAGACTTATCAATTTTGGTTGATGTTGCTGGTAGCGACTGCCTCTCTTTTTTTTAATTCTTAAAACTTTTAGTTATGCCAATAACGAAAGTCGAATCCGCGTCTACAGTGGCGGAAATCCCAACTCTTCAGGCCTGACCCCGTGTAAAGTTGTGGGGGGGGGAGGAAACGATCTCGTCAATTCGTGTTTTTTCGTTATTTGTCATTTTTTTTTGCTCTCTCGCATCAGTTGTAAGTATGCAAAGAAATATATGTAATATTATCTTGTCCCGTTCTTGTCCCGGCTGTAAAATGGGGAAGCGGTTTAATAAATTGTTTTTCAATTTACTAAACCGCTTTCTGTCGGGATGACAGGATTTGAACCTGCGACAACACGCCCCCCAGACGTGGACTCTACCGGGCTGAGCTACATCCCGAATTCGGATGCAAATATAGTAAGAATTTTTGTAATGATGCACGTTGATGCGAAAAAAAATGTAAATATCGCTTATGGTGTAGGCTTTCAGAGAATTGCGGGGAGAAAAAAGAGAGTGGGGTGGAAAAGATTGGAGGTACAATTTTTTTTTGGTAACTTTGCGAATCGTTACGTGGAATAGATACATTGTAAATTAATAAAAGGAATAATTTATGTCTACAGAAAATGCAATAGAAAGAGTTAAGTGTTTGATTATAGGTTCAGGACCTGCCGGATACACTGCCGCGATATATGCTTCAAGAGCTAATTTGAACCCGGTGCTTTACACGGGAATACAAATGGGTGGACAGTTGACGACCACGACCGAAGTAGAAAACTTCCCGGGGTACCCGGAAGGTGTTACCGGACCGGTGATGATGGAGGATATGAGAAAACAAGCCGAGCGTTTCGGTACGGATATCCGTTTCGGTATCGTGAGTGATGTGGATTTTTCCGGGCATCCTCATAAAGTGACGGTTGACGGGGAGAAAGTAATCGAGGCTGATGCCGTGATTATCGCCACGGGTGCTACCGCTAAATATTTGGGATTGCCGTCGGAAGAAGCGTTCCGGGGAGCCGGGGTGAGCGCTTGTGCTACTTGTGACGGGTTCTTCTATCGTGGGAAAGATGTTGCCGTGGTAGGTGGTGGTGACACTGCTTGCGAGGAGGCTACTTATTTGGCCGGATTGTGTCGTAAGGTATATTTGATCGTTCGTAAGAATTACTTGAGAGCTTCAAAAGCTATGCAGGCACGTGTGTTTAACACGAAGAACATCGAAGTATTGTTCGAGCACAACACGTTGGAGTTACTCGGTTCTGATATGGGGGTAGAGGGAGCTCGTCTTGTGTACAAAAAAGGTACCCCGGAAGAGGCAACCAAAGAAATCAAAATCGACGGATTCTTCTTGGCTATCGGTCATACCCCGAACACGGATGTATTCAAGAAATTCATCGAGTTGGATGAACAAGGGTATATCATCACCGAGGGTAAGTCTTGCAAGACAAATGTTCCCGGGGTATTTGCTGCCGGTGACGTGATGGACCCGACGTATCGTCAAGGTATCGCTGCTGCCGGAACCGGTTGCCGTGCCGCTATTGACGTGGAACGTTATTTGGGCGAATTGAATGCGTGAATATTCTAACCATTGAATAGAATCGTCTTCTAATAAAATAGAAAAGCTGTTTGAAATAATATTCGAACAGCTTTTTTTTAATCCCCAATTGATTTCTTATGAAATACGGGATTGTTTTGATATTCCTTTAATATATAATTTACTTGATCGTGACCATTGTAGCCCCGTAACCGTATTGTTTGAAAGAGGCATCCTGATGGTTGAACCGTTTGTATTTGGTTTGCAGTTCCCAGTGAATGCGTTGTCTTAACACGCCGTCGCCTTTTCCGTGTATGAACACGATTTTCATACCCCGCCGCAGTTTATACTCTTCCAGTGTTTTGTGAAAAACGTCCATTTGGTATTCCAACATATCTTTATTATCCATTCCGACAGTGGTTTCCAGTAACTGGCTAATGTGGAGGTCTACTTCAAGTATGTTGCCAACCATTTGTTTATGGGGACGTTCGTGTTGTTTGTCTTCCGGTTTCGGAGCGGCTTTCTCCAAGAATTGCTCCGGGATAACTTCCAGACCTTCTTCTTTAACAATGCTTTCTTTGTCAAGCGGGCGGAGCAAGGTGATCGTGTTGAACCAGCGGGTATGCTTGTATGCCCCAGTTTTGCAGAGGTTGGTGGGCACGATCTTGATTTGTGCGTCTATGGCGTTTCTCAACTGGTGAACACCCTTTTGATAAAAGACGGCTTGTACATGAATTCCTTTGATGTTGTCCAGTTCTTTCAATGAATAATTACCGATCAGGTAAGTGGTGTCGGGGTTGCTGTTGCCTGCCGTGATACCGGTGTATTTTTCCCCGTCATGGAACGAAATGGAATACAAGCTTGTCTGCGTGGTATCGTTCACGAGATAAATGTCGAAACGGCTACCCGTGAGATCATTGAAGTTCTCGGGTACGAATGCAAGGTAGACGGTATCGGCTGATTGCATCACCACGTTTTTTTGTTTTGCCGCGGGTGATGCGTTGATTTTGTTTACCGGGGCAGAATCCGTGTGTATCACGACAAGGTCATTGGTCGAGGCGGGTATCTCGAAACCATATTCGTCACAGAACACGTTTACCGTGTTGTTATCTATGATGCCCGTTACTTTTCCTTCTAGTTTTTCGGATATAAACCGAACGATATCTCCTATTCTTACATTCATGATATGTGCTTTTTTGTCCTACAAAAGTAGTGTTTTATCTCTTTATTACGAGATGTTGGAGTGAATGATTTGAAAGCGTATAGCAAAAAAATGCCCCAATTAATGGAAAAAACCATTGGAATGTATTAATTTAGCGAACTGATAAGTAGGCTATACGCTGAAAATCGGATGATAGCGGTACTAGTTTGTATGCCGTGTGGTTATTGAAATAATAGATAGTAAAATATAATTATAATGACATTACAAGAGTTTCAACAATCAATCCGGGAAGGTATCCCGGCGGAGTTACCGGCTCCCAAAACGTACGAGCCGGAGATCAACCATGCTCCCAAGCGGAAAGATATTCTCACGAAAGAAGAGAAAAAATTAGCGATTCGTAATGCCTTGCGGTATTTTGACCCGAAACATCACGCCGTGTTAGCCCCGGAATTTGCCGAGGAGTTGGAAAAATACGGGCGTATTTATATGTATCGTTTCCGTCCCGACTACAAGATGTTCGCTCGTAATATCAATGATTATCCGCACAAGAGTTTGCAAGCCGCGGGGATTATGTTGATGATGAGCAATAATTTGGATTATGCCGTGGCGCAACATCCTCACGAGTTGATTACTTACGGGGGGAATGGTGCCGTGTTCCAAAACTGGGCGCAGTATCGTCTGGCGATGAAGTATCTGTCGGAAATGACGGACGAGCAGACGCTGGTGTTGTATTCCGGTCATCCGATGGGACTGTACCCTTCTCACAAGGATGCTCCCCGTGTGGTTGTGACCAACGGTATGGTTATTCCGAACTATTCCAAACCGGATGATTGGGAACGTTTCAATGCTCTGGGAGTTTCTCAATACGGGCAGATGACTGCCGGTTCATTCATGTATATCGGACCGCAGGGTATCGTGCACGGTACGACGATCACGGTTTTGAATGCAGGTCGCAAGATTTCCAAACATGGCGAGGGACTTGCCGGGAAATTGTTTATCACTGCCGGGTTGGGCGGTATGTCCGGGGCACAGCCGAAAGCCGGAAATATAGCCGGTTGTATCAGTATCACTGCCGAGATTAACCCGAAAGCGACACATACTCGCCATTCTCAAGGTTGGGTGGATGAGGTATTTGATGATTTGGATAAGTTGGTGGAGCGCGTGAAAGTTGCTCGCGAGAAGAAAGAGGTGGTTTCTATCGCTTTCCAAGGTAATATCGTGGATGTTTGGGAACATTTCGCGGAAGGAGATATTCCTGTCGAGTTAGGTTCCGACCAGACTTCTTTGCACAATCCTTGGGCGGGCGGATATTATCCCGCAGGCGTTAGTTTCGAGGATGCCAATCGTATGATGGCGGAAGAACCCGAACTGTTTAAACAGAAGGTGCAGGAATCTTTGCGTCGTCACGTGGCGGCTATCAATAAATGCGTGGCTCGTTTCAATACTTATTTCTTTGATTACGGGAACGCGTTCTTGTTGGAGTCTTCCCGCGCGGGTGCGGATATTTTGAAACCGAACGGTGATTTCAAATACCCGTCTTACGTGCAGGACATCATGGGACCGATGTGTTTCGATTACGGGTTCGGCCCGTTCCGTTGGGTATGTTCCAGTGGCGACCCGAAGGATTTGGCTAAGACCGACGAGATCGCGGCTCGTGTGTTGGAAGAGATCATGACTCATTCCCCGAAAGAGATACAACAACAGATGGCGGATAATATCCGTTGGATTAAGGCGGCGATGGAAAATCATTTGGTTGTCGGCTCTCAAGCCCGTATCCTGTACGCGGATGCAGAGGGACGTATCAAGATTGCCGAGGCTTTCAACAAGGCTATTGCTGCCGGTGAGATTTCCGCTCCCGTGATTTTGGGACGTGACCATCATGACGTGTCCGGTACGGATTCTCCTTATCGCGAAACGTCCAATATATATGACGGTTCTCGTTTCACTGCCGATATGGCAATCCAGAACGTGATCGGGGATTCTTTCCGCGGTGCGACTTGGGTATCCATTCACAATGGTGGCGGTGTCGGTTGGGGAGAAGTGATTAACGGCGGTTTCGGGATGTTGTTGGATGGTTCTGCCGATAGCGACAGACGTCTGAAGAGCATGTTGTTCTGGGACGTGAATAACGGAATTTCTCGTCGTAGCTGGGCGCGTAACGAGGGTGCCGTGTTCGCTATCAAACGTGCGATGGAGGCAAATCCGAATCTGAAAGTGACGTTGCCGAACTACGCTGATGACCAGTTAATAGAATCGTTGTTTTAGTCATAATATTTTGATATCGACGGGGAATGCTTTTCACGGGCATTCCCCGTTTTGTTTTCAAGGGATAAGTACATGCAGAATAACCCCTTTTATACCCGATTTGCCGGGAATAGGTTTCTGGTTGCTTTTTTGTTGCTTGGGTGTGCGAATGGCATGCGAGTAGCGTGTCTGTTTACAATCTGTTAAAACGTGGGCGAAGTGTGGGTAGTGCGTGGGCGAATAGTAGGCGATGCCGCCTACAATCCGCCCAAAAGCCACTCTAAATCCGTCCGAAAAGGTAGGTCGTCCCTTGAAATAGGGTTGTTAATTCTCGTGTCGCTCTTTTATTTGAATAAGGCGGTGAACTTGGCGGGTACGGGAGTTTCAAAATTCATTTCTTT
Organism: Butyricimonas muris; assembly: GCF_046365375.1. NCBI lineage: Bacteria > Pseudomonadati > Bacteroidota > Bacteroidia > Bacteroidales > Odoribacteraceae > Butyricimonas > Butyricimonas muris. The sequence continues at coordinate 224,644 of NZ_JBKEIT010000005.1, read as the reverse complement.
TCCGGTGACGGGGTGAATGAAATGGAGCTTGAAGGCGTGCAATGCCAAGCGGCGCAAAGGATTCTTCATGGCACCGTATTTTTTATCCCCGGTGACCGGATGTCCTATCTCCTGCATGTGTACTCTGATTTGGTTCTTGCGACCGGTTTCCAGATCCAATTCGACGAGCGAGAACTGCCTGTCGGATTTTAATACGGTGTAGTTCGTGATTGCCAGTTTACCGTCTTTGGAGGAGTGAACGACGAAGGCGCGGTTTTCTGATATGTATGATTTTATTTGCCCGTGCTCTTGTCGCGGGCAGCCCTCGATGATAGCCACGTATTTTCGTTCCAGAATCATGTTATTCCAGTCTTTTTGTAGCTTTTCCTGTACTTTAGCGTTCTTCGCGAACATCATGATTCCGGATGTTTCTTTATCCAGACGGTGAAGGATGAAAACGTGGTTCCGGGGATTTTTGTTTTTCACGTAATCGTTCAATATATGATACGCTGTTTTCGTCTTGTCCCGTTCCGTTCCCATGGAGAGCAGGCCGCTCGCTTTTTCAGCGACGATTAAATCATCATCTTCATGCAGGATGGTCAACATCGGGTGGTGGAAAGGGGCTGCAGTTTTGTTCATGCCGACGGTGACCGTATCGCCCGGATTCAGACGTGTGTCAAATTGTGTGGTCGGGCGGTTGTTCACTTGTACAAGTCTGTGAGCGAGTAGTGATTTCACGGTAGTTCTACTTTGGTCGTGCAGAGCTTGTAACAAGAAAGGCATGAGAGTATTCTCCTCTTTGACTTCGAAGCTTCTGCTTCGCGGGGCCGGGTAATGGGATTTCATATGTTTATTTTTTAGCCGTTAATCCGAAACAAAGGTAGTGAAATAAAGTGTTAATTTTTATATTTGCGGGAATAGACATGTTAATTCTTGTTCTGTTGCGGAGATAGAGGCGATAATTTGTAACGCGGGCTTGGTCTTTGTTGTAAAAGAAAACCTAGGAATTTGTTCCGACGAACATGAAGTGAAAGTGTTTATAAAATTCCTGTTATCAAATAGAGTGTTATAAATAATCGGGTAATTTAAAGTTATGATGAGAAACAATTTTTTATTTTTAGTGCTGTTTTTGGGAGTTGTGTTATTTTCGGCATGTAGTGATGACGATAACAAAAAAAGCCCCAAGGACTTTAATGGTACCTATTCAGAGGCAAGCACGGATAATGTTTTAGATTTGAAATATAGTAATTCCGTGTTAGCTGGGAAAAGTGTAGATTTTAATTCTGCCGATGGTGTAAAAGCTACCTTAAAATTGAACAATGTTGTTCCGGGGGAAAAAGAAACGGTATTTTCGGATATCGTTTTGAATCGTGATAATTCTATTTACACGTTTGTTGCAGAGAATAAAAATGATGCCCGTAAGGTAACGTTGGATGGTTCGATTGAAAAGGGTAAATTAGCTCTTAGTGTTAATGTCGAATTTGAGGAGAATGATTTGATTGGTAAATGGGATATGTCGTCTGTCAGTATGACATGGAAACCTCATGATTATCCTTTGACAACAATAACTGTACAAATTTTTGGACGTCCGGTAGAGATGACTATCACGACAGGGTTGATAGCGACAATGGCTCCCGGTATGTTGGGAACGGAGTTAAAAAATTATTTACAAAATGTGACTTTCCAGAAAGATGGTAACATTGTTGCAACTTATAATGCGGCCACAGCCACGGAGGATAATCCGGAGCCGGAAGCCGACTGGCAATTGTCCCCGTTAAATTTAGCTCATTATTACGTGAAAGACGGGATCTGTTATGTCTTCTTGAACTTGGAGATGATTATGCGTCAAGTAGAAAAGGATAATGCAGGACGTTCCACGGGCGGTAGTTCGTTAGAGAATATTCTTGCTCAACTATTGGATGGGGGAGTGCCTGTTCATTTCGAGTTGACAACAGAAACAGGTGCGTTGAAAGTGTATGTTGATGAAGTGTTGTTAAAACAGTTGGGGCCTATTATTCCGTTAGTTAGTGGTTTGATTCCGGATGATGCTTCGTTTGAGTATATGGGAGTAGCTGTAGAACTCGGACCTATTATGGAAAATTTGCCGGGAGCATTGGAGGCTACTACTGAGATGCAAGTCGGTTTGAATTTTGTACCGGCAGAATAATTTGATTCGATTCTAACATATTGCAAGGTGTATCATTGATTAAAATGATACACCTTGTTTTTTCAAATATATCTGTAACTAAAGTGGACTTTATTGATAAGTTACTTCCAGCGATTTTATCCATAGAGTACTTTCGGGTGCACCTTTATAAGCATCACCTTCTTTACTTGGGGTACAAACGATGGCTATTTTGTATTTTTTGTTAGCTGGGTCGAATGAACCGTTTCCCGTGGGTTCAAAATTGATTGTTTTTTCAATAAAACTGTTTTGCACTCCACTACTGAAAGCAGCTTTTAAGATGACTTTCTTGGAATCGTTAATGTTTGTTCCATCCAGATAATCATCATAGGAATCCACTTCATACACATAGGCAATCAGAGAACATTCGTCTGTTTTGTCGGGTACTTCTTGTGCGGTGACTTTTGTATTTGCTCCTTCACCGGTGATTATCGTGTTGAAGAATTTAGGTCCCGGTGTGTATTTATAGGTGAATTTGAATGTTGCGGGTGTTTTTGTACCTCGATAAGCTTCTCCGAAATGAGTACTTTTTAGGGGTGCTAATGCATCTAATTCAAATGTACCGTTAAATAAGGTGCCTGCTGTAACTTTAGGCAATACAGCAATTAAAGCGTATCCGCCGTAAGTGTCTCTTGTCAGGATCTTGGCTGCATCGCCGTCTTGACTTACGGGGTAAGGTTCTGCTGTTAGAGTTTGACCAATAAACATTCCCGATAAAGGAAAAAAATCTGCGGCGGCATTAGAACTTGCCATATTTACAGGCACTTGGTATTTGGCTTCTTCGGGAGTAATCCAGTTTTCCATTTTGTAAACTGACTTGAATTCCGGCATTTTCTCCAAGCGGAGAGTTTTGGTGGAGGGATAGCGTACATCTTCCGGGGTGATATAATATCTTACGTCATATTTTTCTCCTTCGATTTTGGAAAAGTCTATAGCGTCTTTTTCCCCAAGTATTGCTTTTGTTCCGTCTGAATAGCGGACAACCACGGAATCCAAGGTTGCTCCTTTGGGAAGTTTGATTTCCGGGGTTAACATTAATTGACTGGCAGTAGCCGTTTCCCAGATTTTGAAAATATAAATGGAAGCTGTTTTCGAATTATCTGGTTGACTTGCCACTGCATCTCCTTTAACAGTTAGTTGAATTTTCGTATCTGTACTTTCAGTAACCGTGTCACCCGTGAAAGTAACGTTGACAGTTAGTGGTGTTGCATCGACAACGAGATTCAATTTCATGAGATGGTTTTCAATAATGGCTCCGCGTGCGGTTAGTTTTACTCCTGTTACTCCGGGGATTTCCAGATCAGAAATTTCTCTGTCTTTTGCGGTGAAACCGTATACATCTCCTCTTTTAACAAATGGAATCGTATCCAATTGGATTGTTCCTAAATTGATGCCTTGGAAAGAGAAATTTTCAATTTTCAAGCTAAGACAATTTGGGGCATTCTTGGAGGGCTTGCTCACGTATACGCGTTGAGTCATGGTTATAGGCTCCATGCCTAGACTGATAGCCATCTCTCCTTTGAATGTTTTATTATAGAAAGTTTCGGCACTTGTCGGTTCTCCTTCAATTTCTTTAATTGTGATGTTGATTTCCATGATATCATCCTCTACGTTTGCTTGTGCTTGAACCGCGTAACCACTGACATTATCTGTTATAGAGCCTGATAACTGACTGTAGTAAGAACGGCTGAGGGCTTCAAAAGTAACATTGGGAATTTCAAATTCGGGGAAACCGGGAACTATATTTATTAATTTAAAAGAGGTGGTATTGTTTTCATTTTGAATGATTTGTACAGAGGCATTTTCTGTCGCAGCAACACCGTCAATAGTAGCTTTTAGTTTTTCCCCGGAATATTGACCGATAACTTTATCTATTGTGGGTGGCACCGGATCATCATCGTCTTTACAACCGGAAAAGAATGCGATACTTAAAGCTAATAGCATTAAAAGTTTGTTTTTCATACTTCATTAAATATTAATTAGACATCTTTTTATAATCAAATTTGTGTAATATCAATAAACCTTCGTTTATTAATAGCGTATGAATAAATATTTTTCAAGTAAAATCAAAAAGAAGTATGGCACTATATGGCTATAATTTGTTGAATTTTTAAATTTTTAAAGAGGTGATAATTAAACATCTGTGAATCTTGAAGTGTTAAAATTGCAAATCACTTGTAACTTCTGATTAAAATTGCACGTTTTTTGCTGGGTAAATAGCTACGTGGCGTAATAAACGAAGGTTTGTTGATAGCACGTTTGATTATAAAAAGATGTCTAATTAATATTTAATGAAGTATGAAAAATCGGTTTTTATGGTTGTTGATTTTAGGGATGGCATTATTTACTGCTTGTAGTGATGACGATGATGATAAGAAAGCAGTAACTTACAACGGAGAAAATTTATCTCTTTCTCTTGGTGATTTTGTTCTTTCGGGTAAAGAGGCTGTTTTGGATGGTTCTGTTTTAACAGTGAAAAAAGCATTGCCGGGAGAGGCTGAAACAGTGTTTGCAGTCACTCGTGCAGGGGATAAGATTACGGGTAATAATACTAATACAAATCGAGAAGTAACTCTTGATGGAACTATTAGCGGAGATAAGTTGAGTTTGAATTTGATAGCGAAGATGAAATCTTCAATGACGGCTAAATGGAGTGTTACTTCTTTAGTTTTTAATTTGGATACGGATCAAGAGTCCGTTGATTTTTTAGGAAGTCCGATGCCGATAGACGATTTTAAAGAATTTATTGGTAATATAGGACAGTTACTTCCGGTGATGTTGCCGCAGTTGACGTTAAAGGATGATGGTAATATTATTGCTCGATATGTGACAAATATAGATGAATTGTTAACTAGTGGAACTCCTATCTATGGAGATTCGCCTGAAGGAATGGCATTATATAATGTTGTTGATAATAAATTGTACATTGCTTTAAATATTAATGGAATTATTGCTGATGCAACTTCTCCTAAGCAATCTAATGTTGGGCGTGCAGAATCGGTGAATCCTTTGCTTCAATTGGCTGCTGCTGCAAATGAGGGATTACCTTTGTTGATGAGAAAGACAGATGATGGTGTTGATATATATGTAAATAAAGAAATGATGCTACCTGTCGTGAAAATGCTACCTTCTTTATTGGAAAGTTTTGGGGAACAGTTAGGAGAATACAAAGAACTTGCGACTTCAATGGTGACAATGATAGTAGATCTTATTGAGAATAGCAATGAAACCGAAATCGGTTTGCATCTAGTTCCTTATGTAGAAGAAGCTCCTGCACCAGCAGCAATGGTATTGCCTCAGTCAGTTGAAAAATTCATGCAGAAATTTGCGGAATAATTTTTAGTTCTTATATTTGCAGCACGAAAAAGACAAAAATATGAATAGTACGTTACATCATATGCATCATCATTGCCATCACTGTTTTCAGGTGAGATGATGCTGTTGTGCTGTAATTAGAGATAAAGAAAGTATAAACGAGCTCGCCTGAATCAGGCGGGCTCGTTTTGTTTTTTTCGATATCATAAATAGCCTTTCCAGATTCAGTGCGACGATAAAATCGAATAAAGATGGTAAAATTGAAAGTCGCGATTCAGAAGTCAGGACGTTTGAACGAGGATTCCCTCGAATTGTTGAAAGAGTGTGGCATTTCCATTAATAACGGGAAAGAGCAGTTAATGGCACAGGCCTCTAATTTCCCGTTGGAGGTGCTTTATTTACGAAATTCGGATATCCCTCATTACGTGGAGGATGGGGTGGTTGACGTGGCGATTATCGGGGAGAACACGATAATAGAGAAACGGGCGAATGTATTGAAGTTGTTGGATTTGGGCTTTTCCGGGTGTCGGGTGTCGATAGCGATTCCGAAGTCGGAGGAGTTTACGGGGTTGGAGTGGTTGCAGGGGAAGAAGATTGCGACATCGTACCCGAATACATTGAATGATTTTTTACAGCAGAATAACATACAGGCAGAGGCTCACGTGATTACAGGGTCGGTAGAGATTGCGCCGGGGATTGGGTTGGCGGATGCGATTTGTGATATCGTGAGTTCGGGGAGTACGCTTTTCAAAAACGGGTTGACGGAGGTTTACACGTTATTCAAGTCTACTGCTGTTTTGGTGGCGAACCCGAATTTGGATGAGGAGAAACGGATGTTGTTGGAGCAATTGATGTTTCGGATTAAAGCGGTGTTGGCGGCGAAATGTAATAAGTATATTTTGTTGAACGCTCCGGAGGATAAGTTGGAAGAGATTTGCAGGGTGTTGCCGGGGGTGAAAAGTCCGACCGTGATGCCGTTGAGGATGAAAGGATGGTACTCGCTTCATTCGGTAGTGAACGAGAATCGGTTTTGGGAGTCGATAGGAGCTTTGCGTGCTGCGGGAGCAGAGGGGATACTGGTGGTGCCGATTGAAAAAATGATTGAGTAAAATTAATGTAATAAGGTTATGAATAAGATATTATATCCGAAAAGAGAAGATTGGGCGAAGGTATTGGAACGTCCGGTAAATAAGGGAGAGGATTTGGAAAAGGTGTGTCGGGCGGTGTTTGATGAGGTGGCTCGTGATGGGGATGAGGCGTTGAAGAAGTACACGTGGTATTTCGATAGGGTGAAGATGGCTGATTTTGAGGTAACGAACGAAGAGTTTGAAGCTGCTGACCGGGAGGTTGCCGTGGATTTGAAAGAGGCTATCGGTGTGGCGAAGGAGAATATAGAACGGTTTCACGAGGTGCAGCTACCGGGTATTAATGAATACGTGAACGCGAATGGTTTCCGTTGTTGGCAGGAGGCGAGAGCGATTGAACGCGTGGGGTTGTATGTGCCGGGAGGAAGTGCGCCGTTGTTTTCGACCGTGTTGATGTTGGCTATACCCGCACGTATTGCCGGATGTCGGGAGGTTGTGATTTGTACGCCTCCGGGACAGGATGGACGGGTGAATCCGGTGATTTTGTGGACGGCGAAACTTTGTGGCGTGAGTCGGGTATATAAAGTTGGGGGGATTCAGGCGATTGCCGCTTTGACGTTGGGGACGGGGACGATACCCCGGGTAGATAAGATTTTCGGACCGGGCAATCGTTTCGTGACGGCGGCTAAACAAATGGTCGGGCGTTACGGGGTGGCGATTGATATGCCGGCTGGTCCGTCGGAATTGATGATTGTGGCGGATGGAACTGCCTGTCCTCGTTTTGTGGCGGCAGATTTGTTATCACAGGCGGAACACGGTCCGGATAGTCAGGTGGTGCTTGTTACTTGCGTGGAGAGGTTGGTGGAAGAGGTGGAAAGAGAGTTGCGGGAGCAATTGGATAGATTGCCTCGCAAATCGATAGCGGAAATGGCGTTGAAATGTTCGAAGTACGTGGTGTTGAATAGTCGGGAGGAGTGCGTGGAGATGGCGAATCTTTATGCCCCGGAACACTTGATGTTGTGCGTGGAGGATTACATGGCGTGGGTTCCGCGGATACGGAATGCCGGTTCTGTTTTCTTGGGAAATTATTCGACGGAGAGCGCGGGGGATTATGCTTCGGGGACGAATCACACGTTGCCGACGAACGGGTATGCACGGGCGTATAGTGGTGTCGGGGTAGATTCTTTTATGAAGAAGATTAGTTTTCAAGAGATTCGCCCGGAGGGATTGGCTTATCTGGGGAAGACGATAGAGATTATGGCTGATAACGAGAATTTGACGGCGCACGGGAATGCGGTAAGGGTTCGAGTTGAAAGTTTGTAAGGTTTATAAAGTTCATAAGGTTCATAAAGTTCATAAGATTTATGAGGTTTATGGGCTGTACGGGGACTTTGTTCTCGGCAGCGAGGCTGCCGGAATACTTTATAAACTTTACGAACATTATAAACTTTATAAACAAACATGAAAATGGAGTTTGAGAATTTGGTAAGAGAGAATATACGGGAACTGGAGGCGTATTCTTGTGCCCGCGGGGAGTTCGAGGGAGCGGGGGCGGTGTTGTTGGACGCGAATGAGAATCCGTTCGCGTCGGGATATAACCGCTATCCGGACCCGTATCAGCGGGAACTGAAACAGCAGGTTGCCCGGTTGAAGGGGGTGGATGTGTCACGCTTGGTGTTGGGGAACGGGAGTGACGAGTTGATTGACATGTTGATACGGACGGTTTGTGTACCGGGGCGGGATAATATAATCGTGTTTTCTCCGGGGTATTCGATGTACGAGGTGAGCGCCCGGGTGAATGGCACGGAGGTGCGGAACTTGGTGCTGGACGATGATTTTATGCCGGAATGGGAGCGTATCTTTGAGCGGGTGGATGAGCGGACAAAGATTATTTTCTTTTGTACCCCGAATAATCCGGTGGGGAATGTCATTCCCTTGGATGAGATTCGGCGGGTTGCGTTGCGGTTTGAAGGGTTGGTCGTGGTCGATGAGGCGTATATCGACTTCGCGGATGTGCCGTCGGCAACAAGTTTACGGGGGGAGTGTCCGAATGTCGTGGTATTGCAGACGTTGTCGAAAGCGTGGGGACTGGCGGGATTGCGTGTGGGGATATGTATGGCGGAACCGGGATTGGTGAAGTATTTGAATAAGGTAAAGCCGCCTTATAATATCGGTTCGGTGACGCAACGGATGGCGTTGGAGGCGTTGAAGAACGTGGATTTGTTCCGTGAGAGAGTCGAGGAAATCAAACGGGAGAGGGAGCGTGTGTTGGTGGCATTGCGGGGTATGGCGTGTTTTGAACGGGTGTATGATTCGGAGGCGAATTTCTTGCTTGCGTGTACGCCTCGTTATCGGGAAGTGTATGATTATTTGTTGGCTCACGGGCTGGTTGTCCGGGTACGGCATATTCCGCCCCGGTTGGAGGGTGGTTTGCGCGTCACGATAGGGACGAGGGAGGAGAATGATTTATTGATTCGGGTATTAAAGGATTTTAGATGACGTGGTTTATGAAGAAGATTTTGTTTATAGATAGGGATGGAACGATTATCAAAGAACCGTCCGGTGATTTTCAAGTGGATAGTATGGCGAAATTGGAATTTGTGCCGGGAGTTATCGGGGCTTTGCGGGAGTTGGCGAGGGATACGGATTATCGGTTGGTTATGGTGAGTAACCAAGATGGCTTGGGGACGGAGCGTTTCCCGATGGAGGCTTTTTTGCCGCCTCATGAGTTTATGTTACGGACGTTGGCGGGTGAAGGCGTGGTGTTTGACGAGATTCTTATTGACGAGAGTATGCCGGAAGAGGGCTCCCCTCGTCGAAAACCGGGAATTGGTATGGTGGAGAAGTATTTGGGTGATGGGTTGGAGCGAGAGTATTCTTACGTGATAGGGGATAGGGTGACGGATATGCAGTTGGCGAAAAACATGGGAATACGGGGAATTTATTTGGGCGAGGAGGTTCCGGAGGGGTTACCCGTGGCTTTGTGTACTGGTTCTTGGGGAAGGATTGTCCGTTTTTTGAAAAAAGGCAGTCGCCGGGCAGTAAAAGAAAGAAAGACCGCGGAAACGGATGTGAAGGTTGCGCTTGACCTGAATGGTTCGGGAGAAGGGGATGTACGGACGGGATTGGCTTTTTTCGACCATATGTTGGAACAGGTTGCACGCCACGGGGGAATTGATTTGGTTGTTGCCGTGAAGGGGGATTTGCAGGTCGATGAACATCACACGATAGAGGATACGGCTATCGTGCTGGGGAGTTGTTTTGCCGAGGCGTTGGGGAGTAAGAAGGGGATTGGGCGGTACGGTTTTGCTTTACCCATGGATGAGGCGAAAGCGGAGGTGTTGCTTGATTTCGGGGGACGGGGTTGGTTGGAATGGAACGCGGTGTTTACCCGGGAGTACGTGGGGGATTTCCCGACAGAGATGACCAAACATTTTTTCGCTTCTTTTTGCCAGACGGCAAAGTGTAATCTGCATGTGACGGCGAAGGGAGAGAATACACATCACATGATTGAGGCTATTTTTAAGGCTTTCGGGCGTTGCTTGCGTGTGGCGGTGGAACAGAAGGACGGGGGAGAGTTGCCGTCGACGAAGAGTTTAATAGACTGATTAATTGATGATTTATGATTGAAGATTTTTGATTGAGGAATTTCTCAATTTTTCATGAACTAATATTTTAATCATAAATCGTAAATCTTAAATCATAAATCATAAATGGGAAAGGTTGTTATCATAGAATACGGTGCGGGAAATTTATTCTCGGTGGAAACGGCGGTGCGGCGGTTGGGATATGAGGTGGCGTGTAGTGCCGATGCGGAAGTGATACGGGCGGCGGATAAGGTCATATTCCCGGGGGTGGGGCAGGCTGCTGCCGCGATGCGCCAGTTAAAAGAGAGCGGACTGGATACGGTAATATCGTCATTACGGGTACCGGTGCTGGGGATATGTTTGGGGATGCAATTGATGTGTGAGGCTTCGGACGAGGGGAACACGGACGGGTTGGGTATTTTTCCTGTACGGGTGCGGAAATTCGGGTGCGAGAGCAAGGTGCCGCACATGGGATGGAACGGGATTCGGGAGTTGGGGAGTCCGTTGTTTGCGGGAGTGAACGAGGGTGAGAGGGTTTATTTCGTGCATTCCTATTATGTACCCGTGTGTGAAAATACGATTGCAGCGTGTGATTATCAGCGGGAATTTAGTGCCGCTATCCGAAAGGATAATTTCTGGGGATGTCAATTTCATCCGGAGAAGTCTGCTGAAACGGGGGCACGAATACTTGAGAACTTTTTAAAATGGTGAGTGATATGGAAAAGGAGATAACGATTATTCCGGCGATAGATATTATCGGGGGGAAGTGTGTGCGCTTGATGCAGGGAGATTATGACAGGAGTAAGGTTTATTACGATGACCCGTTGGAGGCTGTACGACGTTTTGAAGCGGCGGGAATGGAGAGGTTGCATCTCGTGGATTTGGACGGGGCGGCGGCTTCTCGTGTCGTGAATGTCGATGTGCTGGAAAGAATATGTAAGCATACACGTTTACGGGTGGATTTTAGTGGTGGGATAAAAGGGGAGGATGATATTTGCCGGGTGTTTGATGCCGGGGCTTCATTTGTTTGCTTGGGGAGTATGGCACAACAAGATAGACGGAAAACTACGCTGTGGTTGGAACGGTACGGGCGGGAGCGGGTGATTGTAGGTGCGGATGTCCGCGGGGAGCAGGTGTATATCAACGGGTGGAAATGCGGAACGGAAACAACGGTATTTGAATTGGTAGAATGGTACCGTCCCATGTTGAAATATTTGATGTGCACGGATATAGAGCGGGACGGGATGTTGGCGGGTGTGGCATTGCCTTTATACCGAGAGTTGGTGACCCGTTTCCCGGAATTGACGGTGATTGCTTCCGGGGGAGTGAGTTCAAAAGAAGACGTGAAGGCGTTGGCAGGTGTGGGAGTGACAGAGGTCATAGTGGGGAAAGCGTTGTATGAAGGGAAAATTTAATTAATTTATGATTTATGAATTACGATTTACGATTATTAGTTCGTGGGAAAAATCATAAATCGTGAATCTTAAATCATAAATCTTAAATCGTAAATCATAAATTGGTATGTTTTTAGCAAAGAGAATAATTCCCTGTCTGGATGTAAAAGACGGGAGGACAGTAAAAGGGGTGAATTTCGAGAATTTACGGGACGCGGGGGACATCGTGGAACTGGCTGAGCGTTATTCGAAAGAGGGGGCGGATGAGTTGGTATTTCTGGATATAACGGCGAGTTGTGACAAGAGGAAGACGATGGCGGAATGGGTGGAACGAGTGGCTCGTGCGGTGAATATTCCTTTTACGGTGGGGGGAGGAATATCATCGGAAAAAGATGTCGAGGTGTTGTTGCGGAAAGGTGCGGATAAGGTGTCTGTAAATTCGAGTGTGTTGACTGAGCCCGGTTTAATTAATCGGTTGTCGGAGGCATTCGGGCGACAGTGTGTGGTGGTGGCGATTGATGCGAAACAAGGGGCGAATGGTTGGCAGGTATATAGTCATGGCGGTCGTTTGGCGACGGAACGGGAGCTTTTCTCGTGGGCACGGGAGGCAGAGGAGAGGGGTGCGGGTGAGATTTTGTTCACGTCGATGGACCATGACGGGACACATCAAGGTTTTGCTTGCGATGCCGTGGCTCGACTGGGTGAAATGGTGCGGGTTCCGGTTATCGCATCCGGGGGAGCGGGGTGTATGGAGGATTTTTATGACGCGTTTGTTCGCGGACAGGCGGATGCCGTGCTGGCGGCAGGGGTATTCCATTTCGGACAGGTCGGGATACCGGAGTTGAAGTGTTATTTGAAAGAGAAAGGAATTGTTGTACGTTAAAAATAAAAAGAGAGATGATAGCATTGGAAAAATTGAAATTTGATGTGAACGGGTTGATTCCGGCAATCGTGCAAGATGCCGAAACCCGGGTGGTATTGATGCAAGGGTATATGAACGCGGAGTCTGTCGCGAAAACGTTGGATTCGGGTAAAGTGTGTTTTTTCAGTCGTTCCCGTCAACGCTTGTGGACGAAGGGGGAGGAAAGTGGTAATTTCCTGAATGTAAAAGAGATACTCGCTGATTGTGATAATGACTCGTTGTTGGTGAAAGCGATACCTGCCGGACCTACTTGTCACACGGGGAGCGATACGTGTTGGGGCGAGGTCAACCGGGAGAGTGATTTTCTGCATTATTTGCAACAATATTTGCGAAAACGTAAAAATGATTCCCCGGAGGTATCGTACACGGCAAGATTGATAGGCAAGGGTATTAACAAGGTCGCTCAAAAAGTGGGAGAGGAAGCCGTTGAACTGGTGATAGAAGCGAAGGATGATAACGAAGAATTGTTCTTGAACGAGGCGGCGGATTTAATGTATCACTATATTGTGTTGTTGATTGCCAAGGGGTACGGGTTGGAAGATGTGGAACGGGTGTTGAGGGGAAGACATACAGGGGTGTGAGTCCGGTTTGTTATATTCTGACTCGAACTTGGAAAGTAAAATCGAATAATTTGTTGTCGTCCACTTGTGTCAAAGAGGAGCTGATAATCGTTTTGTCCGGATAATAGATTACGCCGGCTTTGAGGTATAGCGTGATGCGGCGGACGGGTTTCCAATTCAGATTCAAGTAGGAACGTACGCCCCGTTCTTGGTATGCCGGGAAAGAATACCCGTAAAGTACGTTATGTTCGTAGGCGTATACGCGGGCATTGTAGCTGTCTGTATCAAAGTATGCCAAACGAAACTGGGCTTTAACGTTTTCTTCGCGGGAAGTATAGGCAATGTCTTGATAAACGAGAAAACCGGACTCTTTTTTCTCTTGTTTCGCGTAGCGGACATAGGTGGCACGGCTTTGTAGTTTCAGGCATTCACTGGGGATGTAGGAGAATTGGAGTCTGTATTCTTGTTTTACGCGAGTGACGGAGATGATTTTTTCTGCTTTGTAGTCTTCCGGTTTCCCCTCGTGTTTGAAACGCAGGCTACATTCCCAGCGGGGACGGGAGTAGGTGACTTCACCCGAGACCTCGTTTCCGGAACCGGGGAGTGTTGCTTGATAACGGGGCGCGAAGAAACGAAAATGGTCGTAGTACGCGTTAAGTTTCAAGTCGCGGAAAGGTGTACATTCCAGTCCCGCGTATATGCCTTCTTCGTTGGAGGTATTCGAGTATTCGGCGAATCCGCTGTTATAATGGGAGCGGAAGTCTTTATCGTATCGGCGATAAATGACGCTTAGTGCCGCGGGGCGGAAACCCGTGTAACGCAATCCGTTGATGGTTGCCCATGAGCCATTGTTGCCGCGGGCGATTTCCCCGAATAGAAAGCAGTGGCGGGCTCCTGTTTTATAGTCGATGCTGATGAGGGTGCGATGGCGTCCCCGGTCGTTGTATTGTTGGTAAGTGGATTGCCCGATGGCGAGAGCGGGGGTGAAATTGTAATATAGAATTTGTATTCCCGTTCGAAAGTAGCGGTGATTCAAGCGGGCGGAGAGTCCGGTTGTAAATTCTTTCAGCGTGTGTTTCTTCTCTGATTCCAGTGCGTTGCGGTGATAACCTGTTTGATAGAGTGTGGCTGTGCGTAAGGCTTCCGTGGTCAATGTATCCGTGTCGAGGAGGTTGCCGTCGGTCTTTTTGTAGGAGATGAATATTTCTGTTGTCATATCCCGAAAAGGTTGTAAGCTGATGGCGCCACCCCGGAGAAAGCGATTCTCGTCGGTGGAGAAGTAGGGCATGATGCCGTTTCCTGATTTTTCGTTACTCAGCGAAGCGGATGATTTGCCGGTAGAGAATCCGCCCCACGCGATTAATCCTTGTCCCCATTGTATTTTATAATCTCCGACGCATATTTTTTGAATGGTATTACCGGGCGTGTAGCAGAGGTGGGCGGAGAGAAAGTCGAATCCGGTTTTCTGGTTTTTCGTGAAATAATTCTCTCCCGCGTCGTTTTCGAGGGTGATACCCCCTTGCCAGCGGTTTCCGGCGGTAACTTTGTATTTTAACAAGGTGCTTACGGGCGGACCTTGGAAACGGTTTCTTTTTTTGGAGAGGTAATCTTTTTCATAAATGAATGCATCTCGGCTGTATCGCTTGTAACCGGCTTGTTTCGGGCGTGTGGTTTTGACGCGAGCCAGTATCTCGTGGTGCAATCGGGGAAGGCGGGGTGTACCGGGAGTGTAATCCCCGATGCGGATAAAGGGTTTGATGTTTTCTAAATCTCTAGTGCCGATACCTGTAACCAATAGAATCTCGTTCGGGTGCATGAAAGCACCATGCTTTTCCCGAAATTCCAGTAAATTGTCAATCTGTGCATCTGACAGGAAAAAGAGCATTTTCAGGCTATCGAAAGATGCGGAATTAATATTTATAGGGTTTGTGGACAGATTCAAAAGGGTTGCCACGATATCTTCATAATAAGCTTCGGAAGCTTCCACGTCATTGTCTTGCAATAATTTCTCTATATCCGTGATTTCCTGCGAGTGAAGAATGGCAGGGAGCATGAATAGAAATATACAGAAAAGTACTGCTCTACACATCTTTGGAAGTTTAGGTTATTGGTATGAAAGACGACTTTGGAGCCGCATATCCAAAGATATGAAATTTATAAGTTATAACTTATAAAAATGGGGAAAATGTGAATTTTATCAAGTACGATTAATAAGAGGATGTGGCAAAACACATCCTCTGGTCTGTAAGGTCTATAAAGTCCATCATGTCATAAAGTCAAGAGTATTTATGAACCGAAGGTTCGTCTTTTATAGACTAGAGGTGTGTAAAACACACCTCCTTAATTCGTCTTGTAATCGTATTTTACTTTTGCCAGTTCATTGTTGGCGTCAACGATTTTCTTTTTCAAGGATTCTTTGAAATCAACGATTTTCGCTTTTAATGCATTGTCACCCACGGCAAGAATCTGTGCTGCCAATATTCCGGCGTTCATGGCTCCGTTGATGGCTGTGGTGGCGACAGGGATGCCCGGGGGCATTTGGGCGATAGCCAAGAGGGCGTCCATACCGTCGAGGGAGGCATTGATGGGTACTCCGATAACGGGGACGGGAGTCATGGCGGCGATAACACCCGGCAGGTGTGCTGCCATTCCGGCTCCGGCGATGATAACTTCGATGCCCCGTTCGCGAGCGCCTTTGGCGAAGGCTTCCACTTCTGCCGGCGTGCGGTGAGCGGAAAGAGCATTGATTTCGAAAGGTATGCAAAAGTCATTCAATACTTTCGCGGCTTTTTCCATAACGGGTAGATCAGAAGTGCTACCCATGATAATACTTACTTTTGGATCCATATTTTTACCGGATTTTAAATTCAAAGTTGTACTTTTGCGCAAAGTTAAATAAAAAAACGAGTCCGAAGACGGAAAACAGTCATTCGGGAGAAATATTTGTGATATGAAAACAATCAGGCTGCATGACCGGGATTTCCGGTTATTGCTCGGGGCAGAGGAGATTGAACAGGCGATAGACCGGGTTGCCCGACAAATGAATAAGGATTTGGCAGGGGAATCTCCCTTGTTTATTGGTGTTCTGAACGGGGCTTTTATGTTCGTGTCCGATTTGCTGAAGAAAATCACGGTGGAAGGGACAGAAATCAGTTTCGTGAAGATTGCCTCGTATGACGGGCTTGCTTCTTCCGGAAACGTGCAGAACTTGATAGGTTTGAAAGAAGATATTGCCGGACGTACTGTCGTGGTTTTGGAAGATATGGTAGATTCGGGAGAGTCTATGGTATACTTAAAGCGTATGTTGGAGGAGAGGAACCCGAAACAAGTGAAGATTGCGGCTATGTTTTATAAGCCGGGGGCTTTGAGGTATGACTTGACTCTTGATTACACGTGCATTGCCTTGGGAAACGACTTTGTGGTCGGGCGAGGCTTGGATTACGATGGGGTGGGACGGAATCTACCGGACTTGTATACAATTGAAAGTTGAAAATTGAAAATTGAAAATGACGAGTGAATGATGTCATTTTTAATTTGGAATCTAAAATCATAAATCATAAATCTAAAATAAAAAAGGATGGCATCAACGAACTTTGTCGATTACGTGAAAATTTTCTGTCGTAGCGGAGCCGGGGGACCGGGCTCCATGCATTTGCACCGGGATAAGCGTTCCGCTAAAGGCGGGCCTGACGGGGGAAATGGAGGACGCGGCGGTCACGTGATTTTGCGTGGGAATCGTAATTATTGGACATTGATTCACTTGAAATTCCAACGTCACGTGTTCGCGGGCGACGGGGAGAGTGGAAGCGGTAATTTGTGTACAGGGGCGGACGGGGAAGATGTAATCGTGGACGTGCCTCTCGGGACAGTGGCTCGGGATGCGGACACGGGTGAAACGGTTTGTGAGATTACCCGGGACGGTGAAACGGCTATTGCCGTTCGCGGAGGACGAGGTGGTCTTGGAAACTGGAATTTCCGTTCTGCCACGAATCAGACACCTCGTTATGCGCAACCCGGGGAACCGCGCGTGGAGCGTACCGTGATTATGGAGTTGAAAGTACTTGCCGACGTGGGATTGGTGGGATTCCCGAATGCCGGAAAATCGACCTTGTTGTCCGTGGTGTCGGCAGCGAAACCGGAGATTGCCAATTATCCTTTTACAACGTTGGTACCGAACTTGGGAATCGTGAATTACCGGGATAATCGTTCTTTTGTTATGGCGGATATCCCCGGTATCATTGAGGGGGCTCACCTTGGTAAAGGATTGGGATTGCGATTCTTGCGTCATATCGAGCGAAATTCGGTATTATTATTTATGGTGCCGTGTGATAGTAAGGACATTCACGAGGAGTACCGGATATTGCTGAACGAGTTGAAGCAATTTAATCCGGAATTGTTGGATAAAAGAAGATTGCTGGCAATCACGAAGTCCGATTTCATAGACCGGGAACTCATGGCGGAAATAGAACAGGACTTGCCGGATATTCCTTACGTTTTTATTTCTTCCGTCACGGGAAGCGGCATCACGGAGTTGAAAGATATGTTGTGGAAGGTACTGAATGATTAGGTTTTTTAATATAATTTTCAAAGAAACGGGTTAACCGAATATGTTAATCGCCGTATATGCATAGGTATTAAAATGAATTGCTTATGAATTACGGTATTAGTGTTTTGTTTCGTTTAATTCCCTTATTGATGGCGTTGATTTGCTTCTTTTTCGGGGGGTATATTTTCGGTTACGGGAATGATGAAGCTCGTTGGGTGGCAGGGCCGGTCGTGTTTTCATTAGGAGTTCTTTGTTTAGCCCTTTATGCCACGGCTGCCACGATCATTCGTCAGTTGATCCACACGTATAATCCTGTGGCGAAGTATTTGTTGCCTGCCATGGGGTATTTGTTTGCTTTGGGTACTATGATTTTGGGGATCACTTTGTTGAACATAGCGGAACCGCAGAATATGTTCGTGCCGGGGCACGTGATTTGCGGGGTGGCATTAATTGCCGGTTGTATCTCGACGGCGGCGACTTCATCGACTAAATTTACATTGATTCCGGGAAATTCCCACGGGACGAGCGATAAAATTAACCCGGCAGGTTTTTCAGCGACGACGGAATCCACGCTGATTGGAATCACTATCGTGCTGGCTTTGGTGGCATGGGTATGGGCTATTGTTTTGTTGTCCGGGGCTTCCGAGGGCGACCATCTGGTTGCCGGGAGTGTCATGGCGGGCTTGGCTTGTATATGCACGAGTCTGATTGGTTTGGTTGCAAGTATTTCCCGTCAGATCAGGAATGATTACGGGGAAAAAGATAGAAAAAATTGGCCTAGACTGGTATTTTTCATGGGGACTATCTGTATTGTAGGGGGAATTGTAGAGTTGTTGGCTGCAGCGGCTCCCGTGAATACTACCGGTTTTATCTTGATTGGCCTCGGGCTGGTTTGTTTCAGTATTTCCAGTAAGGTTCTTTTATTGGCAAAGGTGTGGCGTCAAGAATGTAAATTGGCGAACCGGATACCTTTGATTCCGGTCATGACAGCTTTGTTTGCTCTTTTCTTGGGAGCCTTCCTTTTTGAAGAGGCGTCACTGGATAACGCTTTCTTTGTACCTTCGCGTGTACTGATCGGTTTGGGAGCGATATGCTTTTCCCTGTTCTCGATTGTCAGTATTCTGGAAAGCGGTACATCGAGCAAATAACTATACTTTCGGAGGTTTTGATTTGAGTTTATATTTCGTGTCGTGAGGACTCTCTGCAAAGGGTTCTCACGATTTTTTCGTGTGTACTTTATACATGTTTTGTTTTGAGTTATACAGGCGGTTATTGTTTTAGAAGCTAAAAATTGATTATTTTCGCCGTTGAAATAAATGAAAAAATAATGGCAAAGAAAGAAAAGGTACAGGAGATGTTCAACGGGATTGCGCCCAAGTATGATTTGTTGAACCACTTGTTATCTATGGGGATTGATAAACGTTGGCGGAGAAAAGCGATGAAAGTGGTAGGAGCCGGGCGGAAAGAGCTGGTGTTGGATATCGCTTGCGGTACGGGTGATTTTTCTATCGAGGCATTGAAGCATGGCGTGAAGCGTGTGGTTGGGGCGGATATATCCGAGAATATGTTGGTTGTTGCCCGTGAGAAAGCGAAAAACAAGGGACTGGTAGACCAACTCGATTTCCAGTACGGGGATAGTGAGAATCTTTCGTTCGGGAATAATACTTTTGATGCCGTGACAGTGGCTTTCGGCGTACGTAACTTCGAGCACTTGGAGCAGGGGTTGACGGAAATGTGCCGGGTGTTGCGTCCCGGGGGAAAGGTGGTTATTTTAGAATTTTCCACGCCTGAAAGATTTCCTATGAAACAGCTATACAATTTTTATTTCAGAAATATACTGCCTTTCGTGGGAGGGATTATTTCCGGTAACCGGAAGGCTTACGAGTATTTGCCGGCTTCGGTATTCGCTTTCCCTCAAGGAGAGAAGTTCTTGGAAATCATGCGTCGTTCCGGTTATGCTAATGTTTCTCAGCAACGGTTGACGTTCGGAATCGCCAGTTTATATATCGGGGAGAAATGAAAAAAGCCTCCGAACGGAGGCTTTTTTCATTTCTTTACCACTCTACTTCATCCCGGTTGATCGGCATGGTCATGCATCTGGCACCTCCTCCTCCGCGGGGAAGTTCCGAACCTTCAATGGTAAGCATGTATTTGTTGTAGTTCTTTAAATCTACTTTATTGCTAATCACGTCACAAGCGCGGATAATCTCGAACCCGGCGTTGCTCATGGCTTCCACGGTATAATTGTTACGAGCGTAACCGATGACTTTACCCGGTGCCACGCAGAAGAAGTTTGCACCACTGTGCCATTGTTCTCTTTCCATGTTCCAAGTTTCGTCCTCGCCGCCACAATACACGGGCTCCAAGTCCATTCCCAGTTTTTTCAACGCATGTAACAAGGTTTTCTCCCTGCGGATACTGATTAATTTGCCGTGTTGAATCTTGATATGCACGGTCTGGTAGTTGCCCGGGCTCATAATCAGGGGCTCGTAAACCATACATTTGTCTTTATCCAAGAAGGTAAATACCATATCCAAGTGGATGAATGATTCCGGAGAATGGGGTAATTCCTGTACCAGAATATGTTGTACTTTATCTTCGTTCCGGTTGATGAAGTTATACATCAGTGCATCGATACCGCGAGTGGTGGTACGTGCCCCGTTACCGATTACTAAAATATCGTCACGAGCGATCAGAACGTCACCTCCCTCGATTGTTAATTTGCGGGTGGGGTCGTTTGTCGTGTTCAAATTAAGGGTGCGTGTTTTGAACCCGGGGGTGAAATCAAAAATAGACTGCATAATCACGGCTTCACGATCACGTACTGCATTTGCCATGCGGCCGATGAGTACCTCGTTGTACATGCTCATGGATGCATCGCGAGTGAAGAAGAAATTATGCAACGGACGCAGGTCATACCAATCTTTATTCAGGAATTTGGTCAACGTGTCCCGTTTCATTTCCACCCCTTCGATGAGTAAACGGGCTAAATCTTCTGCATCTTCATCCAATAATTTATCCTTGATCGAACCTTTGGGTGTTTCTTCCGCGATAAAAGGTTCTATTTTTTCGATGCGGTTGAGCACTTCCAACTTGATGGCATCGTCCTTTAAAATGTTCGTCAGCAAGTCTCTTACTTGATAAGTTTTCGTGATCTTACCCAAGACTTCACTGAGCTGTTTGTATTCTTTTCGTGCAATTGATAGATTTAAAATATCGCTGTAGAGCGCTCTCTCAGCGTTTTCAGGAGTCATGTTTTCTACCTCCTCGCCTGGTGTATGGAGGATAACTCCATTCAGTTTTCCGATTTCGGATTGAACATTTACCTCAACAATCTTAGACATAAATTGGTTTTTTTGATTACATGACAAAAATACGATATAATGAATGATAAACCTTATAAATCACCACTATAATTATGCAAAAGCTGAAAATAATTATGCACGGCGGGAGAAAAAAGGAGAAAGGGATACACTCGGTATCCCTTTCAATATCTCGAAGAGTTGTCCGGCCTCTCCGAGCTGGTTGCATTTTCAAATATTTTAAATGTATGAATACCTCTTTCTACTTGGCTTTTCGAAAGGAATCCGATACATGATATTTTCAAAACTAGGCTAAACACTCGTACGACGCAAAATTATAACATTTAATTTAGAAATACAAATAATATTCTACATAATCGCTTTGGGGAATTTCGTTTGCGAAATGGTGACTCTGCCGCCTGTATCGTGTCAGATTAATATTACTCTTTTCCCGGTAAAAAATCTTTTGTCAGCTATATTTTATATAAAAGAGCGAGGATGTGTCAAAACATCCTCTGCTACTCCCGGGAAAGACTCCCGTACGTTCTGGTTGCAATATAATTTGTTAGAATCGGAATCCGATTTTCAACATTGGGTTAGACAAAAAGTCGATACCGTGTCTGTCTGAAGATAGAAGTTTTAATCCGACTTGCGGGCGAATATTGTACACCGTGTAGTCGTATGCCAACGGGCGTATTTCGATTGAAATGAAAAATGCTTTCGAAACGAAATAATCGAAGCCGGTCACCCCGGCTACCCGGTAGCCGAATGCTTCCCCGACGGATTTACCCAAGTAAGATTCGTCGTCGGCTTTTGCCGTTTGGCGTCCGTAGGAAAACCCGAACTCACCCCCGTAGCGGAAAAATAACTTATTGTATTTGGTTTTCACGTAACGTTCAGCCCCGAGTACCACGGAATATTTCAAATTATCTTTCGAGGTTACGAATTTGTAATCCGGGACGTCCCCTTCTTCAAATTTTCCCTCGGTGCTACTGCCGGGAACGGCTTTGTACTCGGGGTTGTTTTTGAACGAGAATCCTCCCATCGCTTTCAATGCCCATTTCTCTGCAAACATCCATTTGAACTCGAAGTTCAAGGATAGCTGTTTGTCAAACCAGCTGGTTTGAGGTGCAGAGATATTGTAGCTGCTTAGATTCGGAGCCGGGGCTTCCATGCCGACAAAAGAACCCACGCCCAAGTTCAAGGAAACTGCCTTGTCTCCTTTCTTCGGGGTGACATCTTCTTGCTTCTCTTGTGCATTCGCCAGCAGAACCGAACCCGTCATGATGATGGCAATTGTCAATACTCTTTTTAACATATTAGAATAGTGTTTGTTTTCATCGGGCGATTAACGCCCGATGATGTGTTCGTCAGTATTTTTATTCGGCTTCTTCCAAAGAGTCGATAACTCCTTTCAAACGGTCAACTTCTGCTTGGTTATATACGATGATTTCTTGCAGGTTCTTGATTTCTTGTTCAAGTATTGCAATTTCATTCCTCAAGGTTTCATGACCATTATTAACGATTTCGTCTTTCTCAGCCTCTTCTGCTGCTTCGAATTCTTTGATTAGGGCTTGATTTTCCTCAATGGTTTCAGTGTATGTGGCGATATTTTCGTTACACTCTTTGATTTTAGCTTCGATACTTTCCTTGTACTCTGTCAGAGAACCATCATTGATTAACTCCTCGTATTCAGTGATTAAGGCATCGTAAACAGCTTTTTCACTCTCGATGTTCTCTCTTTCTTTCTTGATAGCCGAGTATTCAGAATCTTCTATTGCTTTTTCTGCATCTTCAACAGCTTTTACGGATGCTTCCAAAGTTTCTTCGGCAGTGGCAAAAGCTTTCTCTGCTTTTTCTTTATCAGCTAAGAAATCGGTAAGAGTTTTGTTGGCAGCCTCTAGTCTCTCTTTGAAATTAGCTTCAGCTTCTTCTGCGTTATTAGCGTTACTTTCCGCTATTGCGATCTTGTTTTGCAATTCACCGCCCTCTTTCACGGCTTCCATCGTGTCGTTGTAAGTCTTTTCGGCTTTTTCCATTGCAACCACTGCTTCAGCTAAAGTTTTTGCATTTTTCTCGATTTCTTTATTTAACTCTTCGATGCTATCTTTTGCTTCTTTGAGTGCGGCTTCGTTGTCGTCGTGCGCTTTTTTAGCGGCATCGTAAGTTATTTTTGTTTCAGCTGCCAGTTCCTCTGCGATTTTTAACTCTCTTTGGTATCCGGCGATTTCATCGGCACTTAATGACTCGTCTTTTAAAAGCTCGGTTAGCCGTTTTACTTCGGCGAGATGGTTGTCATACACGCCTTTTTCTGTTTCCATTTTTTCTTTCAATGCAGCTTGTTTCCCCTCGCAAACAGCTTTTTCCTCCGTTGCTTCAGCTAATTCTTTTGTCAATCTTTCTGCTTCCTTTTGAATAGGTTCAACAGCTTTTTCAGCATTTTCTTTGGTGGCGAATAATTCCGGAATACTGGTCTTTGCTTTTTCTAAAGCAACCTTTGCTTCTGCTAATGTTTTTGCCGTTTCGGCGGTTGCTTTTTCTAACTCTGCTTGTTTTTTCTCGATATTGGTAGTAACCCCGTATTCAAATTCCGGGAACTCGTTGATGATATCTTGTTTAGCTGAATTTAGACCATTTTCAGCATCCTCGTACGCTTGGGTTGCCTTTTCTAGCTCTTCTCCAGCTTTGTTTTTTGCATTGTTAGCGTTGCTTTGATTTTTTTTAGCTGCATCTAGCGCTGCAAGCAATTTGCTTTAGTCGGCTTGTAAGTCGATTAATTTTAAGGTTAAATCGCTGTATTTTTTATCCAACGCTTCTTTTTGGGCGTTTAATTCTTCAACTTTTTTAGATGCTTCGTCTTTAGTCACATCTGTGTTGTTTTCCATCCATGTTTCCAGTGCTGCTTTAGCCTCCTCGATATTTTTTTGTGCTGTGGCAATTTCTGTTTGCAGCCCTTTCACGTAGCCATCATAACCGCTGTTAATCGTTTTCTCTTTCGTGGCAATTTCCTGTTGTTTTTGGGAAACTTTAAGTTCTGCACCGCGCAACTTATTTAATGCTGAAGTGTATTGATTGTACACTTCAATAAGTCCCGAGTTTAATTTGCCATCGATGATAGCTTGGTTTAATTTGTTTTGGAATTCTTGTAATTTGTAGGCGGCTTTTGCCTCGGCTACTTGGTATTCCAGTTCGTTCAACCGTTGTTGGTATTCGAATTCCAAACGAGCTTGCTCCACTTCTTGGTTGATTCTCTCGATTTCTGCACGGATTTGTTCAGCCTCGGCTTCGGTCTTCGCGGCTTCAGCTTGGGCTTTCAATTTCTCTATTTCGATACGTGCAGCCTCGTTTTTGGCGTCATTTTCCGCTTTTAATTTCTCTGTTTCGGCTAAAATCTTTTGGGCTTCGCCTTGTGCTTTTATCATTTCGGCTTGAGCTTGCAACCATGCAGTTTTTGCCGTACGCATTTGTTCAACTGTTGCAGATTCTTTGTCGTCCACGCAAGAGAACATTACCATAGTTATTAAAACAACTAGTAAACCAATTTTTCTCATAACACTTTTTTTATTAAACATTGAATAATTCTATAGGTTTATTTATACAATAACAAGTGAATTGTTGTATTAACTTTACAAAAGTATGGTATAAAATTTACTTATGCAAGAATTGTGCAACATTTTTGTGATTATATAATACATATGGCGGTTCTTTTGTCTGTATAATTCTCGTATTTTTATTCCATGAAATTAGATATAGGAGAGATAATAAGGCAAGAATTTGAGAAGAGTGGTTTGAGTATCAGTCAATTCGCTCGGATGATTAATAAGGAGAGGACAGTTGTGTACAATCTTTTCAAGCGTCAATCAATTGATACACATCTGTTGTATCAAATTTGCATGGTGTTGAATGTCGATCTGTTTCGCGTATTTTCGGAGTGTTTAGGAGAGGAGAATAAAGTTATTGGTGCAGACCGTGTGAATGAGTTACAAACGACTTCTTCCAAACGGAAAGTCATGTTGGAAGTGGAATTGGATGATATGGAATATGACCGAATCATGCAAAAAATGTTTGAAAAAAAGAAAGATTTAAGTCGTTGATTTTTCATGTAGAATTCCCGTGTTCACGGTATGATCAATAACTTTATTATTATTGGTCATGATAATACTGTATATTGGTATATGCTTATTTCAAAAATGCAAGATAAACTCTTGTCAAAAAATTTTTACAGTTTTTCTTCCTTGTTCGAGGTGAATTTCTGTCCAATTCAGTTATCGGGCTAGAATAGACTATAGTTATACCATGTATTTTGCTATTATTAAATTTTATTTAAATTCAATTTAAATTCTATTATTTTGCCTTTGTAATAGGGGATGAATGGGAGTTGAATGGGAATTGAATAGGAGTTGGTATTAATCAAGTATAAGTTGCGTATGTCAAATATATTTATTATTTAACTTATTTTGACTTAAACACGAGAGAAATTTGGTTCTCTCGTGTCCACTATTTTAGTTTGGCGTGTTTTTCAGATATCCAGTTTGACAACCGTGATTCCTGAGCCTCCCATTTGCACATGTGCGTCCCCGCAATGACCGACGACGGGATTCGTTCTCAAGTAATCCCTGATAATCTGCCGAAGGGCACCGGTACCCGTCCCGTGCAGGATACGCAAGTCTTTCATGTTCAGCATGACAGCCGAGTCTATAAATTCGGCTACTTTCATGAGAGCCTCGTCCCCCCGCAACCCGCGGACGTCAATTTCCGGCTTGAAGTCCATGCGTTTCTGGCTGATGTTTTCCAGATAGGACGAGGTGCTTTGCCGCGGCTTGCTTTGTGCTATTTTTTTTGCCACGCTGTTGGATACTTTTGTTAGACGTTCCGTTTTCACGGTTGTCATCAGTCCGCCTAGGGCAATCACGGCGCTTTTATCATTGATTTCGATAATTTCGCCGATAGCTTTATTGTCAAGTTGCACGAGATCTCCTTTATTGAGCGCGAGTGTTTTTCGGGTTTCTTGTTCCGGCGTGGCGGTTTGCGGTTGTTTTCCCCGTTCTTGACGTTTCTTTTCCCGGTTCTTCAGTTTCTCGATCTTCTTTTGAAGACGTTCTTCTTCGCCTTGTTCTTCCGCGAGTAGGCGTTGTTTTTCTTCTTCAAAGGCTGCCTTTGCCAATTTCGTTTGCTCTTTTTCTGCTTGGCTTTCCTTGATTTCCCGGATGGTTCTCTCTATCGTGCTGTTTGCACCGGATATGATTTCCTTTGCTTTTTCCTGCGCTTCCTTGATGATCTCTTTTCTTAATTTGGAAGCATCATCCAGTTCTTTCTTGTAACGTTCCAGCACTTCTTCAAGGCGTTTTTCGTTGTCGTGAATGCGTTTCCGTTTTTCTTCCCAGTACCGTTTGTCCCGTAGGATTTCTTTCAAGTGCTTGTCGAAGTTGACCCTGTCTTCCCCGATTTTGCCGGCGGCATCGTCGAGAATCTCCTTCGGGAGCCCTATTTTCTTGGCTATCTCGAACGCGAAAGAGGAACCCGGTTTGCCGATTTCCAATTGGAACAAGGGAAGCATCCGGTGGGAATCGTATAACATGGCACCGTTCACGATGCCCGGGGCAGAGGAGGCAAAGTGCTTCAAGTTAGTATAGTGGGTAGTGATAACTCCTTTCACTTGGTTCTGGTTCAAAGCGTTCAGTATTGCTTCTGCAATGGCTCCTCCCAGCATGGGTTCCGTGCCCGTTCCGAACTCGTCGATTAGGATTAATGTATCGTCTGACGCGTAACGCACGAAATTTTTCATGTTCACCAGATGGGAACTATATGTACTCAAATCGTTTTCGAGTGATTGTTCGTCACCCATGTCAATAAGTATCTTGCGGAATATCCCGAATTTACTCGATTCTTCCACGGGTACGGGAATGCCGCATTGGAACATGTACTGCAAGAGTCCGGCGGTTTGCAAGCAAACGGATTTACCCCCGGCGTTAGGGCCGGAGATTAGGACGATACGTTGTTCCTCGTTGATCTCGATATCCAGAGGTATGACTTCCTTGCCGTTGGCTTTTAAACTAAGGTATAACAGGGGATGTTTTGCCTTGTACCATAACATCTCGGGACGATTCTCGAAGACGGGTACGATAGCGTTTACCCGAATGGCGAAAAGAGCTTTCGAGCGAACGAAGTCCACGAAAGCCATGAAATCGTATGCCGGGATCAAGTCGTCGATATAGGGACGTATGTCATCCGCGAACTGGCGGAGGATACGGGTGATTTCCCGTTTTTCTTCTAATTGCAACTCCCGGATCTCGTTGTTGGTTTCGATGATTTCCGTGGGTTCGATATATGATGTTTTTCCGGTTGTCGATTCGTCATGCACGATACCGTTTATTTTTCGTTTGTAGGCGGCGGGAACGGGAATAACCATTCTGCCGTCACGGATGGATATGTTCGTGTCTTTGTCCGCCCAGCCCTCTTCCTGTGCTTTCTGCAATAAGGCTTGCATGCGGCGGGATATTCCGGATTGTTTTTTGGTGATACTATGCCGGATATTCGCGAGAGCGGGGGAGGCGGAGTCTTTTATCGTGCCGAATTTGGAAACGATGGAATCCAGACGCTGCAATATATACGGGAATACACGTATGTCCCCGGCACGAGCGACCAGTGAAGGGTATTGTTCCTGTTTGTTGTTGAAAAAACGGGTAATGGCGTTCAATGATTCCAGCGAGTTTTTTAGTATTACCAGTTCGTTTACTTCCAGAAATAGCCCTTCGACTCTTACGCGAGCGAGAAAAGGACGGGCATCGTGATAATAAGATACCGGGAAATTCTCTTCTTCCTGACAGATGCGTGTAAATTCCGCTGTTTCGGAGAGTGAGGTGCGAATCCAGTCCGCGTTGGATGAAAACGTGATATTGTCTACCAGCTCACGTCCCATGTCACTCAGGCTGTTGTTGCTGATAAGTTGTCTTATTTTGTCGAATTTTATTTTTGTCTCGAAATTTTCAGGATAAACCATACTAATTGAAAATTGAAAATGCAAAATTGAAAATGATTAATAAACAAGGGAGAAGTTGAAGCTCTCGCCTTGACTGGTTTGGATTACAAGTCGATCGGCGGGAGAGAACGCGGTGTTCTCGTTTCCGGTGTAGCGGATGATGAGGTTGCCGATCATTCCTTTCTCCATGGTGAAGGGGGTGTAATCTACTTCTAGGTAGTCGGGTTTGACGATGGATGTAATGGATATATTTTTTTTGCCGGTATTGATCATATTCACGATTTGTTGTTTTGTTTTTAATTGGTTTATGGAGATGGTATCCGTGTTGACGCGTAACTCTCCCGCTGTGAAGGGATATTCTTTATCTATGTCCGCGGGTTTGCCCACGACTTCTCCGTTTAATTTTAAGACAAGATTGGGCGGGGTGCCATTGGTGTACACGATAATTTTCTTGGAGAAGGTACCGGGGCGGTCTTTCGGGTTGAAGACCACGGAGATGGTTCCGCTGTCCTGTGGCAGGATCGGACGGCGGTTCCATTTTGGAACAGTACATCCACAAGTCGTTTCCACGTATTTTATTAGTAACGGTGCTTTGCCCTTGTTCACGAATTTGAAGTTATACGTGATTTTCCCTCCGGTTTCCTGTACCAGACCCGCATCGATCGTGTTTTTCTCGAACGCAATCTTGGCTTTCTGCCCGAACGCGAGAGCCGGAATGAATAGCATGATGAAGTATATTAGTGTTTTCCCTTTTCTGATCATGTCGTTGTAATTTTGAGTACAAAAATACAAAAAGGGATGGAAAAGATTGTTTGATGTCGGAATAAAGTATATCTTTGCGGCGTTAAAATAATTTTTAAATTTAAAGAACTGAACATCATGTATTTGACATCAGAAAAGAAAGAAGAACTTTTTTCACAGTACGGGAAGTCTAATAAAGATACCGGCTCTGTTGAGTCACAAGTAGCTTTATTTTCCTACCGTATCGCTCATTTGACCGAGCATTTAAAGAAAAACCACAAAGATTTCGCTACTCAAAGATCTTTGATTAAACTGGTTGGAAAACGTAGAGCGTTGCTTGATTACATGAAGAAGAAAGATATCGAGAGATATCGTGCTATCGTGAAAGCATTGAATTTACGTAAGTAATTACATACCGGACGATCCGGATTGCCCGGATCGTCTTTTTATTAAAATCCTCCCCTCCTCCTCCTTTTATCTTAAAGAATTCCGTTAAAATGTTTTATATTTTAACAGTATTATTATTTCTATGAATGTAATTGAAAAAAGCATTACCCTGAAAGATGGTAGGGTAATTACGCTAGAGACCGGAAAGCTCGCCAAACAAGCCGATGGGGCTGTTATGTTGAAGATGGGCAATACGATGCTTCTGGCTACGGTTGTTTCTGCACAGGATGCAGGTCCGGACGTGGACTTTATGCCTTTGTCCGTGGATTATAAAGAAAAGTTCGCTTCTTTGGGACGTTTCCCCGGGGGATTCACTCGCAGGGAGGGAAGAACTTCCGATTACGAGATTCTGGTATCCCGTTTGATAGACCGCGCGTTGCGTCCCTTGTTCCCGGATGATTACCATGCCGAGACTTTCGTGCAGGTAACATTGTATTCGGGCGATGCCGAGACGATGCCGGATTGTTTGGCAGGGTTGGCTGCATCTGCCGCTATCGCCGTGAGTGATATTCCTTTCCACGGACCGATTTCCGAAGTTCGTGTAGCTCGTGTGGATGGCGAGTTGGTGATCAACCCGACCAGAAGCCAATTGGCGACGGCTGATTTGGATATTATGGTTGCCGCTACTTACGAGAATATCATGATGGTGGAGGGTGAGATGAACGAGGTGTCCGAGAAAGAGATGCTGGAGGCTATTATCTTCGCTCACGAGGCTATAAAAGATCATTGTCGGGTGCAAGAGGAATTGGCAGCAGCTGTCGGTAAAGAGAAGCGGGTTTACAGTCATGAAGTGAATGACGAGGAACTTCGTAAAGATATTTGGGCTAAATGCTATGACAAGGCTTACGCTATGGCCCGCCAGTGCAACGCGGATAAACATTTGCGCGAGAGATTGTTCACTCAGGTGAAAGATGAGTATTTGGAATCTCTTCCGGAAGAGGAGAGAGAGGCGAAGAAGATGCTTGTCGGTCGTTATTATCATGACGTGGAGAAAGAAGCTGTACGTAGAATGATTTTGGACGAGGGTTTGCGTCTGGACGGTCGTACTACCGATCAGATTCGCCCTATCTGGTGTGAGGCAGGTCCTCTACCCGGACCTCACGGATCGTCTGTCTTTACCCGCGGTGAAACACAGGCATTGGCTACCGTTACTCTGGGAACCAAACTCGATGAAAAGATTATTGATGAAGCCACGGAACAAGGAAAAGAAAAATTCTTGTTGCACTATAATTTCCCGCCGTTCTCTACAGGTGAGGCAAAGCCTTCCCGCGGTGTGGGACGTCGTGAAATAGGTCATGGAAATTTGGCTCACCGCGCGTTGAAGCGTATGTTGCCGGATGGTTATCCTTACTCCGTGCGTATCGTTTCGGATATTTTGGAATCTAACGGTTCGTCTTCCATGGCTACCGTGTGTGCCGGGACATTGGCATTGATGGATGCCGGTATTCCAATCAAGAAACCGGTAACGGGTATCGCGATGGGATTGATTACCGATAATGAAAAATATGCCGTGTTGTCGGATATCTTGGGTGACGAGGATCACTTGGGGGATATGGACTTCAAGGTAACCGGAACCGTGGATGGAATCACCGCTACCCAGATGGATATCAAGGTTGACGGACTTCCTTACGAGATTCTGGAGAAAGCTTTGGAGCAGGCAAAACAGGGACGTTTGCATATCATGAATATTATCAAAGAAACCTTACCTGAGCCTCGTCCGGAGTTGAAACCGCATGCTCCGCGTATGGTGACTCTCACGGTGGATAAAGACCAGATCGGTGCTATCATTGGTCCCGGTGGAAAGATTATTCAAGATATTCAAGAGAAATCTGGTGCCGTTATCGTTATCGAAGAAGTGGGTAATCAAGGTATCGTGGATATTTCTGCCAGCAACGCCGAGGCTATCGAGATCGCGGTTGCCCGTATCAAAGCTATCGCTAGCAAGCCGGAGATCGGGGAAGTTTATGAAGGTGTCGTGAAAACGATCACTGCATTCGGTGCTTTCGTTGAATTTATGCCCGGTAAAGACGGATTGCTGCACGTTTCTGAAATCGATCACAAACGTATTGAAAAAGTGGAAGATGCCTTGAAAGAAGGTGATAAAGTTCGCGTGAAATTGATCGATATAGATCCTAAAACCGGTAAGTTCAAACTTTCCCGGAAAGTGTTGCTTCCGAAACCCGAAGGGATGGAGCAACAAAACGATCGTCCCCGTGGTGATCGTCAGGATCGCGGAGATCGTCAAGACCGCGGCCCAAGACAGGATAGAGGTCCTCGCCATGACAGAGGTCCGAGACCGGAAAGAAGAGATAGAGAATAGATAGAAAGGGGCGTTAAGCCCCTTTCGTTTTTTATATAATTCCCTTCAACTCTAAGTTGAAAATAGATTTTGATTTATATTATTTTTTCTTTAATTTTGTGAGAGGACAGTAATAACGGAAATGGAAGATGTAAATTGACTGGTATTATGAAACAATGTGTACCGATAATGATGTTCATTTTATCAATTAATTTAATTTGGAAATGTACAAGTATTCCTGATAATATTGAATATGAAAGTGAGCAAAAAGTGGCTCCCTTACAAGGGCGTGCCAATATATTGGCTCCAGCTGGAGGTAATTTTCGAGATTCATTCGAAATGGCATTTGAAGGCATACAAATAAAATTTAATTTAGAAGTAACTTTTCAGATCAAGATATATGAAAGTTTAATGGTACAAGAATTTCCGGTAGTTGTTTATAGACAAAACTCTTTGGTAAGAATATTTGTAAAGAAAGAAGAAATTCGCAAATATAGTTGGAATGGATATTGTCTAATTGCATTACATGAATGGTATCATTTAGTACTGGCCAAAAAAGGTACAAATGAGGATGAACATAAACAAATGCTAGAAGATCCATTGTATCATCGATGGATACAGGAAGTTTTTGGATGTGATGAATATTTGGCTAAATACTTTGTTTATATAGGATTAGAGGATTCTGATATGTATAAAGCATTACATGAAAGCGAGAAAAAGCTAATAGAATGGATTAAAAAGGATTATAACATAATGAAATAGAAACTATGATTAAGTTACTTACTTTTATTACGATTTTCTTTGGATCTCCTGTGCAAGATTCAATATGTAATGATTCGTGCCAAATTCCAATTTGTTTATGGGAATATGTTAAGGAAACGAGAGATAATGTGAAATCTCCAGATGTAAATGATATTTTTCTTCTTATAGCCCCTAAAACAAAAGAAAAGGGAATTTATCGTGTTGCATGGTTCGATACAATACAAATGAACACTCCCATGATTTCTTATTACATAGAAGTGAATGATTATCATTTCGTATTCAACCATTCTAATTTTAAGGAGGAAAGAATGTGTAGTAATAGTCAAAAAGAAAAGATAATACCTATCCCCACGCAAGTAATTTGTACATTACCTAAAATATTTTTATCTAAAGTAAGTGTTATCGATTTGAATGAATGGCATGCGAAGATGAAAAATAAGACGGAAATAGAGCTATTTCGCGAAAAATTTTGGAAGGAGAAGTGTGTATGGATTATTGATTGTACCCTTATGAAAGAAGGAGCAATTACATTAATAGAAACAACTTTTGCGGATGTTGTCATCTAATTTGACGAGAAAAGTTTGTGCTTATGGACTTTTGACTTATTTTCTTATCTTTGTGCGAATGAAATATTGTATAATATGGAAAATAGATTAAATGTAGGTATCACGCATGGAGATGTAAACGGAATATCTTATGAATTGATCATAAAACTGTTGGCGGAGAACCGGATTTGTGAGTTGTGTGTCCCTATTCTATACGGGTCGCCCAAAGTGGCAGCCTACTACCGGAAGGTATTAAACGTGGAGAATTTTAATTTGAACACGATTCGGGAACCTAGAGAGGCGAACGGGAAAAGATCTAATATTATCAATTGTGTGGATGACAACGTGAAAGTGGATTTAGGTAAGGAGACTCCTGATTCAGATCAAGCCTCGATGATTGCTTTAAAATACGCTCTGGATCAGTTGGAGCGTAACGAGATTGACGTGTTGACGTTGGCTCCTCAAGGACCGGAAAGCTTTTTAAAGGAAGAGGCAAATTCTTTGGCAGAATATTTGTCAAAACGTTATAATACTTCCGAGACCATGTCACTTTTCGTGAGCGAGAAGATGAAAATGGGATTCGTGACGGAATATTCAAAATTACGTGATGTACCCCACCAGATTACACGGAAGAATATCTTGAAAAAATTGATGTTGTTGGATGATACATTGAGAATTGATTTCACGATATCAAAACCTAAAATTGCCGTGTTGGGTTTGAATCCTCAAGTGAATTGCGGACAGAATGGTGATGAAGAGGTAGATGTTATCGTGCCGGCTATCGAGCAGGCTCGGCAAGAGGGAATCATGGCAATAGGCCCATTCTCTGCCGATAGGTTCTTCTCCGAGAAGATGTACGAGAAGTTTGATGCCGTTCTCGCGATGTATTACGATCAAGGAGTGGCAGCGTTTAAGGCAATAGATGAAGAAAGTGCCGCTTGTTATGTAGCCGGACTTCCCGTGATTTGTTCTACCTCCTTGACGGAGCCCGGTTATGATATCGTGGGACAGAATATAGGTGATGAGCAAGGAATGCGTAACGCTCTTTATCTGGCAATGGATGTGTTTGTACACCGGGAACAGAATATCGAGTTACAGAAAAATCCTCTTCCGCATTATGATATCTCATCGAATAGTAACGAGAGTGATTTGAATGTTGAACAGATTGAAGGAGTGAGGGTTGAACTTGATGATTAGAGTATAAAAAAAGCCGCAATTGCGGCTTTTTTCATGCTTCTGCGACCAGTTCCGCTATATCTCGAACCGGAATCTCGGTTGAAGTTTTGCTTAATGTTTTCTTGCATAGCGGGCATGCCGTTACGATTACGTCCGGATGATAAGCGGCGTAAGCTTTTACCGTGTCCCCGCTGATTTTTGTTTTTTGTTTGGAATCAATAGCCGTGTTTGCCAGACTACCACCACAACAAAGTGATTTTTTGCCGTCGTACACGGTTGTTATCTTGTAACTTACTTGATTCAACACGTTCTCCGGGGCACTCACGATCCGGCTTCCTCGTCCCAATTCGCAAGGATTGTGGAACACGGTTTTCAGATCCATGTTGTTGACCTTTAGTTGTCCGTCCCGAAGTAGCATTTCGATGTATTCCGTGTGATGCATCACTTTTGCCTTCAGGGTATAATCCTCTTTGAAGGTTTTGTAGCATATCGGGCAGGAGGTGACAAGTATATCGGCGTTTGACGCCTCAATCATTTCCTGATTTTTGTCCATAACAACTTGAGCCGCTTGCCAATTTCCAGAAAGAGCTAACGGACGTCCGCAACAGACTCCGGCTTTTTCGTCAATAAACGAGTAATCGACATTAGCTTTCGCGAATATCTGCTGCATGGATTTGATAATTCCGGGAGTGAGGTGACTCATACAACCGGCAAAGTAAGCTACTTTCGCCGGTTGTACTTGCGGTTGTGGCACGTAAGTGTACGTGTCTTTCGTCACACGAATGGTATCCGGGCGTTGGCTTTGCCGAATGGCGTTCAAATTGATACCCACGGGGCATGATTCTTCGCAACGACCGCACATCAAGCAATCTTCGGCTTGTTGAGAGAGTGGTTCGTGATTACGAATACGGCGTAAGAAATAGACCGGTTGCGTGTCATTAATACCACATGAGCTGTTCAATTGACACGTGTTGATACAGATTCCGCAACGGGAGCAGGAGTTGACTTGTATTTCACTGAACCCGTTGTATTCTCTACCTTGTTTTACTCCCCAGTTCTTCAAGAAAATATATACCATTTCCGTGGGAATGTGCATATAACGCGAAAAGGGTAATAACAAGAAAAATAACCCGAGAAGGGATGAATAAACCCACCATGCCGGATAGGATAGGTGTTCCAACGGGAGGAAACCGCTAAAGAAGTTTCCCGCGTTATACGTGAGAAAACTTCCCCCGCCATTCAAACCGCTCGTGAAACTTTCTGCCAGAAATCGTACCGGGAAAATCAACCAGAGTACGGTCAGTATCAATAAGTCGTACGCTCTCTGTTTGGTTGTTTTCTTCATCCCGAAAAGGCGGGAATAGAATCGCTTGGTAACAGCTAATCCTATGCCGATTAACAAGAATAGCAGGATTAAATCCATCAAGAATGCAAAAGTTTCGCTGTAAGGGAAGGTTTCATTAGCCGGGTGGAAATACCGGAAAAAGATAGCAAAATAGGGGGGATTAAATGCACTGGTATGGTATATCATGGACTCGATTTTCCCGACAACTATCAGCAGAAACCAACCGAAAGCGAAGGTCATGTGCATGTAACCTAACATCGGGTTGGTTTTGAATATATTGTGATGTAATAAACTCTCCCGGAATATTTCCCACCCGGAACGAATCGTTTGCAAGGAGAATAACCCTTTACGGATTTTCTTGCGTTCCTCCTTGGGGAAACTCTTGATCCACTTGTAGTATTTGATACACAAGTAGACCAGTAGCGTTATAAGCCCAATCGTGAAAGGTAGGACAAAATGGTCGTAGTACATAGCTTCAATCTTCTAGTTTATGGTTATTTCTTATGAAATTCAGCATTTCCAGTATCATTTTTCGGGTTTCCACGCCTCTTGGACATACCAGCATACACTTCCCGCACAGCATACATTTTTGCAGTTGCTCTTTGGCGTCTTTCGTTTCACCCCGTTTCATGAGCATCTGCACTTTACGGATGTTGAAGTCCGTGAGATTCCCGGCAGTGCAACCGGCAGTACATCCCCCGCAACCGATGCAGAGTTTGCTGCTCGGGACGGTCTTGGCAATGTATTCTGTCATCGCCTTGTCGTTTCTGTCGTAATTGATACTCCTCGTTTCCGATATGCTATATCCCCAGAAATTTATCATACTTTTTAAATTTTAGATTTTAGATTTTAGATTTAAGATTCCAACCGCACGGGCTGACGCTTTTTGCGTTTTTAATTCTAAATCATAAATTATTTAAGTATTGTGTTATTGAACTTGCGGCAGAGCGGGCATCTGCCAGCGTATCGGTCAGGTTCATCGGGGCACTTCCGCATCCTGCCACGAACACGCCTTCCATGTTGGTGAAGTTATTCCGGTAGTGCGGGTCTTGTGACTGGATAAATCCGTTTGGAGCTAGATTCAAACCTAATTTTTCTGCGGTCTGACGGGTGCCTTCCGAGGATTCCATGCCGACCAACAATATCATCATGTCCAACGCCATCCGTAACGGTTTTCCGACAAGTGTATCTTCTACCTTGATTTGCAGTTGTTTTTGCATATTCTCGGCGGCCTCGGACAATCGCCCGCGGATAAACTTGATGTTGTGTTTCTCTTGGGCATCGCGGTACATTTCCTCGTATCCCGGACCGAACATACGCATGTCCATGTAGAAACAGAGGATTTCTGCTTCAGGTAACAACTCCCGTATTTCGATAGCTTGTTTCACTCCCGTGATACAGCAGAGTTTGGAACAGTGGTAATTGCATACCTTTTCGTCACGGGAACCCACGCAATGGATGATTCCAACCCGTTTCGGGGTGTGTCCGTCAGCCATCGTGATGGCGTGATTGTAGAACATGTTTTCCAATTCCACGGAAGTGATGACGTTCTCGTATATCCCGTATCCATACTCTTCTTTCCGCCGGGCATCGAATATCTTGAATCCGGTAGCGACCAAAAGCGAGTCACCTTCCAAGAGGCTTCCGTCTGACAAGGGAACATTGAATTTCCCGTTTTTATCTTTCTCGATATTGGTCGGTTCCATCCCGAGATGAAGCCGGATATTCGGGTGTTCCAAGTGTCCTTTTAGTATCGTGTTTAAATCTTTAGCGTATTTGCGGTCAGGGAACAATTGATACCAATTATTCAAGTTGCCACCTGTTTCGTTGTTTTTCTCGACCAACTCTACTTCGACACCTTGATTTGCCAATTGGTGTGCTGCCTCGCAGCCTGCCGGACCTCCACCGATGATGATGACTTTTGCCATGTATTCAATTGAAAATTGAAAATTGAAAATTGAAAATTGAAAATGAATGACTTCATGGTTCTTTTTTCAATTTCGCGGTTTAACATTATAAATTTGCAACTCTCAAGTACGTGGGACATTTCGGGGTGCCTATGTTTTCACCTCGCACGTTTTTGTATTTCGCGTCCGGATCGTAAGGGATTCCCATCTTGTCTAACAAGGGTTCCACGGATACTTGGTGCATCTGCAAGCCGATTTCCCACGGATCGTAACCCAATACCAACGCGGCAAGTTCCTCGTAGGTCAGCACGGGAATGCCGTACCCGTCCTGCCCGTAGGTGGTTCCTTCCATTTCACTGATAGTGTATTGCCATTTATCCATAAACATGGCGCATCCCGGACAATTGTTCACGATAAAGTCGGGTTGATACGGTTGCATGGATTCGAATTTCTTTTTCGAGTTCGCTACCGAGTATCCCCGGTTTGCCATAACAAGGTATTGGCGGAAACCGAACCCGCAACAGTGTCTTCTTTCCGGGTAATCAATCACGTCGCCGCCCCACGCGTAGATTAACCCGGAAAGTACGGCGGGAAATTCAGCTCCCCCGATCCCTTTCGTGGGGAACATTTTGGAGTAGTGGCACCCGATGTGGTCGACTCCTCTTAGCGGTCTTCCCGTGTGGACGTCCACCAGTTTATATTTAGACTGTGCGGCAATTTCGTTTCTGAATTTGTAGACGATATCCGAGGTGTGTGCCAGATTTTTCGGTTTCTTGAATTCCCGTTTCGTGGCTTTCCACAAGTATTCGCGGATCTTTTCTTCAATTTCCGGATGGTGTTCCCACGTTTCCAGAATCTCTGTATATATCCCGAAAGAGGTAATGCACGAGGGGGTCATGTTCTCGTATCCCGCCTCTGTCATCAGTGCGAAGTGGCGTGCCACAACGGTCATGATTGTTTCCGCCGGAACAATATCGGAATGATACCCGATCCCGGTACATGTCGTGTGGCGCGGGTCGTCAATGATATCTTTACCCAGTCTGTTCTTCATGATGTCCAAATACGCCCATTCCGAACCCGGGAAGAACGTCTGCCGGATACAACTCCTCGCGTAGAAATAATGATCATCCGCGATCTCTTTCTGATAATCATTCCATATCTGTTGTTTTCCCTCTAAATTCATCTTCCAATTTTAGATTTTAAATTTTAGATTTTAAATTGGGGATTCATTTTCAATTTTGCATTTTCAATTTTCAATTGCATTATTGATGTTCTCCCGTGTTCTCCATGTATGTTTTCAAGAAATAGGCTTCTTCCAAATCAACCTTTTCTTTGTTTGCCTCGCGTTGAGAACATTGGTCTATATTGTTCAGAAAGTCCGTACCGCCGGTAACGTCGAAAATCTTTCTTAACTCTTCCATGCTTTCATTATCTACTTCCCGAAGGGCGCCCGCTCCCGGTTTGCGATAATTCGAGTGCATGCGTTCGTACACGTCGTCCAGATGTTCGTAAATCCATTCCCACACCGGACCCTGTTCCGGATGCATCTCCGGCTTCACGAGGTCGGGTGTCACGCAGTAGCCCCTAGCCAGGATGGATTCCCCGATCACGTGCTTTAAAGCGTATTGCTGGCGTCCTTTTTCAGAGTAAACGAAATAGCCCAGTTCCTGCGAAGCCTTACGCAACGCCATGATAATCAGTCCGGGAGTATTACAACGAGGACAACGTGTTTTGCATGACATACATTCCCCGCAATACCAGATAGTTTCTCCTTTCAGTAATTCCTCAATCTCTTCCTCGTTTCCTCTTTGTACGGTTTCCACGATCACCCGGGGATCGTAATTATAGAATTCCGCTGCCGGACAAATGGCGGTGCATACCCCGCAATTCATACAGCTGTTCATCCCCTCGATGAAGTGAATATCTTCACGTAATTTGTTTAATATCTCAGACATATCTAATTGTTGTGTGAAAATTTATTCTCCATAAATTTCTATGGTTACAAAATTATATTTTAATGAACGAGAACTAAAGGATGAAAATGCGTAAATGTGAATGGTATTTATACCACCGGGAACTACCTTTCCGGTGATATGTTGCAAATTGGCGGGTTGCGGGTTATTTAGAAACAAACTATATTTGAACTTGCAACCTGTCAACCTGTAACTTGCAACTTTTTCTTTTCGTATAGAAAAGGAAAAAGCTATGGCAAAAAATGTTAAAGGTTCCATGACGGAAGCCAATTTATTGAAATCATTTGCCGGGGAGTCACAGGCAAAAAATCGTTACACGTTTTTCTCCGAAGTAGCCAAGAAAGAAGGTTACGAACAGATCGCCGGTATTTTCTACGAGACGGCATTGCAGGAAGAAACTCATGCTAAACGCTTCTTCAGTCGTTTGGAAGGTGGTATGTTAGAGATTACGGCGGCTTATCCCGCGGGTATTATTGCCGACACGGCTTCTAATTTGATTGAAGCTGCCGAGGGAGAATATGACGAATGGCATCACTTGTATCCCGAATTTGCCAAAGTCGCGGAAGAGGAAGGATTCAAGGATATCTCCGTGATGTACAGAATGATCATCGAGGCCGAAAAAAATCACGAGACAAGATACCGTAAATTGTTATCCAATCTGCAAGAAAATTTGGTATTCGAACGTCCGCAAACCGTGAGATGGTATTGTCGCAAATGCGGTTATATCCACGAGGGACCAACAGCCCCGAAAGTATGTCCCGCTTGTTTGCATCCGCAGGCATTCTTTGAATTATTCCAAGAATTATACTAGATTTCGATATCGTTAGAAAGGAGCAGTCCCAAAGATTACTTTTTGGACTGCTCCTTTTTTATAGTTGAAATATATTTTAGAGCGATTCTATAAAAAGAAAAATAATTGCTCTTGAATTTGCGTAATCCGAAAATTTGGTATATTTGCAACGCATTAATCGGATAGTTTTTCGGATTGATTGCAATTTTTGAAACAAATTGGCGTGTGTTCATTTGTGACAAATAATTGAAAGGATCGGTTTCCCCGAGAAAAGACAGTTCTCACAAGTTGTACCTGTTTAAGGATGATAAGTGGGGCATATGGTAAAAACGTAAATTCCTAATGTAAAAAGGTCAATGCACGAAGTGTGTCCAGACGTTTTTCCTATTTTCTTTTTGTAACCAATCACGAGAAATATTCGAAGACGATAAACTTTAAGCATGTCAAGTGTAGAAAGAAAGTTGTACTGGTTTGCGGCGTACACCAAAATCAACCAGGAGATGACAATCAAGAAACGATTAGACGGGATGGGAGTGGAGAACTATTTGGCCATGCGGGACGAAGTACGAGAAACTCCTTCTGGGAAAAAGCATGTGCGAGTGCTACTTATTCCTCATTTGATTTTTATCAAAACCGATAAAGTGACCGCTTATTCCTTAGTGAACGAGCAAGGTATAAATGTTGTATATTTAAAAGATTTGGCAACTCGTCATTTATTGGTTGTTCCCGATAAACAAATGCGGGATTTCATGTTTCTGCTCGATTTCTCGGATAGTACAGTTGAGGTAATCAATAAAGAATTGAAGCGTGGTGACCGAGTACGAGTAATCAAAGGCCCGTTGAGCGGTCTTGAGGGCGAATTAATTCGGATTAAAGGACATAAACGAGTGATCGTGAAACTGGAAGGCGTGGTTTCTATTGCCACGTCATATATCCCCGGTTCTTTCTTAGAAAAAATTAAATAGCGATTGTGGCGATGAATCTTAATGATTTGTACAAAAAATTATCGGATATTCCAATCGAGGAATTCCCTTCGTCTGCATTGTCCGGTTTATTGCACGGGTATTTATCGGTTTATTCAATGGTAAGGGTAAATCCTTGGCTGGAAGAAGTGTATGGTAGCCAGTGGATGATTCACGAGCGAATACGGGAGATCGCGGGGGAATTGGCTGACTTGGTTAAAGATCCTTCCATTATATTGGAGGAACGGGTTGGGCATGTTGCGGATTTGATGGAAACATATTTGACGTATTCCGATATCGATTTTTTGGATATAGCCTTAGATGCGGCTTATGGGATACTATTTTCAGAAGGGAGTGATAAGATTATTTTAACTTGTCGGACGTCGGAGATGTGTCGGATGCTGTGTAGTTGTTATTATTTCATGGGAGAGGAGAGGTGTGCAGAGTGGGCAGATAAAATCATGGACGAGTGGAGACTAATAGGTATACATGAAAAAGATAGAGATATACAAGAAAGATGGGAATGGCATTATGCAATGGAGTTTTATGAAAATATAATTACACGGGAGGGACGATTGAGAGGGTGTGATTGGGATATTTTTGAAGAAGAAATTTTCTTATCTATACAGGAAAACACCTTCAATGAAAATGATCTCACTTTGGAAGTATTTTATTTTGATATTATGTGCTCTAATAAAGTATGCAGGGCAAATATGTTGAATTTGTAGTTGAATGTGTATAAATAAGAGAAATCATGGGGTTTAATGATTTTTATATAGGACAAGAAGCAACGATATCAAAAGCTTTTCCTTTTGAAGAGGTCGTTAAATTTTCAGAATTGAGTTTAGATCGAAATCCGATTCATTTGGATATAGATTATGCAAAAAATGGAATATTCCGAGGATTAATTGTCCACGGATTTTTATCGTCTTCTTTAATAAGTGCTGTTATTGCAACTAAATTACCTGGTCCGGGTTCAATATATTTAAGTCAGGAATTGAAGTTTTTGAAACCTGTATATCATAATGAGGAAGTTACTTCAAAAGTCAGAATTATAGATATAAAGCAAGAAAAATCAATTATTATTCTTTCTACACAATGTTTCGTGAATGATATAATAGTTATTGATGGAAAAGCTGTGGTTAAGTATGTATCATTATAATAATAAAGTATGTACTAAATATATTTCTCATTTGAGACTAAGCACCTAAACGATTAGGAAAGAAATTAAAAATGAATTTTAAAGAATTCATAGAACGTGCAATTGTATTACATCGTTCTAAATAATTATATACATTTATATGAAAACAGCATTCATTACGGGAATAACCGGACAGGACGGATCTTATCTTGCGGAGTTTTTACTTGAAAAAGGGTATGATGTCCATGGGATAATCAGAAGGTCCTCTGTATTTACATCACAAAGATTGAAAGAGGAGGTATGGCATAATCCAAATTTTCACACGTATTTCGGTGATTTAGCGGATTCAAGTAATCTTCATCGGCTTATTTCCCATATAAAACCGGATGAAGTCTATAATTTGGGGGCACAGTCTCATGTAGCTGTGTCTTTTGAAGTTCCTGAGTACACTGGAGAAGTAGATGCTATTGGAACAATAAGATTACTGGATGCGATAAGAGATGTAAATGTAAAGACGAAATTTTATCAGGCATCTACATCTGAACTGTTTGGTGGATTGCCGGAAACAGCCCCTCAAAGTGAAAAAACACCTTTTTATCCCAAATCTCCTTATGGGGCAGCCAAATTGTATGCTTATTGGGTTTGTGTGAATTATCGGGAAGCGCATAAATTATTTGCATCTAATGGTATTTTGTTTAATCATGAATCCCCTAGAAGAGGAGAAACTTTTGTTACAAAGAAAATAACAAAAGCTGTAGCTAAAATCTTTAAAGGAGAACAGGAAAAACTCGTTCTCGGAAACTTGGATGCCAAGAGGGATTGGGGACATGCGAAGGATTATGTACATGCCATGTGGTTGATTCTTCAACAAAATACGCCTGATGATTACGTTATTGCAACAGGAGAAACTCATACAGTTCGGGAGTTTGTTGAGAAGGCCTTTCGTATGATTGATATAGAAATTTGTTGGGAAGGTGAAGGTATTCAAGAGAAGGGAATGAATCGAAAGACAGGTAAGGTGCTTGTTGAAGTGGACCCAAGGTATTTCAGACCTGCCGAGGTTGAATTTTTGTGGGGGGATCCTTCAAAATCTAGAAAAGTTTTAGGATGGCAACCTTTAATATCGTTTGATCAGCTCGTCGAGAGTATGGTTAAATATGATTTGGAGTATGACAATTATGGTGGATATGAATTAATATAAATAACACGATGAGTAAGAAAATAAAAGATTTTGAAATAGTGGAGTCTTCTTTAATCAAAGGAGTTATGTTATTTAAAGTATCGAAAAATATAGACAATAGAGGGTCGCTTTATACTACCTTTTATAAAGATGTGATAGAACAATATATCCCCGGAGATTTGTATTTTAAACACGATAAATTTTCTACTTCCTATCACAATGTATTAAGAGGTATACATGGTGATACAAAATCTTGGAAGTTGGTTACGTGTGTGTATGGTGAGATCGTACAAGTTGTTGTAGACCGAAGAAACGATTCTCCAACCTACAATAAATGGGAGAAATTTGTTATCAATGCAGATAACCAGATTTCGGTTTTACTACCTCCAGGGATCGGAAATGCTTTCTATGTAAATAGTGAGGCGGCTGTGTATCATTATAAATTAGCTTATCCGGGAGAATATTTTGATGCGGAAGAGCAGTTTTCCGTGAAATGGAATGATGCGGAGATTGGAATTGAATGGCCTTCTTTCTCACCGATTCTTTCTGAAAGAGATAAATAAAAAATATTATGGAAACGATAAAACATAAAGATCAGCTATTATCAATCATTTATCGGGATGAAGATTGGGTGGAAGGATTAAATTTCATAACCCCCAGTGAATTGTATATTCAAGTGGGGTCATGGTGGTATAATAAAGGTAAAAAGTTGGCTTCTCATGTGCATAATGATTTTGAGCGTTCTGCTATGCGGACACAGGAAATGACTTACGTAAAGTCTGGTTCGATGAAAGTTTTGCTATATGATGAAGAGCATAATTATCTTCAAAGTTTCGTGTTGAATCAAGGGGATTTGGCTGTTTTTGCTTATGGTGGTCATGGATATGAAATATTAGAAGACAACACGAAGATTATAGAAGCGAAGAATGGTC
The DNA here is from genome assembly GCF_046365375.1 of Butyricimonas muris. Taxonomy (NCBI): domain Bacteria; kingdom Pseudomonadati; phylum Bacteroidota; class Bacteroidia; order Bacteroidales; family Odoribacteraceae; genus Butyricimonas; species Butyricimonas muris. Next base: position 180,590 of record NZ_JBKEIT010000005.1, on the reverse strand, counting down.
CGTTCGTGGATGTCACTACAGATAAAACTAAATTTTAGGGAGATGGACAATATATTTTTTGATTTAAATGAGTTGAAATCCTGCGGGAAGAATGTAATTATTGGAAAGACAGTTAGGATTCGGTATCCTGAATTGGTTGAAATCGGCGATGACGTGGTTATTGATGATTTTACTTATATTTCAACTCCGCTAAAGATTCATTCGAATGTACATATTGGTGCCGGTTGTAAAATTATTGGGGGAAAGTCTGCTTATGTAGAAATGAAAGATTTTTCCGGTTTGGCTCAAGGTGTTGTTTTGGTTGCAGGGACGGATGATTATATAGGGGGAATAGGTACGCCAACTTTGCCTGTTCAATTTAAAGGTGACGTTACTGTCGGTAAAATAATATTGAATAAACATTGTATTATAGCATGTAATGCGGTAGTTCTGCCTAATGTTATATTGGCAGAAGGTGCTTGTGTCGGAGCATTGTCGTTAGTTAACAAAAGTCTGGAGGAATACGGGTTGTATGGTGGCGTGCCTGCGAAATTATTACGTCAAAGGAATAAAACACAGATTCTGGAATTAGAACAAGCATATAAAAAATTTAAGGAAGAACAATAATATGGAAACAAGTGTGTTTATCCCTCAGATGGAGCCATGGTTCGGGATGGAAGAAAGAGAAGCCTTAGACTTGTATATGAAAGAAGGCGGATGGATCACGGAATTTAAAAGAACGGCTGAGTTTGAAAAAAGAATTGCTGACTATACGGGTGCAAAGTATTGTTTTGTCGTAAATAATGGAACTGTTAGTTTAACATTAATGGCTTTAGCCGCGGGAATTCAAGCCGGGGATGAAGTGATTGTTCCCAACTACACGATGATTGCTACTCCGAATTCTGTAAAAATGTTTGGTGCAATTCCTATTTTTGTTGATGTAGAACCGGAAACTCTATGTATGGATATTCGATGTGCGGAAAAAGCCATCACATCAAGAACAAAAGCGATTCTTTTTGTAAATGCGAATGGTAGATATCCTCAACAAGGAATAGAGGCGTTTAAATTATTATGTGAAAAGCATAATCTAGTATTCTTGGAAGATGCCGCACAATCTCTGGGTTCTCGTTATCCAGACGGCAGGCATCAAGGAACAGTGGCTTTAGCAGGGAGTTTTTCGTTTTCTGCACCTAAAATAATTTCTACCGGACAAGGAGGTGCGATTATTACGAATAATGATGAGATGGCTTATCGTATTAAAAGATTAAAAGATTTTGGACGAAGCGGAGGGGGAAATGATGTGCATGACTCTATTGGATATAATTTCAAATTTACCGAGTTGCAGGCTGTTATTGGAAATGAGCAAATGAAAAAATTGCCATGGAGAGTAGAAAGGAAAAAAGAAATTTTTAAACAATATAAAACCTTATTGGCGGATGTGGAGCAGGTTTCTTTTTTTGAACAGGACCTAGAATATACAACGCCTTGGTTTATTGATGTTCTTGCAGAGGATAGAGATCGTTTGGTTCAATTTTTGAAGGAGAATAATATCGGCACTAGGACAATGTATCCTCCGGTTAATAAACAATTGGCTTATCAAACTCAAGGAGAATATCCCGTGGCAAATTTGGTAGGAAAGAAAGGGCTTTGGCTTCCTTCTGCAGCTCAATTAGCGGATGAACAGATCGAAAAAGTAGCCAAAACGATAAAATCGTTTTATTCAAGATAATGGGATTTATGAATGAAATAGCTATTGTTATATTGTCTTGTGATAAATATAAAGTTACATGGAAACCCTGTGTTGATTATTTCATGAATGTATGGCAGAATTGTCCATATAAGATTTATTTACTGAATAACAAACAACCGTCCGAAGACCCTCGAGTTTCGGACTTGCTTGTCGGTGAAGATATTTCATGGTCTGATTCTTTGATCCGGGGCTTGGAAAAGTTATCAGAAAAAAGAGTGTTTTTTATATATGATGATTCGTTTTTGACCTATTTGGATGTTACGGCCTTTGAAAATTTATTTAGAATAGCCATCGAACAGGATTTAGTATCACTTACTTTACGGAAAAACCCATTTGATAAAGGGATTTGTTACAACGATAGTATTATTAAATTACATCAAACAACAAGATACAGAAATGCATTGTTCATGAATTTGATAAAACGAGAAGTATTACTCTCGTTATTGCGTCCCGGAGAAAATGCATGGCAGTTTGAGAAAGAAGGTAATGATAGAAATTCCAGATATGATTTTTACTCCATCAATGGGAGAAAAACAATTGTAAAGTACGAACATGGTATCGTGAAAGGAAAATGGCTCCCTAAAACAAAATTGAAGTTGATGAAAGCCGGATATGAAGTTAATGATAAATCTATCGGTGTTTTTACTTGGGGGGAGGTTCTGAAGATGGATATCTATGTGGCTCTTTTTTTTCAGATTAATAAATTTTATCATTTTTCGGGGATATCTAAGATCGTTTCTAAATGTTAAGACAAGCTATTGTTGTTACTTTTTTTTTATTATTAAGCAGTATACTCGGATTTGTGGCACAAATAAGTTATGCCAGTTATTTCGGGGCAGGGATTGATATGGATATTTATTTTTTATTGCTTGCCATACCATCTGTAATTATTGGGATTGCACCGGTAATATTCACTTCTGTTTTTTTGCCTTATTTCTCATCTGTTCGTGGAGCAGATGAATTGATGCTTAATATAAGAGATATAGGTAGATTCGTACTGTTTTTCTCGGTTGTATTTTCTGTTTTAGGTTGTAGCTCGTCTTTGATAAGTATCCAATCAATAATACCGAACTTGCCTATGGAATTAAATTCTTATGCAAAGACTATCTGTTGTTTATTATGGGGAGGGGCTTTTTGTTCGCTTAATTCAAGTTATATGGCGGCCATACTGAATTTTCAAAGAAGGTTTTATCTAGTTGCGTTCACGGCTGTTTTACCGCAATCTTTTATGATTTTGTCGGTTGTTTTATTTCATCAGATTGCGGGAGTAAAAAGTATAGCTATAGGGTATATGTTAGCTTTATTTTTTCAATGGTTATTATTTGCTTCGCAAACTAAATGGATATCTCTTTCGACGTGGGTGATAAATAGGGAGGTAAAGAAATATAAGCCTTTATTGATTAGAGCATTCTTGGTCTTAGTTTCTTTGTTGCCATTTACCATTATAGGTCCTTTGTGTTATTCGTTCGCTGCAGATTTAGCGGCGGGAAGTATTGCATATTTAGGATATTCAGCAAGTTTTGCCGGTTTTTTTTCCATCGCAACTAGTATGGGAATTGCTGTTGTTTCTTTTCCTGATGTATCTTCTGAATTGATTAGTGAAAACATAGAGGCGAAAAGAGATATTCTAAAGAAAATCGAAGGATCTCTCAAAATGGTTTTATATATATCTGTTGTTATTGCTGTGTTTTTGATCGTTTTGAGAGTCCCGTTATTAACACTTCTTTTGCAACGGGGGGAGTTCGGCAAAGAGTCTGTTGAATTCATGTCCAGAGTGTTCCCGTTTTTTATTGTGATGGCAGTTTGTGTTTCTGGCTTAAATTTACTTCGAAATGTCCTTTATGCCAAGAAAGAATATGGGAAAACCGCAATTATTGGGGGGGGGATTGTCGTTTTATTTATTTCTCTGGCATTGTTGTTACGGGAGTACTTTTCTTTAGTTGGATTAGGTATTGCTTATGCGGTTTCATTTGTAATTTTTTTTATAGCAGTCATTTATTTTTTATCCGACATCAAATTTCATTTCTTGGGAAAAAGATTTTATTTTGATTTAATGAAATATATACTCGTGTCTTGTATTTCAATAGGGTTCATATATAGCGTTTTATGTTGTTTTTTTACGGGAACGGGTAGTAAATCACAGTTGTTTGCTTTATTATCGTTTGCCGGGATAGGGTATGTTACTATTGTTTATTTTCTTTCAAGATATATATTCGAATTGGATGAAGGAAAATTAATAGAGAATAGTTGTCGTTCTTTATGGAGGAGAAAATCGAAATAATTATTGCTGCATGATTCCGCCTATTTATTTGATCGTTCTATTGTCGGTATTTGTCTTCTATTGTATTGTAAAAATGTTTAGAAAGGGAGATGATGTACAAGCATTTTTTTTCTTTTTTCTCTATTTATATAGCATTTTTGCGCAAATAGGGTATGTTTATTTTCCTGAATTGTCGATGTTGATGCGAGCTTATTTTGGAATTGAACTTTTTTATAAGTATTGGTTATTTATATTTTTATCTTTTGTTGGTACTTATTTTGTCTATTGTTTTTTACTTCCTAAAAAGTTATCTTCAATATCGTATGTTATTCGGGAAGGATGTCATCGAAATGCAAGTTTTTTAAGTATAAATGTATTATTATTAATTATTTTGTATGTCTATTTTGTACAGAATAGGAGTTTGTTTGGATGGGGAGGTGCTTCTCCAATGGGAAATGTTTGGTTTGTAATAGGCTTTAGAATACATACTATCTGTACATTTATTTTATATGCATTACTTCGAAGTAAGAGCAAAACGAGTTTGGTTTTTAAATTGCTATTTATCGTAGATTTTATATTTTTTCTACAAGTTACATTTGCAGCCGGTGTTAGAAGTGCAATTGTATCTTTCTTTATGTCTATTTTGTTTTTTGAGTTGTTTCCGTTTTTTTATTCTTTAAAGTATCGTAAAAAGAAAATTTTACGGTTTTTGGGATTAAGTGTTTGTCTTGTTATTGCTTTGAGTGCTTTATTAAATATTCGTGCACAAGAAACAGTCAGTATAACTTCTCTTGTTAAATCCGGAGAACAAGAAAATGATCAAAGCTTTTATGAGAAAATATTAATGCAAGATTATTACGCCCCTTCTCACACCTTATTTGTTTCGATGAGATATGAGTATGTTGATTTTTGGGAAACAATGAAGTCTAATTTTGCGAATTCCTTGGTTAAAATGAATTATCCTTATCTAACGGAAAAAATTGTTGCTATAGTGAATGGTACTCAGGAGAGGGGGGTGGGTTGGGCTTACCATTTATTTGTTGAAGGATATAACGCATGGGGAATGTTGGGTTTTATATATAATGCTTTTATTCTGAATCTTGGAATATTATTATGGTCTTTTTTTTATAATTCGAATAATCTATTTTTTAATAGGATCATGCTCAGTTTTGTTGCTTCACTGATCATTGGTGCTACTAGAGGACAGTCATGTGCATTTATCCAATCTTCGTGGATGTTTTTAATTCCTGCCATTTTTTTATTGGTGTTAGCGACTAATTCTAAGTTTTTTTTGAAAGTAAAGAAATATGCAAAATAAGGTAATATATGTTACTTCCGCTTGTCCCTATGGCAAGGGAGAAGTGTGGGGTATAAGAGAAATTATATCGTTAAAGGAAGCTGGAGTGGAAGTGGTAGTTGTACCTCGTAGTTTAAAAGGAAAGCAAATTGTATATCGGGATGCTCACAAGATATTAAATGATATTTTAGCTGTCTCTTTATTGGACCCGAAAGCAATATGCTATTTTTTAGGTAGATGTTTTTCTACTCCTGTATCAGTTTTTAAAACTCTTAAATGGATTGTGGGTTATGCGGATTCATTTACTTGGTTGGTTAAAGCCTTGGTCGTTACCCCAAAATCATATTTTGTTGCAAGGCGATTAAGAGGTAAGGAGATATCCCATATTCATGCATTTTCATCGACCTCGGTGTCTGTTGTTGCTTATATTTTGTCTACAGAGCTTCATGTTCCTTGGAGTATTACTTTTCATAGTTCGTGGAAGATAGATGATAAATACAAGTCGATTTCAACGCAATTGGCATCTGTTAAATTTGTTCGGGCTATTTCTACTGAGGTGCAAAACACTCTTGATTGTTTTACTAGTTATCGTTTTTCAGATAAATTGAAGGTTGTACATATTGGTGTGGATTGTGAAACTTTGGGTAATAAACAGATAGAATGTAACCGGGGGATTTTTAGAATTTGTACGGTTGGAGGGTTAAACTCTTGGAAAGGAATAGATATTTCTTTACAAGCAATAAAGGAGCTAATTGATCGAGGAAAGGATCATTTTCAATGGTTTTTTTATGGAGATGGTCCGTTAAAGGAAAGTTTAATGGAGATGTCAATCAGGTTGAATATAGAGAAGTATGCAGTTTTTGCAGGTAGCATCGATAATGCTTCGATTATTTCGAGTTATCAAAATGGAGATATTGATCTATACGTTCAAAATTCGATTTGTCGGGATGGTGTATACGAAGGGATTCCTGTGTCTATTATGGAGGCTATGGCGAATGGGATTCCTGTTATTGCATCAGATTGTGGTGGTACAAAAGAATTGGTTGATTCCGAAAGTGGAACTTTAATTGAGCAAGGGAACCCGATAATGACGGCTGAAGAAATAATTAGATATATGGGAGATCATGAATATAGAAGAAGGCAGAGGGAAAGAGCACTGGGAAAAGTAAAGAAGGAGTTTAATTCAAGAATTATTGCGAATGAACTGATTCAACTTTTTAAATAAAGAATGGTTTTTCATTTGAACTAAAATTGTATATATGGCACATAAATTAATTTGGAGTTTTTTTAATAGTATTTATAAAATAGGGACTCCGGCTCCACTAAATGAAAAAGATGCAACCTCTTTAATAATGAATGTTTTAAATTCAAATAAGCCGTGTATGATTTCAAGAATAGGCTCTGTAGAGTTTCAAGCATTATGTTATGAAAAATTAAATCCGTTATTGATCTTATTTAAATCACGAACTTGTACTCATATGAGGGATAATGCTGGTTTTTTCCCTGTTACGAATAAAAATCTGAAAAGATTTTATGATGTATATACGTCTGCCATGAAAGAATTGGATATACTAGTTTCATGGCGTTTTGAGGAAATTTTTTTTAGAAATGAATTTAAGAACAAGAAAATTATAAGTAAAGAAACTTTAGATGATTTTTATTGTAAAGAAAATCCTTGGACTCAAGCATTAGTAGGTAAAAATATTCTTGTAATCCATCCTTTTGCACAAACCATAGAGAGGCAATATAGAGATCATCGTGAAAAATTGTTTGATAACCCTCTTGTTTTACCGAAATTTAAATCATTGCAGACAATAAAAGCTGTGCAATCAATTGCACGCAATAAAGTGGAATATGAAGATTGGTTCCAAGCTCTTGAATATATGAAATCCGAAATTGACAAAGTACACTTTGATATTGCAATAATAGGATGTGGTGCATATGCTTTTCCTTTGGCTGCTTACGTTAAATCTTTAGGTAAAAAAGCAATTGGAATGGGTGGAATAACCCAATTTTTATTCGGGATAAAAGGAAAACGTTATGAAGAGATGGAAATGACAAGAAAATACATTAATCCGTATTTTGTTTCTCCCGATCAAGAAGATAGACCCAAGCAATTGCATCTCGTTGAAGGTGGATGTTATTGGTAAGTATGTGTTTAATTGTAATATAGATGATGAAAGCAGGTGTGGTTCTAATAAATATTTCAAATATGTCTTTAATGCAAAGTGATAATAACCATTTGGTAATTATGGCAGGAGGGATCGGAAGTCGTTTTTGGCCAATGAGTACTTCTGAAAAACCTAAACAATTTATAGATGTTTTAGGTATAGGGAAAAGTTTGTTACAGATGACTGTAGAGCGGTTTTTCGGTGTTATTTTAGAAAAGAATATTTGGATTGTAACATCTAATAAATACAAAGAGATTGTTGTTGAACAGCTAAATGGTGTTATTGAGCCCGAGCAGATATTATTAGAACCTTGTATGAGAAATACAGCCCCGTGCATCGCTTATGTTGCTTGGAAGATTAGATGTAAAAACCCCAAGGCAAATATTGTTTTTTCTCCGGCAGATCATATAATTTGGAATAAAGATTTGTTTCAGGATGTAATTTTAAATGGTTTAGAATTTATACAAGATTCAAATTCCATTTTGACTCTTGGAATACCCCCAAACAAGCCAGAAACCGGTTACGGTTATATTAAAGGAGATGAATTTATTGATGGAAAGTTTCGTAACTGTATTAAGAAAGTGAAGAAATTTACAGAAAAGCCTTGTTTGGATGTAGCTAAGGAGTATTTAAAATCAGGTGATTATTATTGGAATTCCGGTATATTTATTTGGAATGTGAATACAATTATTTCTGAATTTAAGCTTTTCTTACCCGATCAAGCTTTACAGTTTGATCGCATCTCGGAATCATTTTATACTGATATGGAACAAGAGGTGATAGATCACGAGTTTCCATTGTGTCAAAATATCTCTATTGATTTTGCGATCATGGAAAAGTCTGAAAATGTATTTGTTTACCCGACAGATATAGGTTGGAGTGATTTAGGTACATGGGGGGCTTTATATCATTATTTGGAGAAAGATATGGATGGGAATGCTTCTGTAGGTAATAATATAAAAGTGGTGGATTGTTCGGGAAGCATGATTCGTATTTCTAGTCGTGAAAAAGTGATTATTCAAGGATTGGATGATTTTATTGTTGTTGAAGAAGATGGACGATTGCTGATTTGTAAGAGGGCATCAGAACAATTGATAAAAGAATGGCAGGGCTAATGGTTTATATTGGAATGAAAAGTTAGTAAAACTCTCTTTTTAATATTGTAGGTACATGTTTTTTTAATTGTAATAATGTAAATAAGCAAAGTTTGATATTGAAAATATTTAAATATATTAGGTCGTGTTGAGGTATCGTGTATTAGAAGTTAAAGATGTAAAAGAGATTGCAAGAGTACACTTGGTTGCTTTCCAAGATTTTTTTTTGTCTTCTTTGGGTTCATTTTTTCTGCAAACTTATTATAAAGCTGTTATTCGTCATCCGAGAGCTGTTTGCATTGGTAGCTATGATCAAGAGCGTTTGGTGGGTTTTTGTGTTGGGTCTGTTATTTCGAAAGGATTTCATAAAGATTTGTTGAGAAAGAATTTTATTAATTTTTTTGGATGTTTTTGCATCCTTGTTTTAACGAGGCCGAAGTCCGTTCTTCGATTAATAAATAATTTGGAAAAAAAATCAAAGTTACTATCGATCCCTGATGATGGTCAACAAGCAGAATTGTTGTCTATTGCAGTATTACCAAGTGTTGCTTCAAAAGGGGTTGGGAGTTGTTTATTACATAGTTTTGAGGATAATTTATTGCTAAACCAAGTGAGAGAGGTTGTCTTAACGACAGACGTGCAGAATAATGATGCTGTGATTCATTTTTATAAAAAAAATGGATTTGATATTTACTATCAATTTGTAGCTTATCCTCATCGTGAAATGTACAAGATGATTAAGCGATTCTTCAATTGATATCTTATAGATAATGAATGTTTTTTTTATCATGTTAATGATGATATTTTGTAAACAGATGGAGTATGATATAATACTCTTTTAATTTTGTAATGTATGATGATACCATTTTCTCCCCCACGGATTGATCAAAAGATCATAGATGAAGTTGTTGATACGTTGAAATCCGGTTGGATTACAACAGGGCCAAAAACGAAAGAATTTGAGCGACGTTTGACGGCTTATTGCGGGAACAAGGCAACCTTGGCGGTGAATTCGAATACGGTCGGGTTGGAAGTTGTTTTACGTTGGTTTGGTGTGCAAGAGGGGGATGAGGTGATCGTGCCCGTGTACACGTATTGTGCTACGGCTAATGTAATTGTACATTGTGGGGCAACGCCTGTGATGGTTGATGTGAATGTAGATGATTTTAATATTTGTTTGGAGAAGGTACGGGGTGCAATAACAGATCGAACGAAAGTGATTATGCCTGTGGATTTGGGGGGAATGCCTTGTGTGTATGATGAGTTGTTCGAGCTGGTGCGATCAGACAAAGTGCAAAGGTTATTTCATCCTAGGACAGATGAACAAAAAAGATTGGGACGGATTCTCGTGTTATCCGATTCAGCTCATTCTATAGGTGCAGAATATAAGGGGATGAAAGCTGGTGCTTTGGCGGATATTTCTGTGTTCTCTTTTCATGCGGTGAAAAATTTGACGACAGCAGAAGGTGGTGCGATAATGTTGAATTTGCCAACACCTTTTGATAATGATGAGGTATATCGCTACTTGTGTACATATACTTTACATGGTCAGAATAAGGATGCATTGGCAAAAACAAAGAAAGGGGCTTGGCGTTATGACGTGCTGGTTTCTGGCTTTAAGGGGAATATGACGGATATTATGGCATCAATTGGTTTAGTGGAATTAGAGCGTTACGAGGAAGATACATTACATTATAGGAAATGTATATATGAACAATATACGAAAGCTTTTTCTCGATATGCTTGGGCTGAGTTGCCACTTTATGAGGCAAGCGATCGCAAGAGTTCTTATCATGTGTATTGTTTAAGAATAAAGGGTATTACCGAGCAACAACGTGATGATATTATCCAACGAATTTTTGATAAGGATGTTTCCGTGAACGTACATTTTCAACCGTTACCTCTGTTGAGTGCGTTCAAAAATAAAGGATATCGAATAGAAAATTATCCGGTAGCGTATGATAATTATAGTCGAGAGATTTCTTTACCCGTGTGGTATGGATTATCAGCAGATTTAGTAGATATAGTTATCAAGGCGGTTGTAGAGTCTGTTGAAATGGTTTTAAAAATAGCAGATTGACAGAATTGTCATAGTAATATTGTGCGTGATTGAATATGATACGTTTTTCAGATTTCTTTCTTTCTTTTTTAGGTTTTCTTTTTTTTCTTCCTTTCATTTTGGTAATCAGTATCTTAATATTATTAGATAGTAAAGGAGGTGTTTTTTATTGTCAGACTCGCGTTGGTCTACATGGAGTGGATTTTAAATTAATTAAATTCAGGACAATGAAGGTTGATTCTGAAAAAAAAGGATTGATAACCGTGGGTGCAAAAGATAGTCGAGTTACTCGGGTCGGTTATTATTTGCGGAAATATAAATTAGATGAACTTCCTCAGTTGATCAACGTGTTAAAAGGGGAGATGAGTTTGGTCGGTCCTCGACCGGAAGTCCGTAAATATGTTGATATGTATTCAGAAGAACAACGTAAAGTGTTATCTGTTGTTCCGGGGATAACTGATTATGCTTCGATAGAATATGTTGATGAAAATAAAATCCTAGGAGAGGCTTTGAATCCGGATGAGATATACGTTAAGCAAATTCTTCCAAACAAGATACGTTATAATATGAAGTATATAGATCGTCAGTCTATTAAAGAGTATTTTAAAATTATTTTTTTAACGATAGGGTGTATTGTGAAGAAGAGATGAGGTGTTGATATTTTGATTCATGAAAAACGTATTATTTCTAATTATGTTTCTACTCGTTTTGTCTGCGCAAGGACAGAAACGGGATCTTGAGTACAATGTTTCCTTGTCAGGATTTATTGCAACTCAGCAAACATTACCTTTTTGGGCTGTTAGCAATAACCATGGATTGGTTCCGGACAGTAGAGGAGGACTTTTGAAAATGGAAGTATTTTCTGATTTTATGACAAAACATGCTTTCCAGTTTGCGTATGGTATTTCTGCCGCAGGAGCTTTTTCAGGAACAAAGAATAAGATTATGTTGGATCAGTTGTTTGTTAGTGGAAAATGGCGTAATTTGCGATTGGATCTGGGGATGATTCATCCGGAAGAAAAGTATAATGGGGTGTCTTCTACTAATGGAGATTTTGTACGGTCCGGTAATTCGAGGACATTTCCCGGATATAATTTGAGGAGTAATTACATTAATGTACCCTTTACAAAAGGCTATTTATCTTTTAAATTTAATTGGGGAGATTATTTAATGATTGACGATAGTTACGCTAAGGATGTCCGGTTACATAATAAATCATTATATGTGAAAATCACTCCCCATGCGAAGTGGGAGATCATTGTCGGTTTGGAACATTGGGCACAATGGGCAGGGACAACGCCTATTGGAGGAAAACAACCTTCTTCTTTTAAAGATTATACTCGTATTGTATGTGCTGAATCGGGTGGTGTTGGAGCCACAAGGAGTGATTCTCTCAATGCTTTAGGGAATCATTTAGGGAAAGAGCATTTGCGAATTAATTATAAAACAGATAATTTCATATTGTCTTTTTATCATGATATTCCTTTTGAAGACGGGTCTGGAACAGACTTTCGTTCTTTCCCAGATGGAACATATTGTTTTTATTATGGAGCAAAAAACAAGGAGAACTGGGTTTCGGATGTAATCTATGAATTTTATTATACGAAATACCAATCTGGAGCTTTACATGATCGGCCTGCAACACCGAAAGAAATGGAGAAACAAGATCCGAATGGTCCTTTTTATGGGCGGAAAATTTTAGGTGGACGAGATGATTATTTTAATCATGGAGAATATCGAAATGGTTGGACTTCTTATGGGAGAACAATAGGTTGTCCACTCATGACACCCGGATTTTTTAATCATGTTTTGATTATTGTTAATAATCGTATTATAGCGCATCACTTGGGTATCAGAGGTGTTGCATTCAGAACGACACCATATAAGTTTTTATTGACATATTCAAAAAATTATGGTATTTATGATATTCCATTAATTAATAAGCCACTGCAATTCTCTGGAGCATTGGAGGTTTCTTTGCCATTCAAAAAAATGCCATTCACAATAGAAACAGGTGTTTATGGTGATTTCGGTAGTTTATTAAAGAATAACATCGGACTTATGATAAGATTGAGTCGTAAGGGGTATTTATTTAAATAGAGAGTTGCTGAATACGACAGAGACTTTTTTGCTTATGGCTAGTGATTGTAAGTATGCCTCGGGAAAGCCCGGGGCATTGTTGTTTATAGTCTGTAATGTAGGATATCTGACAAAAAATGCGTATATTTGCATAAATCATAATGGTATATGTTTTTCGATAAATATAAACAACATAGAGAAGCGAAAATTCGAGAAAGTCTTTTATGGGAGTACGATTTATCTCGTTTTGATTGGCAGACGATGAAGAATATCGTCGTACAGAGAGTAGTGGAGCGAGGTCGTGTGGATGATTTCTACGCCATGTTGAACATGTATGGGGAAGAGGGGGTTCGAGAAAGTATCAAGGAGATACCCGTGATGAACGCTAAAGATATGTCATTTGTCTGTGCTGTTTTTGATATAAAAAAAGAAGAGTTAAAATGTTATTCACGGAAACGGTTACGTCCTCAACATTTGAGTTGCTAAAGTGTCTGATGAGAGATGCGGCTTTAAAAGATTTTGTATTAGTCGGTGGAACCTCTTTGGCTTTACAATTGGGGCATCGTGTAAGTGTTTATCTTTGAACGAGATGTTAAATGCTTACGAGAGAAAATATAAAATGAATTTACTTATTCCCATTAAAGCCTTGACGTATTTTGAGGATATTAACTTTGAAGAGCCAATAAAAATGACAGGGAAGGCTTGTTTCAATTGGAAGAAAATAGCGAAACGTCTGAATGAAATGCGGAGAAGTCCGGACAAGAAATTTGTTGAGTTACCCGTGTAGATTCATATCTTAAATCATCCGTATTCCTATCCTGTTACTAGGATTGTAATCTCTCTCTTTCATAGCCTCTTCGTTGCTCAAATATAGCAACCCTATCCCGGCATATTTGTGCTCTGTAGAAGCTTTGGCAGGGCTACGGCAGAAGGGTAGTGTATCCTTGGGAATACCATTGGTTTTCCCAAGGATATTGCTTTCTCGTTCGGGATAATTTAGCCGGGAGTATATGTGATTTCAAACGAAAAATGAACTTACACAAGTTTGTGTTACACAAACTTGTGTAAGTTCAGGAAAAATTCTATCTTTGTTGTAAATATAGCTATTAATAGAGTAATTATGGCAAAAGAATTCATATTTGGAGTTGCGGTAAGCGGGGAGAATTTCATCGGACGAGAAAAAGAGATACACTGTCTTTCCTCTAATTTTAAGAATGGGATAAACACGATCCTCTCTTCCCCGAGGCGTTGGGGAAAAACATCTTTGATAAAGAAAGTGAAAGCGATAGTGGAATCGGATAAATTGCGCGTGATTTATGTTGATATATTTCCTTGCCGGAGCGAATATGACTTTTATAATATGTTTGCCGAGGCTGTTTTGAAACAGACTTCATTTCGTTTTGACGAGTGGAAAGATATTGCTTACGAGTTTATTTCAAGATTAACACCGAAATTCGCGTTTAGCGTGGGACCGGATTCGGATTATTCTGTTTCTTTAGGTATTACGTCAAAAACACATTCGGCAGAGGAAGTTTTGCAGTTGCCGGAGCGCATTGCTCAAAAAAAGGGTATACAGATTGTGATTTGTATCGATGAGTTTCAACAGATCGGAGAGTTTCCCGATTCTGTGATTGTTCAGAAGAAAATGCGTTCGGCGTGGCAGCATAATTCGAGGGTGTCTTATTGTCTTTTGGGAAGTAGAAAACATTTGATGGATGAATTGTTCCAGAAGAGGAGTTTGCCTTTTTACAAGTTCGGGGATATAATTAATCTAAAATTGATTCCGACAGAGGTTTGGGTTCCTTATATATGTAAACAATTCAAAAAAGTTGATAGGGTGATATCAGAAGAGTTGGCTGCTGAGATTTGTCGAATTGTAGAAAATCATTCGTCCTATGTGCAACAGCTGGCTTGGCTTACTCTTTTGGAGACGGAAAAAGTGGCAACACGGGAAGGGGTAGCTCGGGCTTTGAACGAGTTGTTGGACGAGAATACGCCTCTTTTCACGCAACAAACCGAATTGTTGACGACTTATCAAATGAATTTCCTTCGGGCTATTTTGGCTGGGATTCATAAGGAGTTCGGAATAGCTACCGTTCTTTCGGAATACAATCTAGGATCGAGTTCAAATATAAGTAGATTGCGTAAGTCGATGGTAGAAAAAGAATTAGTTGAGTTTCGTCAGGAGGGATATTTTATAGCAGATCCGATTCTTAAAATCTGGCTTGAAAGGCAGAAGTGGTGATTGTTATATTTAAATGTAAAGTGAAATTATGCGTGAATATCAAGTAAGTGGATTTCGGGTATTGGAGTACGAGGAGTTGGATTCGACGAATAATCAGGCGGAGAAGTTGGGATGGAATGTGTTGGAGGATAAAATGGTGGTGGTGACACACAGGCAGATGCGGGGACGGGGGCAAGTCGGGAACCATTGGGAGAGTGAACCGGGGAAAAATATTTCGATGACAGTGGTATTGCGACCGGAGGAGTTGTCGGCGGTGGAGCAGTTTGCCGTTTCGATGGTGATTGCCTTGGGGGCTTGCGATTTTATTTCCCGGTACACGGAAGGATGTACCGTGAAATGGCCGAATGATATTTACGTGGGGGATAAGAAAATATCGGGTATTTTGATAGAACACGTTATCATGGGACCGTACGTGGGGGGCTCGTTGTGTGGAATCGGGGTGAATATTAACCAGTCCGGCTTCCTGTCGGATGCACCGAATCCGGTGTCTTTATTTCAACTTATTGGTAAGGAGATTCCAGTGGAACGGGCGTTGGAGGAGCTGTTGGAGTGTATCGGGAAGCGGTACGGACAGGTGTATGATTATGCGGCTTTGGAACGGGATTTCCTGCAAGTGATGTATCGGCGTTCGGGGGTGTTCGATTGGGAGGACGAGAACGGAAGATTCAAGGCGTCTGTCACGGGGATAAACGAATACGGGCAGCTTGTTTTGAAGGATACGGGGGGGATGGAACGGGTTTACGGGTTTAAGGAAATCACGTATCTGTTTTAGATTTACGATTTATGATTTTAAATTTTAAATTTTAGATTTTAAATTGCGGAGTTTTGATTATTTTTGTGCAAAACATGGAGGACATATGGTAGAGAATTATTCGGAAGATTCTATTCGTACGCTGGACTGGAGGGAGCATATACGTTTGCGTCCCGGTATGTATATAGGGAAGTTGGGCGATGGTGCAGCGATGGACGACGGAATATATATACTGGTTAAAGAGGTAGTGGATAATAGTATCGACGAGTTCGCGATGGGTGCGGGAAGCGAGATTATTATCACGGTGGAGGAACGTACGGTTTCGGTACGGGACTTCGGGCGCGGGATACCTCTCGGCAAGCTGATTGACGTGTCGTCGAAGATGAACACGGGGGCGAAGTATGATTCCGAGGCTTTCAAGAAATCCGTGGGGTTGAATGGTGTCGGGATAAAAGCGGTGAATGCGCTTTCCGAGAGTTTTATTATACAATCATTCCGGGACGGGGAAACGAAGCGAGTGTGTTATAGCAAGGCGCTGATCGTGGAGGAACGGGAGATTGAACCGACGAATGAGCCGAACGGTACGTTGGTGACTTTTATTGCCGATAAGGAGTTATTCGGGAATTATCACTTCATTTCGGATTATCTGGAATCGATGTTCAAGAATTACGTGTTCTTGAATTCCGGGCTCACGATTGTTTTTAACGGTCAGAAGTTTCATTCGAAACGGGGACTTTATGATTTGTTGTCCGAGAACATGAGTGGTGAGGGGATTTACCCCATTATTCACTTGAAAGGGACGGATATCGAGATGGCAATGACGCACGGGCGGCAGTATGGGGAGGAATATTATTCTTTCGTGAACGGTCAGCACACGACGCAGGGCGGTACGCATCTGATCGCGTTCCGGGAAGCCGTGGTGAAGACCATTCGTGATTTTTACAAGAAAGATTTTGATTTAGCCGATATTCGCACGTCGATTATTGCGGCAATCAGTATAAAGGTACAGGAACCGATGTTTGAGTCACAGACGAAAACTAAACTGGGGTCAAAAGATATTGCCCCGGAAGGACCCTCTGTACGTAATTTTATTATGGATTTCGTGACAAAGGAGTTGGATAACTACTTGCATCGGAATCCGGATACGGCGGAGTTGTTGCTGCGCAAGATCGTGGAAACCGAGAAGGAGCGCAAGGCGATGTCCGGTATACAGAAGATTGCGCGGGAGCGGGCAAAACAGGTGAGCCTGCACAACCGGAAATTGAGGGATTGTCGGGTACATTTTAATTCGAACCACGAGCGGAAGACGGAATCGTCGATATTTATCACCGAGGGAGATTCCGCGAGCGGGTCGATCACGAAGTCGCGGGACGTGAACACGCAAGCCGTGTTCAGTTTGCGCGGGAAGCCGTTAAACTCGTTTGGTTTGACTAAAAAAATCGTGTACGAGAACGAGGAGTTCAATCTTTTGCAGGCGGCTTTGAATATCGAGAATGGAATAGAGGAGTTACGATATAATAATATCATTGTCGCGACGGATGCCGATGTGGACGGTATGCATATCCGGTTGCTGTTGTTGACGTTCTTTTTACAGTTTTTTCCGGACGTGGTGCGTTCCGGGCATCTTTATATTTTGCAGACCCCATTATTTCGGGTGCGTAACAAAAAAGAGACTCGTTATTGTTACTCGGACGCAGAGCGGGAGAAAGCGATCAAACAGCTGGGACCGAAGCCGGAGATCACGCGCTTTAAAGGTTTGGGAGAGATTTCACCGGACGAGTTCGGCGGGTTTATCGGGAAAGATATTCGTTTGGAACCGGTACGCATGACCAAGCAAGACCCGATAGGGACGATTTTGTCTTATTACATGGGTAAAAACACGAATGAACGACAAGATTTTATTATTGATAACTTGTACGTGGAGAAGGATGAAATTTAATAATTTTAGATTTTAAATTTTAGATTTAGGAATTGGGATGATGTGATTCATTTTCAATTTTCAATTTTCAATTTGTATGAGCGAAGAGATAAATAACGAGGAAGTAGAGGATGTGGTGCCTCAAGAACCGGAACATCACGAGGAGAACGGGCGGGTGCGGTCGATAAAGCATTTGTCTGGCATGTTCGAGAGGTGGTTTCTGGATTATGCTTCCTACGTGATTCTGGAACGTGCCGTGCCTTACGTGAACGACGGGTTGAAGCCCGTGCAGCGTCGTATATTGCATGCCATGCGGGAGATGGACGACGGGCGTTATAATAAGGTGGCGAATATCGTGGGGAGCACGATGTCGTATCACCCGCACGGGGATGCTTCTATCAAGGATGCTTTGGTGCAGTTGGGACAGAAGAATCTGTTGGTGGACTGTCAGGGAAACTGGGGAAATATTCTCACCGGGGACGATGCCGCCGCGGGACGTTATATCGAGGCTCGTTTGTCGAAATTCGCGTTGGAAGTGGCTTTTAACCCGAAGACCACGAATTGGAAATTGTCGTATGACGGTCGCAAGAGAGAACCGGTCACGTTGCCGATCAAGTTCCCGTTGCTGTTGGCGCAGGGAGTGGAAGGTATCGCCGTGGGGTTGGCCTCCAAGATTTTGCCGCATAATTTCAACGAGTTGATAGATGCTTGCGTGGCTTACCTGCGCGGGGAGGAGTTCGTGTTGTACCCGGATTTCCCGACGGGAGGTATGGTTGACGTGTCGAAGTATAATGACGGTCTGCGGGGTGGAAGCGTGAAGATTCGTGCCCGTATCGAGAAAGACGCGGGAAATAAGTTATTGCGTATTACAGAGATCCCTTTCGGGCGTACAACCACGGCATTGATTGATTCAATACTGAAGGCGAACGAGAAGGGAAAAATCAAAATCAAGAAGATTGACGATAACACGGCGGCAAACGTGGAGATTCTGGTACATCTGGCGGCGGGCGTGTCGTCGGACAAGACGATAGATGCTTTGTACGCCTGCACGGATTGCGAGCTTTCCATATCACCGAACTCGTGCGTGATAGAGAACGACAAGCCTGTCTTTATGCCCGTGTCCGACATTTTACGGAAATCGGTGGACGATACGGTTGCCCTGTTGTTGTTGGAGTTGAAGATCAAGTTGGGAGAGTTGGAAACCGATTGGCAATATTCTTCCTTGGAGAAGATTTTTATCGAGGAGCGAATATATAAAGACAAGGAATTCGAGGAGAGCGGATCGGTAGAGGAAGTTGTCGTGCATGTACGCAAGCGTTTGGAACCGTTTATCGTGCATTTGATTCGTCCCGTGACGGATGATGATATCAAGCAGTTGCTGGAAATCAAGATGAAGCGTATCTTGAAATTCAATTCCGAGCAGGCTGAGAATTATATCAAGGGATTGGAAGATGAGATTGCCCGGGTGAAACACGATATAGAGCATATTATTCCTTACTCGATCGAGTATTACAAGCGAATCAAGGCGAAATACGGCAAGGGACGGGAGCGCCTCACGGAGATTCGTAATTTCGAGAATATAGAGGCAACGAAAGTGGTAGTGGCAAACGAGAAGTTGTATATCAACCGGGAAGAGGGATTTGTCGGTACAGCGTTGAAGAAAGACGAGTTTATCTGCGAATGTTCGGATATTGACGATGTGATTATTTTCCGTAAAGACGGTACCTATTACGTGACGAAGGTGGCGGATAAACTGTTCGTGGGTAAGGACGTGTTGCACGTGAATGTTTTCAAGAAGAACGACAAGCGCACGATATATAACGTGGCTTACCGGGATGGGAAATATGGGCCGTCGTACGTAAAGCGATTTTGCGTGACGGGGATTACCCGCGACAAGCAGTATAATCTGACCAAAGGGGCGGCAGGTTCCCGCGTACTGTATTTCAGCGCTAACCCGAATGGGGAGGCGGAAGTGATCAAGGTATGTCTGAAACCTAAGCCGGGAATGAAGAAACTGGTTTCCGAGTATGATTTTGCCACGTTGACGATCAAGGGACGTGATTCTCAAGGAAATTTGTTGAGCAAGAATGATATACACAAAATATCGCTGGTACAGAAAGGGGCTTCAACCTTGGGTGGGCGCAAGATATGGCTGGACGAGGACGTGTTGCGTTTGAACACGGACGGTCGGGGACGCTATGTCGGCGAATTCCAAGGAGATGACCGGATACTGGTGGCGAATAAAAACGGTACATATAATACCTCCGATTATGATTTGAGCAACCACTACGAGGAGGGATATCTTGTATTTGAAAAATTTGATTCCGAGAAAGTATGGTCGGCAGTGTTCTTTGATGCCGAGCAGCAATACTATTACCTGAAGCGTTTTCGGTTTGAGGATATGGTGAGAATTACCTCGTTTATCGGGGAGAGTGAAGGTTCCTATCTGGTATGCTTGAGCGGGGAGAAACGTCCCCGGTTCGAGATTGTGTTTGGCGGTCGTTACGAGAATCGTCCGGCGGAAGCGATTGTTGCGGATGAGTTTATTGCGGAAAAGTCATATAAGGCACGAGGTAAGCGTTTGACAACTTACGAGGTGAAGGAGATCCGGGAAATAGAACCTTTAGATAGCGGGGAAGAGGAGAAGCTGGAAGAAGGTGGCACGGATGTCGATTTCGAAATCACGAATCCCGATATGTTGAGTGACGAGTCGCAGATGAAGCTGGACTTCGAGTAATTGACGGTTATGAAATTCTTCATTGTCGGGTATATGGCGAGTGGCAAGACCACGTTCGGGAGGGAATTGGCCGAAGAAAAGGGAATCCCTTTCCGGGATTTGGACTCCCTCGTGGAGGAAAGAGCCGGATGCTGTATACCGGATATTTTTGCTCGTAAGGGAGAGGGGTATTTTCGCGAGTTGGAACGGGATGTCTTGCGAGAGTTTTGTGCCCGGGGGGATGATTTCGTGCTGGCAACGGGAGGGGGAACGGTGTGTTTTTTTGATAACATGGAGCGCATGAATGCGGCGGGACACACGTTATTTTTAGATACGTCTTTGCCTGTGATTATCGGGCGTTTGCGGGAGCAGCGGGCAACACGTCCCCTGTTGGCGGGACTTTCCGATGAAGAGTTGGAGAGTCACGTGAAAAAGCATCTCGACTCCCGGCTTCCTTTTTATTTGATGGCGAAAGAGAGATTGTAAAGTTTTTCCCGGGTAAACCTACTGAGAGCCTACCGAAGAACTACCCAAGTAATACCGTAATCATACCCTAGCTTCGTTGATGCTGCGATGAATTTGTGGATATTCTATATTCTCCATAGTAGAAAGGTCGTGGAAAAAGCACGGGTGCAAGCTATGTAGGGGATGATTTGGGTAGTTCTTGGGTAGGATTGTGTTGGGACTTCGGTAGGAATGTCTCATTGGTGGGGAGGGCGATGCTATCCTCGTTTACATATCTCGTTATAAGAGCAATGGCGGCATTTTTCCGGGAGTTCCGTTTGGGTGAACGGGACGTCGGGGGAGAATAATTGCTCGAGCAACTCGGTTAGCAGGGCTTGAAATTCCGGTTCGTAAGGTTTGAAACGGTGAATGGGTTCCTTGTTGCATTTCAGCGAGTAGGTATAGTTCGGGGTAAACAGTAGTTTGGTGCTGTATATACCGGGTAAAATAGGGTCTGTACCGGGATTCTCGTGCTCGTACATCATGCAATACAACAGGGTTTGGAAAGCTGCTTTGTTGCGTTGCCTGTTGTTGGAGTCAAAGATAGAAGGGAGGTCTTTGAATTCGGTCTTGTCTGCCCCGGTTTTATAGTCGATGACTCGTGTTCCCCGGTCTGTCCGGTCTACCCGGTCGATATCTCCTTCCACGTGAATGACAAGCGGGTGCTCGAGCGTGTTAATCTCGAGTGACATCCGGTATTTCCTCTCCATGGAAATCAGCCGGAAGGGGCATAGGGTTTTATCGTATTCAAGGACTTTTTTCACGTACTTTTTCACGACGGAAAGTACAAGTTCGTTCGCACCGCTTTCGAGCATGCGCGATACCGTGGAGTCGTATAGTTGCAGGTAGGACTGGCGAATATGTTCCTCTATCAGTGTGTCATTTTGCATCAAGGAGTCGAGCCCCTCTTCCGTGATTTCGCCATTCGGGAAGGTTTGGTAGAGGGATTGGGTGCTCTGGTGGAATATGGTACCCAGCAGCCGTTGGTCGAGTTCCTCGGCTATCTCTTCTTTCTCTTTAATTCCGGCGATATATTTAAAATAGAATTTCAGATGACATTCCATGTAAGTGTTCAGTGCCGACGGGGAGATTCCTCGTTCGTCGGGAAGCGTGTAGCGATGCAGCTTTTCCAGAATGGCCTTGTTTTTCGAGATGGAAATAACAGGATTGTCCTGCACGGAAATATTATTTTGGAAATGGGTTTCTCGGATGGGTAAGCCCGATTCGTATTTCATCTGGTAAAGAAAACGGCTCATTTCCCCGCTGGTCATTCCCTTGGTAACATCCGTGTAAAGGATTTTCACGTGTTCTGCCCGTTGCAGTAAACGATAGAAATAATACGCGAACAGGGCATCCATGTGTTCCGGTGTAGGGAGCCCGAATCCCAGACGCAAGTTATACGGGATAAAGGACGAGGCGTGTCCGCTTTTCGGGAGGACGCCTTCGTTGGCGGAGAGGATAATCAAGTTTTTGAAATCCAGCATACGGGTTTCCATGAGTCCCATGATTTGCATGCCTTCCAGCGGTTCGCCGGAGAAAGGAATGGATATTCCTTGCAGGATTTTGTTGATGACCTGTAGATAGAATTTGTCTTCCGGGACGATGTTTTCTTCCCGGAACGTGTTTTGTATCCCCTGTATGGCGGTGAAGACCGTGAAAAGAAATTCTTTCTCGATAGCCAGTCCTTCCTGTTCTTCCGGTCGGAAGGCGGCAATCATTTTTTTCAAGATATTCAGAAGGTAGTCCGGCAGGCTTTCCGTGGAGGAAGAAAAGATGGTGCGGGTGATGTCGCTGAATTGGAGGCTTTTTTCTGCCACGTACACGATGTTGTTCGTGTTGATGTAGTTCGTGATTTCCGGGATGTCATTCGGGCAACTGCTTTTAATCAGTTTATGGTTGAGGAGGGCGATGACCGGTTTGTAGTAATAGTGCGTGGCGCCGTCCACTTGCTTGGCGTAACGTTTTAGGTCGCCCAGCATGCCGATTAGTGCTGCCACGGAGGTGTTTTGTGCCGGATACCCCATGGTAATATTGATTTTGTCAATCGAGTGAGGGATTGAATGAATCACGGGGGTGAGCAGCGTTTCGTCGCAAAGGACGATAGCCGTGTCGGTATATGTCTTTCGCGGTTGGGGATGGAGTTGCTCCACGAGCACGGGAAGTAGTTTGGCTTGTCCGATGGTGGAGGGAACGGAGATGTATTCTACCTCTTTATTGTTGTAGCGAAAGTTGTTGAAATGTTCCAGTCCCAAGGCGTTGGGAAACAGTTTCATGTTTTCCCGGATATAGTGTCCCGCCTCGTGATTTTCGTTTGCCGAGTAATAGAGGTCATAATCCCAGTAAAAAGATGCTTGCCCGCTGTCCCGGAAGTGGGAGAATATTCTTTTTTCACACTGGTTCAAGGCATTGAACCCGGCGAAAATGAGTTGTTTGTCCGTGTGGTAGTGGGATAACCGTTCGCAGAACAGTCGCTGCCCCATACCCTCGTAACAAAGGTTTTCCCCGGTTAGTTTTGCCTTGAAATTTTTGTAGGTGGGATATAATTTATCCCATACGTTAAGAAATTCCTGTTGTTCCCGGCTGTATTTTTCGCCATTGAAACTACGCCAGAAGCTCTGGATAAATTCTATTTGTTCGGGAGTGAGGTAAGGGAATGCGTTCTCGATTTCTTTTAATGCCGTGATGTTGGAGAACAGGTCTTTGGCGTCCACGAGGTATTTGTCGATATCGTCGAAATCCCCCAGTAACATGTTTCCCCAGAAATAGAAATCGTCGAATCGTTCCGTGGTGCCGGAATATTCTTGGTACGTTTTGTAGAGTTTTATAATAAGGGGTAATTCTTCCGCTTTTTTCAGTCCGGTTTGTCGTTCGATAAATTCTCCAAGCGTGAGGATTTCGGGCATCCACACGGGTTTCGTGATCAGATGCGCCAATTCTTCGGCAAGAAAGAGTCCTGCCCGTTTGTTCGGGAACAGAATGGTCAGGTTGTCAAATTCATGCCCGTATTTTTGAATCAGATCTTTTGCCAGCAATTGGAGAAACGAATTCATATTTTATTGTTATTTTTGTTTCGGAACAAATTTACAATTTATATATCAAAATCTGTTCGGATTTATGTTGAAAGAATTGCTATTGAAAAACAGGAGTTATCGTCGGTTTTACCAAGATGTTTGGATTTCCCGGGAGGAATTGATCGAATTCGTGAAACTGACTCGTTATTGTGCTTCAGGGAGGAATGCGCAAGCGTTGAAATATAAGCCGGTTTCAGATGCGGCGATGTGTGGAAGAGTGTTTCATACGTTAGCTTGGGCGGGATATTTGAAGGATTGGGACGGTCCGGAGGAAGGCGAGCGTCCATCGGCTTATCTGATCCAGTTGTTGGATACCTCTATCGTGGAGAATTGCCTGTGTGACGACGGGATTCAAGCGCAGACCATTTTGCTGGGAGCAGTGGAAGAAGGGTATGGCGGGTGTATTATCAAGGCATTCAAGAACGAGGCTTTGCGGGAGATATTACAATTGCCCGAACATTTGAAGATCATGTACGTGATAGCCCTCGGCAAGCCGAAGGAAACGGTGGTGATCGAACCGATGAAAGACGGGGATTTCAAGTATTGGCGGGAGGCGAACGGGACGCATCATGTACCCAAAAGAGGAATAGATGATTTAGTGATTTAAGATTTAAGATTGGGGGATTGAGCATTTTTGAGGTTCAATCTTTGGATTCACGGTTATGAAATTACTTTGCGCGGAATATAATGCTTCGGGAGAAGTGGCTTATGACGTTATCGGGGATAACGCTTTGTTAAGGAATAATGATGATTTCTATATTCCGGCGTTTGCTGGGGAATTGAGTTGTGTCCCACAGGTCGTTTTACGGGTGGGGAAGATTGGTAAGCATGTGTCGGAGCGTTTTGCCGGGCGTTATTATGATGAGGTCGGCGTTGGTGTCCGATTCTATGCGGATGATTTCGGGCGGAGATTGTCGGGCATGGGGTTGCCTGCTGTCATGGCTTATGGTTTTGATGGGGCTGCCGCGGTATCCGTGTTAAAAAAGTGCGATTCGGGGTTGCGGGATGTCGAGTATAGTTTTCGGGTAAACGAGTTGGAAGTTTTCCGGGGTAAGATGAACGACCTTCCTATACTGCCGGAAAAATTGATTGCCGGTATGTCTGAATATTGTATGTTGAAAATAGGTGATTTAGTCTATTGTGGAAATTCTTTCCGGCAAAAAGAATTGAAAATCGGCGATCGCCTTCAGATGTTTTTGGGTGAAGATTGTTTGTTGGATTTTCATATAAAGTAATATTGGGGATATATAATTGATTTCCGACGAGAACCCGTGGAGAATTCGATGTATTCCCTTATCAAAGACGAATCACTTTCGTTTCACTCCCGTATCAAAGACGTTCGGGGACGTGATTGAAGCGGGAGTGACAGGTTAGAGAAAGGAAATTATACTATTTTTAGATAGATAATTGTAGTGGATTATGGGGATTATTGCCTGAATGCTGTTCATGTCGTTTTTTGGGGGGTTTGTGAAAATACATCGGGTATTTGTGAAAAACAGTTGGAGAAGAGGGTGGGTAGGTGTTATCTTTACAGCATTGTTTTATCATGTAAATGTTTTTAACGATGGATTTTAATTCGGGATAGTCACGGATGGCAGGCCATTGGTTTGTCGGGGAAATTAATATCGAGGGGATATCATGTGGTCGTATTCGGAATAACTTTGGTATTTTTGAGAGGTAGAAATTCTTTTTGTTATTGTTTTTTCTTTTATATTAATTACTTTTGTTGTAAATGAACGAGGATAAGAGGTTCGTTTCGTGGTATTCTGTATTGTTATAATAATATATTTATGACTGGTGATATAGTATCGGATATAAGAATGGGGGATAAAAAAGCTTTCCGGGTATTTTTTGAAGATTACTATCCGGTGCTTTATTCTTTCGCCATGAAATATATCCGGGATACGGATGCCGGTCGGGACGTGGCTCAGGATGTGCTGTTGAAATACTGGGAAACAAAGGAGGAGTATTTTACTTTATCGGAGGTGCGGGGATTCCTGTATGTATCGGTACGAAATCGTTGTTTCAATTTGTTGAAAAAATCACGGGTGGAGGAACGGTATATACAAGAGATGCTTCAAGCGGGAGCGGAATCCTACGAGGAGGACGAGATCGAGAATGAGGTTTTGTTGTTGTTGTACAAGGCCGTGAACGCGCTCCCGACGCAAATGCGCCGCATTATCACGAGTTCGATGGCGGGAAAACGGAATGCGGAGATTGCCGAGGAAATGGGAATTGCCGATGGTACGTTGCATACCTTGAAAAAGATTGCCTACCAGAAATTGCGACAAGCGTTAAAAGATATATTCATCCTTTTATTCTTTTTTCTTTTCCTTTTAAATCAGTTGTTTAGATAATAAGTGTAATTTTTTTTCAAAAAAAACGCTATTTTCATTACCCCTAAATGCAATTGAAGTTGTAGTGAGAATATAAAACTAGAATTGTATTTATAGTAATGGAAACTGAAGAACAAAAAAGAAAAATTATAAAAGCTATCGCGGCTCACTTGGCAAATGTGCCTACCGAAGAGGAGGACTTGTTGCTGAAGGAGTGGCGAGCTGCATCCGAAGAGAACGAGGCTCTTTTCCGGCGTTTCGCGGAGGAGGGATTTGTCGGGCGGAAATTGGAGCGTATGGCGGAAGCTGACGTGAAGTCTGCGTGGTACTTGATGGAGAAACGGGTTGACAGGAAGAGGATGGAGGAAAGGCGTCGTCGGTCGCGGGTATACATGAGTTATGCTGCGGTAGCTGCCGGGATATTGTTGGTTATAACACTGGCGTATGTACTTCAGCCTTCAGTACAAAAGAAAGAGGTGATAGCGCGGCAGGAGATAAACGTGAGCAAAGAGGCACATTTGGTATTGGGGGACGGGCGTATCGTGAAGATTGATAAGAACGGGAATCAAGCTATTGACGAGAGCGGGGGTGTAACCATATACAAGGAATCCAATCATTTGGACTACTCGCGGAGCAATGAAGGGGAGGATACCATAGTCGTGTACAATGAAATGCATACGTTGAACGGGATGGAATATATGATGATTCTGGCGGACGGTACCCGGGTGTTCTTGAACGCGGAGAGTAAATTGCGTTATCCGGTCAGGTTCCATGGCGAACGGGTGGTTGAATTTGAGGGAGAAGGTTATTTCTGCGTGGCAAAGGATTCTTTGCATCCTTTTATCGTGAAAACGAAAGGGATGGACGTGAGAGTGTTAGGTACGGAATTTAATTTGCGGGCGTATGATGACGAAAATTCTTTTGAAACCACGTTGGTGAAAGGGCGGGTTGCCGTGAAAAGCGGTGAACACGAGCACGAGATTGTACCCGGGGAACAGGTCGTGTACGAACGGGTTTCCGGTTTGTTGAACACGCGTGAGGTGGACGTGAGCCTTTACACGGCTTGGCATCATGCGGAAATCAAGTTCAAAGATACGTCAATGGAACGGGTTGCCCGTAATTTAGCCCGTTGGTACGGGGTGAAGTTCGAGTTCTTGGATGAAGAATCGAAGCGGGTAGAATTGGGCGGATGTATCAACCGGTACGAGAATATCGCTCCCATCCTCGATATGTTAAGACGGACGGAGTTGGTAAATGTTGTGTTGGAAAATAATACGGTTTACGTGTCTATAAAAAAATAACACGTGGGGAATTGGAGCTCGCCACGTGTTTGTTTGTTACAATTAATTAAAGTATGTTGAACTTTAATCTTACAAATGTATGAAAAAAAACGAAGGAGGTATCTCTTTGTTTACGAAAAAATTACTAAAAGAAAGTTCGAAAGCGAGAGGTAAGTTGTTTATTTTGTTGTTGGGGGGGATTCTGGTCACGCATCCTGTTCTGGCACAAAATAAAAATGTAACGCTCAAGATGACGAAAGTGAATCTTGAGCAGGTGATCTGGGAAATCCAGAAGCAGACTGTTTACGTGTTCATGTACGGGGCACAGGATGTGAAGACTGTCGTGAACTTGAACGTGGACGTGAAGAATCGTCCGGCCTTGCAGGTGTTGGATTCATGTTTGAAGGCAACCAACCTGACCTACACGGTGAACGGGAATAACGTGGTGATCAAGAAAAAAGAGGTCGCCAAGCAAGAACCCCCGAAAAAAGTCACGATCACGGGGACGGTGAAGGATGAACATGGTGAAGTACTTCCGGGTGTCGCTGTCGTCGTGAAGGGTACGGGAACCGGTGCCGCCACGGATATTGACGGTAATTTCAAGTTCGAGGCTGACCGGGTGTCCGGCATGATTTTACAATTTTCATTCGTGGGAATGGAAACACAGGAGATTCCTTACACGGGACAAAAGAGTTTATCGATTGTCATGAAGGACAAATCCTTGCAGGTGGACGAGGTGGTAGTTACCGGGTACCAGAAGATTGACCGTCGGCTGTTCACGGGGTCTGCCGACATCGTGAAAGCAGCCGATTTGGCGGTGGCGGGTTCCAATGACGTGGGACGTATGTTACAGGGAAAATCTTCCGGGGTACAGATTCAGAACGTGTCGGGTTCTTTTGGTGCGGCACCGAAGATGAGGGTACGCGGGGCGTCGTCCATTTACGGCGACCAGAAGCCGCTGTGGGTGGTGGACGGTATCGTGCTGGAAGATGTCGTGGACGTTTCGGCTGATGACTTGGCTTCGGGAGATGCTGCCACGTTGATCAGTTCGTCGGTCGCGGGGGTGAACTCGGATGATATCGAGAATATACAGATTTTGAAAGATGCTTCCGCGACGGCTCTTTACGGGGCTCGTGCCATGAACGGGGTTGTCGTGATCACGACGAAACGGGGAAGTAAAGGTTCGATGCGGGTGAGTTATTCCGGGGAGTTCACGATGCGGGTGAAACCGATGTACCAAGAATATAATATCATGAATTCCCAGCAGCAGATGATGTTTTACCGGGATTTGGAAGAAAAAGGCTGGTTGAATTACGCGGACGTTTCCCGTGCGGCTAAAGGAGGTGTGTATCGTAAGATGTACGATGCTTTGGATAATTATGACCCGCAGGTCGGGTTTGAGTTACAGAATACGCCTGAGGATAGAATGCGTTATTTGTCGAAATATGAAAAGGTGAACACGGATTGGTTCGGGATATTGTTCAAAAATTCCATACAACAGAGTCATTCGGTTAGTTTTTCCGTGGGATCGGAGAGAAGCAGTTTTTTCGCTTCTTTGAGTTTTTTCAACGATCCGGGATGGACGATCGGGGATAACGTTTCCCGTTACACGGCCAATATGAATTCATCCTTTGATATAAATAAATATTTGAAATTCAATTTCCTGACAAGTCACTCTTATCGTAAACAAAGGGCTCCGGGTACGATAGGACGTGAAACCGATCCGGTGAACGGTTCGATATCGCGTAATTTTGACTTGAACCCGTTTAGTTTCGCGCTGAATACGAGTCGCACGATGCGTCCTTATGACGAGAACGGGGACCCGGAATATTACGTGATGAATTACGCCCCGTTTAATATTATACAGGAGTTGAAGTTGAATTATCTGGATATTGATATGCTGGATTCGAAATTTCAAGCCGAATTTGAAATTCGCCCGCTGGACGGGTGGGATATCAAGTTACTGGGTGCAGTACGGTTCGTGAAGTCCACGCGGGAGCATAAAATTAAAGAAGGCTCCAATCTGGCGGAATGTTATCGCGCTGATTATGACGCAACGGTGCGCGGTAGTAACAATTTCCTGTATAATGATCCGAGTACTCCCGGGTTGCCGGCTATCTCCGTGTTGCCGCAGGGGGGATTTTATAACCGGACGGACAACCGGTTGTTAAATTATTATTTTCGGGCGACGACCAATTATTCGGGAATGATTGCGGAGAGGCACATGTATAATGTGATGGCGGGAATGGAAATGCGGAGTACCAATCGTCGGGAAACGTACTCTAAAGGTTTCGGTATCCAGTATGACCGGGGAAATGTTCCTTTTATAGATTACCGGATTATCAAACAAATTCTGGAGCGGAACGATCAGTATTTCGGGTTGGAGAACGCGTATGATCGTTTTGTTGCCATGTTTTTAACCGGAAGTTTTTCATGGGCGGGAAAGTATACGTTAAACCTAACCGGGCGTTATGACGGTTCGAATAGAATGGGACAGGCTACTTCTTCCCGGTGGTTGCCCACGTGGAATGTCAGTGGGGCTTGGAACGTGAAGGAAGAGTCTTTTATGCAGGATATAGATAATATCTCTTTGCTGACGTTGCGTGCCACGTATGGTCTGACGGCAAGTATGGGACCGGCGACGAACGCGAAGGCCGTGTTCATGGGGGATGTTTCTTTCCGTCCCACGCAGGCAGAGAAGGAAAATCAGATCGTGATTCACTCTTTGGAAAATTCGGAATTGACTTGGGAGAAACAATACGAGTTGAATCTGGGGGCAGACCTCGGTCTTTGGAATAACCGGGTGAGCGTGAGTACGGACGTTTATTTCCGTAACGGGTTCGATCTGATCGGTATCCTGCGCACGATGGGTATTGGCGGGGAGTCGTTAAAATATGCCAATTATGCGGATATGAAGTCCAATGGGGTGGAGTTGACGATTAATACTAAAAATATGATCCGACCGAAATTCTCGTGGACAACCAATCTGACATTTGCTTACAATAGAAATGAAATCACGAATCTGGCTTCCAATTCACAAGTGATGCAATTGATATCACCGAGTGGGGCGCCCATGGAGGGAAAGCCTGTCAGGGGTGTGTACGCTATCCCGTTTAAAGGTTTGAATAGTCAGGGATTGCCGACTTATTTGAATCAGGATCATGAAGTTACGGTGTCGGATTTGAACCTGCAAGAAGTTCAGAAGACCGATTTCTTGAAATACATGGGGTCAGCGGATCCGAAGTTCACGGGAGGTTTCGATAATTCATTCAAGTATGGAGATTTCCGTTTAGCCGTGTTTTTTACTTACCAGTTCGGGAGTAAGATTTGGCTGGATCCTGTTTTTAAATATCGTTACTATGATAATGAAGCTATCCCGAACGAGTTTGCCGATCGTTGGATGGCTGCCGGAGACGAAAAATATACAAAGATACCGGCTATAATTTCTCATCGTCAATACAAGAATAGTCCTGAATTGGAGTTAGCTTATAATGCCTATAATTATAGCACGGAACGTGTGGCAAAAGGCGATTTTATCCGCTTGAAAGAGGTCACGCTTAGTTATGATATACCCAAGGATTGGATAAAAGGATGGAAAATCGAGAATCTTTCCTTCAGGGTTTCAGCGTCGAATTTGTGTATTCTATATGCCGATAAAAAATTGAAAGGTCAGGATCCCGAGTTTGCTCGTTCCGGCGGTGTCGCTTTACCTGTACCAAGGCAATTTACTTTGGCTGTGAAACTAGGGTTTTAATTAATAACGAGATATTTATGAGATCGTATATTTTTATTGTATTATTGTTTTCGACTCTTTTTATCGGCTGTGAGTCATTTTTGAGTGAGGTGCCCGATGACCGTACCGAGTTGAAGGACGTTGAGTCGATCAAGGCCTTGTTGGTTTCGGCATACCCGGAGGGACATTATATGCTGCAAGGCGAGTGGATGAGTGATAACGCTGACGATAAGGGTACGTGGCAGGTTTCCGTGTATCCGCAGATGCAGGAAGAGGCTTATAAATGGGAGGAAAACACGACCAACGATTATGATTCGCCCACGAAATACTGGGATGCTTGTTATCGTGCCATTGCTGCGGCGAATCACGCGCTGGAAGCCATTGATAACCTTGGAAATACCCCGGAACTTCAGCCGTACAGGGGAGAAGCGCTCGTCGCGAGGGCATACGCTCATTTCATGCTGGTCAATTTCTGGGGGAAACATTATAACCCGGCGACGATGGCAAGTGATTTAGGCGTGGCTTACGTGGAAAAACCGGAAAAGGAGGCTCTCGTGATTTATACCCGTAACACGGTGAAAGAGGTGTACGAGTTTATCGAGCGTGACTTGACGGAAGGTTTGCCTCTGTTGCGAGACAACGCTTACGATGTTGCCAAATACCATTTCACGAAGGCTGCCGGGGCGGCGTTTGCAGCCCGTTATTATCTGTATCGCGGTGATTCGTGGGATAAGGTACAGGCGTATTGCACGGAGGTTTTGGGAGAAGGAACCGGGTACAAAGATTTGTTGAGAAATTACACGCAGAATTATTTGCCCGTGTCTTCGAACGTGATCGAGTACATGAAATTGTACACGAATTACGGGGAACCTGCCATATTGTTGTTGACCAACGGGGTTTCCATCTGGTGGCGGGCGGAGAGTTTCTCCCGTTACGGGCTTTCGTTGAGCAAGAAGAACGAAATATTCCCGGATAACGATCCGGTATGCGGCGGGAAATTGATCTATCCGATTTTCGGTGCGGCGCCGACTTACGTTTTGTACAAATCATACGAGTATTTCAAGAACACGTATCCCGGATCGACAACAGGGCGTCCCTATGTTTTTTGCGTGGCTTTCTCGATGGAAGAAGTGGCGTTGAACCGGGCGGAAGCCTACACGATGACAAAGGATTATGACAAGGCTCTGGCGGATATTAACCTGTTTCTGAGTACGCGCATTACCAGTTATAACCCGACTTCTCATACCGTGACGTTGGAAAAAATCAAACGTTTTTACGGGGAACAGAAGAATGGCGTGGAATTGGAACCATGGTATAAAGATCAGATAGATGCAGACCAGATGCTGGTGTTGAAATATATCACCGATCTGAAGCGGAGAGAGTTTTGCTCGGAAGGTATGCGTTGGTTTGATGTCAAACGCTTCAATATAGAAGTGACACACAAGGAATACGGAACACAGAATAAGTATATTCTGACCAAGGACGATCCCCGGCGATTGTTGCAGGTTCCGGTAACAGCGGTAAGTTATGGGATGGAACCGAATCCCCGTTAATGGATAAATCGGATGATTATGAAAAAAGTTTTATTTAGCATTATTATATTGATTTCCTTCCAAGCATTATGGACGGGATGTAGTGAAAATGCCAAGTTCGACGACTCGATCTACGATATAAAGGAGCCTGTCTGGAACGAAGTTGACACGTGGATTTTTGAAAATTACGTGAAGCCGCACAATATAGAGGTTCTTTATCGTTGGAAAGATATCGAAACAGAAGCCAATAAGAACTTGATACCGGCGCAGATAGACACGATTGTTCCTTTCTTGCGGATGGTGAAGCACGGGTGGATTGATACCTATCTGGAGCTTTGCGGGATGGAAGTGATGAACCCGATTTTTCCGAAGCAGATATTGTTATTGGGAAGTGCGGGTTGGAATGAAGACGGTACCAAGACGCAAGGTACCGCCGAGGGTGGTAAAAAGGTGGTATTGTATGAGTTGGAGGAGTATGATCCTAAAAATTGGGATAATGTCATGCATTACATCCGGGTGTTACACCACGAGTTTACGCATATATTGAATCAGAAAAAGGAATATAATCTGGCATTTAAACAGATTACACCGAATTCTTATTCTGCAACATGGACGGGGAATAGCGTGGAACAAGCCCGTTCTCTGGGATTTGTGACACCTTACGCGATGGCAGAACCGGGGGAGGATTTCGCGGAAGTGGTAGCGGAGTACGTGACAAACACGGCTGAATCGTGGGAAGCCTTGTTGGGGAAAATCTCGAACGAAACGGGGAAAAGTAATATCCTGAAAAAGCTGGATATGGTGAGAACTTATCTTGACGAGTCGTGGGGAATAGATATCGATAGGCTTCGGGAGCTTGTAAACACGGCGATAGATGATGTTGTACAAGGAAACTATTAAAGCATAGATTATGAGAAAGATATATTTATCATGGATAATACTGGGGCTATTCTTCACTGCCTGTACCGTGGACAATGATACGGTATTTGACGAGAATGCGGTGGTACGGGTTCAGAAAGTGATTGATAATTGTGCCCAAGAATTGGTGAAACCGGAGTTCGGCTGGAGGATGCTTTACGTGCCTAACCCGGAAACCCACGGGGGGTATAATGTGTTGATGAAGTTTCTGGACTCGGAAAATGTCAGAGTGTATACCGACTTCGTGGAGGAAACTACGGTTTCTACTTATAGTTTTAACGCTTCCCAAGGTCCGGTGTTGAGTTTTGACACTTATTCCTGCCTGCACTATCTGGCAGATCCGAAAAATAAACCCCAAGGAAAAGGATTACAGGGAGAATTTGAGTTCGTGATACAGAGTATTTCGGCGGATTCTATCGTGTTTCTGGGAAAGAAATACAGCAATAAACTTGTATTTACTCCCGCCGAGGAAACCGATTGGACCGAGTTAATGGAGGCTTCCCGTAAGAATATCGAACGGATGGCACCACCGAAAGACGCACCTTTTTTCAGGGGATTGATGATGAACCAGACGGCTATTAATCTGATTTATGATCCGGATACCCGTAGCGCAAGTTACACGTATGCCGATGATGAAACGAAAGAAATCAAGACGGCTCGTACGGCTGTTTTCGGGACGAAAGAAGGAATTGCCTTCCAGCCGAAAATTAAAGTAAACGGGGTCGTGTTGGGCGCATTGAAATATAACGAGGCAAAGGATTTGTTTGAATCGAATACTCCGGGTGTTATCGGTAGTTTGAAATATAGCCATAAACCGCCTTTCCAATTCTACAATTCGGTGAGGGATATGCAGAGCGGTAGTGATCTGGTTGGTTTGGCGAAAATTGGTAAACTTGAACCCAGTATGGCTATTATGTCGGAAATCGTGAAAATGCTTTCCAATATGTCGTTTATGTGCGAGGAGTTGAAAAACGGGTATCCGTTGGCGGTGCTTGCCGGTTTGAAACAAATTAGAATCGTGTGGCAGTTGAATTACAATGGCACGATGGTCGGTCCGTGGCTGAGTTTCTTCGGGGCGGAAAACGGGTTTGCCGAAGCGAATTGTTCATTGGATTTGGGTATGGAGATGGAGGTTTTGCGTGATGACCAGTTGCGCTTCTCGCTTATTCCGGGAAGGATGATGAGTAATAATGATAAATTTTGGTCGAACATGGAATCCCAGATTACTTACGAAACATTTCGGCGGTTCTTCACCGACCCGGCAGGATTCACGATTGTTCCGGCCGGTAATAATCAGTATTATTTTGTGAATCTGGCAGACTCCAAACGTTGGATCGTGTTGACAAAAGAATAATCGATGTGATTTAAAAAGAATGTTTATGAATATGATTCAGAATAAATTACGAAATATATACTTGCTGTTATTTTTTCTTGTAGCGTGGAACGGGCATTTGTTCGCGGAGCGGGAGATAAGTAACGTGATGACGGCAAGGAACGTTTTCACGCGGGATACCGTGAAAAAGGATTCCAGTGTCATTATACAAGGTCAGGTTTTTGATGAAGCTAGTACTTCGCTTCCCGGTGTGACGATTAAGATTAAAGGTACACAAGCGGGTACGGTTTCGGATGCCGATGGAAAATTTAAATTGACACTTCCGGGTGGGAAATATACTTTGATATTTACTTATGTCGGTTACAAGAACCGGGAAATAAGCAGCACGGACACGAGGGCGTTGAGAAAGGTCGTGTTGCAGGAAGATGTACAATCTATTGACGAGGTCGTTGTGACCGGTTACCAGACGATTGACCGTAAACTCTTTACCGGTGCGGCATCCGTGGTGAGAGCCGATCAGCTGGAATCGGACGGGGCGAATGACATCGCCCGTATGTTGCAAGGAAAAGCTGCCGGCGTTGCCATACAGAACGTGTCGGGTACTTTCGGTGCGGCTCCTAAATTGAAAATTCGAGGTTCTTCTTCTATTTTCGGAGAAATGCGACCTTTGTGGGTAATCGACGGGGTGGTGTTGGAAGACGTGGTAGAGGTTAGTGCCGACGAACTTTCATCGGGTGACGCTACTACTTTGATCAGTTCCGCCGTGGCAGGTCTGAACGGGGATGATATCGAAACCTTCCAGATATTGAAAGATGCTTCGGCAACAGCTCTTTACGGGGCGAGAGCCATGAACGGCGTGATTGTAATCACGACTAAAAAGGGTAAAGTAGGACAGATGAAGTTGAATTATTCGGGAGAGTTTTCCGTGCGGCAAGTGCCTTCCTATCGGGAGTACAACATCATGAATTCCCAGCAACAGATGGGTGTGTACCTTGATTTGGAAAGTAAAGGTTGGCTGAGTTACGTGGGGATACGGAACGGTGCTAACGGTGGTGTTTATCGTAAAATGTACGATGCCTTGAGTGACTATTATGACGAGTCGGGTTTTGAAGTTGAGAATACCCGGGAAGGACGGGCAAAGTTCTTGCAAAAATACGAGAAGTTGAACACGAATTGGTTCAAGGCACTTTTCCGCCCGAGTATACAGCAAAGTCATTCCGTGTCCATGACAACGGGATTGGAAAAGGCTAGATTCTATGCTTCTTTGAGTTATTTCGGTGACCCGGGGTGGTCGCCCACGGATGACGTGAAGCGTTTTACGGCGAATATCAATACAACGATAGATCTTGCCAAGTGGATTAATATAAACATATTGACAAACGGCTCCATGCGTTTGCAGAAAGCACCGGGAACTCTTTCCCGGGCAGTGGATGCGCAAGCGGGAACAATTTCGCGGGCGTTTGATATCAACCCGTTCAGTTATGCCTTAAACACAAGCCGGGTGCTGCGTCCGAGGGATGACAATGGGAATCCCGAGTATTACGTGATGAATTATGCCCCGTTCAGCATCTTGAACGAGTTGGATAATAACCAGATTGATATCGAGTTGTTGGATACGCGGTTTCAAGCGGAAGTGGAGTTGAAACCGTGGAGGCCGCTTAACGTGAAATTGATGGGTTCCGTGCGTTACGTGAAGAGTAGCCGGGAACATCAGATTCACGAAAATTCCAATATGGCGGAGTCTTACCGGGCGGATTATAACACGATGGTACGCGAATATAACGGTAATTTGTACCGGGACCCGGATAATATTACCGGGGTACCTGTTTCCGTGTTACCGAAAGGTGGTTTCTATACCCGTTCGGATAACTCCCTGCTGAACTATTATTTCCGCGGGATGGCGGGTTACAACGATTTATTGAATGATTTCCACAACGTGAGCGTGTTGGTGGGAATGGAATTGAAAAGTACCAAACGTACGGCTTCCGAGAACTATGGTTACGGGATGCAATATGACCGGGGAAATGTTCCTTTCGTGGATTACAGGATATTGAAAAAAGCGATAGAACAAGGACTTTCTTATTTCGATTACAAAAATATGACCGATCGGTTTGTGGCTCTGTTTGCCACGGCGGGGTATTCCTTCAACGAGCGGTACACGTTGAACGGTACGGTACGTTATGACGGTTCCAACAAATTGGGTAAATCGAAAACTTCCCGTTGGCTGCCGACGTGGAACGTCAGTGGTGCATGGCATTTGAAGAGTGAATGGTTCCTGCGGCATACCGAGTGGTTGTCAAGATGGACATTCCGCGCGACATACGGGTTGACGGCTAACATGGGACCCGCCACTAATGCGGCAGTGGTATATAGAAACGCGATACAGTATCGTCCGGTGGATTACCGGGAGAACGGTATTTATATCGAGGAACTGGAGAACTCTGATATTACTTGGGAAAAGCAATACGAGTTGAACATCGGTATGGACTTGGGTATATTCAATAACCGTTTCAGTCTGACCGTTGACTGGTACAAACGTTCCGGTTTCGATTTGATCGGTTTGATGCGGTCTGCCGGTATCGGGGGAAAGAGTTTCAAGTTTGCCAACTACGCGGATATGACTTCTCACGGGTTTGAGTTCACGTTGAACACGAAAAATATCAATACCCGTGGTTTCAAGTGGGAAACAAATATGACCTTCTCTTACAACAAGAATAAAATTACCAACTTGTACTCGAACCCGCGGGTGATAGACTTGTTGCCGGTAGAGGGATACCCGAAGGAGAATTACCCTGTGCGGGGACTCTATTCCATACCGTTTGTCGGATTGAATAGTGAAGGTATGCCCGTGTTGATGAACGAGAACGGGGTGGCTACTGTCGGGGAGGTTAATTTTGAAGAGGTGAATAAAACGGATTACTTGATTTACGAGGGACCGGTTGACCCGAAAATGATTGGTGGGTTTGACAACACGTTTAACTTCAAGAATTTCAAGGTAGGTATATTCTTCACCTACCAGTTCGGAAGTAAATTGCGTCTTTACCCTTCATTCAGTGCCCGGTATTCCGATTTGTTGGGAATGGGACGAGAATTTGCTGATCGCTGGATGTTGCCCGGAGATGAAGAGATAACCAATATTCCGGCTATCCCTACCGTGCGCGATAATCAGAATTACCCTTATCTGGAAAGAGCGTACAATGCTTATAATTATTCTAACGTACGCGTGGCTAAAGGGGATTTCATTCGCTTGAAAGATATTTACGTGACCTACAACGTGCCGTCGAATATCGTGAAGAAAATAAAGCTGAATAATTTATCCGTAAGAGCGGCGATTTCTAATGTAGCCCTGTTATTGTCGGATAAAAAACTGAAAGGGCAAGATCCCGAGTTCGTGCGTTCCGGTGGGGTTGCGCTTCCCGTGCCGAGGCAATACACGTTTACATTGAAATTTGGATTCTAACTAAATATTTTGCTATGAAGAAAAGTAATTTGACATTTATCATGATGGGACTACTGCTATTCTGCGGGTGTGACGACTTCCTGAATGAGGAACCGGACGATCGGGCAAAAGTTGAGAGTCCAAGTGATATAAAAGAATTATTAGTGAATGCTTATCCGCGCTCCAGTTATTTTGTGATTTGCGAGATGATGAGTGATAACGTGGCGGATAGAGGGTTCAGCAATAGTTGTGCGACCGCGGTAACCGACGATGAGATGTACCATTGGAAGGACGGGACGGATAGTGATGCGGATTCTCCTTTTGCCGTGTGGACTGGATGGTACGAGGGAATCGCTGCAGCGAATTATGCTTTGCGGGTGATTGACAGTAAACCGGATCAGGAGAACTATAACGCAATGCGGGGTGAAGCCTTGTTATGCCGGGCTTTGGGGCATTTCCTGCTCGTTAATTTGTGGGCGGAACATTACGATCCTGCCACGGCATCGACGGCTCCGGGGATTCCTTACGTGACGGAGCCGGAAACCGTGGCGATCAAAGAATATACGCGCAATACAATGGAAGAGGTGTACGATATGATAGAATCGGATCTTCGCCGAGGTCTGGCTTTGATAGACGATAAAAGTTATACTATGCCTAAATTCCATTTCACGAAGCGGGCGGCTCACGCGTTCGCTGCACGATTCTATACTTACAAGGGTACGGATTGGGATAAGGTGGTTTACCATACTTTACAGGCGGCACCGGAGAACTTTGCCACGGAAATGCGGGATTATAGCGTGTTGAATAATATGACTATCATGGAATACATGAAAGAATACACGAACCCCGCTTTGGCAAACATCCTGCTTGCCGTGTGTATGGAAACTTACTGGAATGATTTGTACCAGACTTGTCCCCCGAAGAACTCGCGTTACGTGTTGAGTCCGGCGATGGCTTATTCTTTATTTCATCCCAATTCTTCCAACAATCTTCAACGCGGGCGTTGGGTGTACCGGAAGGAAGGTACGGGAACTTCAGTATCATCGATGGTAAAGTTTTATGCTTACTTTAAGAATATATCGGAAACATCTAATTGGGGAAACACTTACGTGAATATGCCGATGTTCACGGTGGAAGATGTCGCGTTGAATCGGGCGGAAGCGTATACGATGCTGGGGGATACGACACGTGCTTTGCAAACGATTAATCGCTTCTTGAGTATGAGAACATCGGATTACGATCCGGTAAAGCATGGTTTGAACATGAAGAGAATTATAACCTATTTCCAAGAACCTTCATGGGATGACCAGCGTCCGGAACCTCACTATAAGGCGGAATTGGATGCCGATAAGAACAAATTGTACCTGATGATGGCTATTGCCTACCTGCGCCGCAAGGAATTTATGCAGGAGGGCATGCGTTGGTTTGATATCAAGCGTTTCCACTTGCCCGTGGTGCATACGTTGCATTGGGAGGGAACGGAGATTGCTTTGGAGCGCTACGATAAGCGGCGTGCGTTACAAATCCCGCAGGAAGCACAGAAGGTGGGGGTAATACCCAATGAACGTTAACCTTAAATTTATCCTTATGAAAATGAATCGTTTAAAATATTGGATATTTACAATCTTGTTTACCGGATTGTTGGCAGCTTGTTCGGATGATGACGATTTTTCCGATACAATTCTGGATACGACTCCAGAACCGTTGACGGAAACGGATGTTTGGATCATGGAGAATTTTACTCAATCTCATAACATAGATGTAATTTATAAATGGCGCGACTTTGAGACCAATCAGGAACTGAATCTGGTTCCGCCTTCTGAAGACCGAGTGATTCCCTTTCTCGATGTGATTCGTCGGGTATGGATGGAGCCGTATATTAAATTGGGGGGAATCTCTTTCTTCAATAAAACAGCCCCGAAACAGTTGATGCTCGTGGGTTCGGCTGGATACTTGGAGGACGGTCTTTATCTTTTGGGTGAAGCGGAACAGGGTAACCGGATTACGGTCTATTCGATCAACAATTCCGATCCTTACGAGGAAGGTATGTTGTTACGGAACACGAATACGTTCCATCACGAGTACGTGCATATCTTGCACCAGTTGGAAAAATATCCGCCGGCTTTCGAGGAAATCAGCGCGATGGATTACACGACGAATTGGGCTGCAATCTCTGATCCTTATCAATTGGGTTTCGTGTCCAATTACGCGGCGGCGGATGCTAACGAGGATTTTGCCGAGACAGTAGCAAAATTTATTATGATGGATGAAGAAAATTGGCAGGGGATGTTTTTATACCCGGATTCCGAGGAAGCAAGAAAAAAATTGAAAGAAAAAGAAACCATCATGCTACAGTACATGAAGAATGTTTGGGGAATTGATATGCACCAATTGCGTAAACTGGTGCAGGACGAAATTGCCAAGATTCTGAAGGAAGGTAAACAGGATAATGAAGAAGAACAATCTAATGACGACTAGCTATGAGTAAGATAATGATATACGTATTGATCGGGATGTTGACCTTCATCGCAGGGTGTGAGGTAAATAACGACTACGTTTTTGATGATATATCAACTCACCGGATCACGAAATACATAGAAGAATGTGAAGCCGTGTTGCAGGAAGCTCCCCACGGCTGGAAATTGGTATATTACCCGGACACGAGCCAATACGGGGCTTTTACCTTTTTGATGAGGTTCCATGACGGCAATCGTGTAGCGATGCAATGGGACGGAGATCAAGATGTGACGGAAAGTAACTATTCTTTTAATACTTCTCAAGGACCGATATTAAGTTTCGGAACCTATTCCTTATTGCATAAGTTGGCGGATCCCACACCCGATGTTATCGGTGGTAAACCGGGACTCGGTTTCGGCGGGGAGTACGAGTTCCTGATCCAGAATGTCAGTGACCGGAAAATCGAATTTCTCTCGAAGAAAAAGAAAAGGAAAGTGATATTGGAATGGGCTGCCGCTGAAGATTGGGATAACATGGAGCATAACCGGGAAATGGTACAGCGTTTCGCTGTTGACCCGCAACTGCCGTTATACCATTATTTGCAAATCGGCGATCAGCTGGCTTGCTTCCTGTATAGCCAGAAAATGCGTATGGTTTACATGGTATGTCCGGAAGGAAATTCGGTACAAGCGTATCGCCTGCCGTGGTCTTCCACTCCGCGGGGGATTCGTTTTGATGAACCGGTCACTTTCGCGGGTATCACTTTTTCGGAAGTGACGATTGATGCCAATGGTGTCATGAGTATTGTGGATGCAGACGAGAAAGGTCATTTTTTTAGAGCGGAAAACAAAGAACAGAATTGTCTGGTACGTTATCCGGGAGCTGTCGCTGCTTCCAAAAAGTATGACGGTTTTAATCTGGTGGAGTGTGGAAGTGGATTTGACGTGTTGGTTCCTAAAGATAGAGGAGTAGAAGAATTTCGTTTCTACTGGAATCTGGCGGGTTACGCCGGGGTGGAACTCTATATGCGTAGGGAAACCGGTATTGCCACTTATGCAACTTTATACCCGCATACGATTGTGGATGACGGAATCGGTGATTGTATCGTGTTCACGAAACCTGAATTTCCGAGATACGAGATTGGCGGGGCGGTGACGAATACCGATTATTCTTGGTTTGGTTTTTCTTACGAGAAAATATTGGAGCCATTGTTTCTGACATCGGAAGGATTGACAGTGCTTGCCTTTGGGAAGCAGACGTTTATCGTTAAAAACGGCGATAGTACCGTTTGGGGACTATGTAGCGCGAAAGAAGGTAGGGATTAATTAATTAACAATGAAGATTATGAAAACGATAAGATTACTGATAATATTGTTGATAACCTACATGGGGTATAGCTGTAGCGATGAGGAAGAATCATTGAAAAAGTTTATCTCCGACAAGGTGGAAATATCAGATTTAGAGTTGATAATTCCATCGGGAAGGCTTACCGAACGAACGATTATTACTTCGGATATCCCGTGGACATTGGAAGGCGGAGATGGCTGGTGTTCTTACGAACCGAAAAACGGGGAAGCCGGAACGACAATCGTGAACTTTACCTTGGAACCGAACACGGAATATGACGATCGTAGTGTGAATGTCACGCTTTCGGCGGGAGGAAAGAAGTACACGTTGACCGTGTACCAGAAAAAGAAGGATGCTATCATTCTTTCGAAAGACAAGTTCGATGATATCGGGATGGAAGGGGACGAGATAACCGTCAATTTGCAGACCAATATCAATTATCGAGTAGAGATTCCGGCAGCATCCGCCTCTTGGATCACGGTTTTGCCGGAAGGTAGAAGTAGTGGTTTGGCTCGTGGGTTGGAACATAAATCCATGTCTTTTAAAATTGATGCGACACGGGATGAAAGTGCCCGGGTAGGAGAGATTATTTTTATGAGTGTCGAGGACGAGAAGTTGAGAGATACCGTTTATGTTTATCAAGTGCAGCGGGATGTTATTGTGCTTTCCCGGTCAGAATATGTTGTGCCGCTAGAGGGACAGACATTGAAAATTGATTTACGTTCGAACGTAACATATGACGTGGAGATTCCGCAAGACGTGGACTGGCTGCGTTTGGATCCCGGGCGTCAACGTTCGCCCAGAGTGGATCGTTTGTTGCTGCAAGTAGATGAATTTATGGATGGAGAAACCAGAAATTGCGTGGTTACCGTCAGGGATAGAAATAATCCCTCGTTATACGCGGAAATAAA
This sequence comes from Butyricimonas muris, assembly GCF_046365375.1. Classification (NCBI taxonomy): domain Bacteria; kingdom Pseudomonadati; phylum Bacteroidota; class Bacteroidia; order Bacteroidales; family Odoribacteraceae; genus Butyricimonas; species Butyricimonas muris. Next base: position 137,410 of record NZ_JBKEIT010000005.1, on the reverse strand, counting down.
AGTTTTACAGGTAGATCGGGAGATTATTGTGATCGAGGATTCCGAATTTGTTGTAGACAGAGTATTGACAGCTCCGCGGGAAGAAGCAACCTACATGTTGAACATCTCGGATAATATTGACGGGCGTTATGAACTTGTTATTCCCAACTATGCTAATTGGATTCAGCCTGCTCCCGTGACTTTCGGGTTAGCATCGGGAAGTATGCGGATCAAATTGACAGAGAACCCGATTGATAAAACGCAGCGTATGGCTAAAATTTTTGTGCGAGGGATAGATAATCACGAAACTGTTGATACATTGACCGTCGTTCAGGCCGGAGGTATAGAAGCGGATCTTGACGAGCGGAAAATCATCTATGAAATAGCATTAGCTTTGGATTTCGAGAATTGGCCTGACGTTTTTAAGAAAGCTTGGTCTATGGAAAAACCGATAGAAGAGTGGTATGGGGTGAAAACACGTGACGGTAAAGTGATTGAACTTACATTCCCGGCGGATGGAAACGGACAGATTTCACCTAAAATCGGAGAACTTACTTATCTGGAAACCTTGAGTTTCGGTGGTAGTTACTCTGTTGCCGGGCGTAGGGTTTCCGGACCGATACCGCCGGAAATCAGTAGGTTGACGAACTTGAAAAAGTTATCGTTGAGAGGTGATTTTACAGAATTTCCGGTAGAATTTGGGGCTTTGGAAAGCCTTGAAGATTTGACCTTGAATTTCTCTTTCTATGATGCGTTAGATGTGATAGGTGATCTCGAGAATTTGAAAAGATTGACCATCACAACCGGTTTTGCCGGTCCGATGTCGGAGAACTGGGCAAAATTGATAAAATTGGAATACCTGAGTCTTTCTACGACTGGATTCACGTCAGTAGAACCTGTCGAACGCATGGTGTCGTTGAAGACGCTTTCTTTGTCCAATTGCAAGAATGTGCAAGGTGCTCTTCCCGGTGGAGTGGGATATTTGACGGCTTTGGAATCGTTGTCTATAACCAATAGTTCGTTCTCCGACCTGTGTACTTCATTGGGAAGTCTGGTGAATCTTAAAACACTGACCATCACTGGAAATAACTTCAATTTTATACCGGAAGATATTGGTGGATGTAAATCATTGATCACGTTGAACATGAGCGGTAATAATATTAGTGGGACGATACCGGAATCTATCGGGGACTTGGTAAATGTTACCACGTTAAATTTGAATAGCAATCAATTGACAGGGAATATTCCCGCAACGATCGGCGGAATGAGGGAAGTTACTTCCATTGAATTGAAAAATAACCGATTAACGGGAATTATTCCTTCTTCTGTCGGCAACTTGGTAAAAGTAACTAAGCTTGACTTGAGTAACAATCGATTGATAGGCTTATGCCCGGAGATCGGTAATATGTATGCCTTGAAAACATTGGATGTATCGGATAATCGTTTGGAAGGGACGATACCTTCATTGGGCAAATTAACAGCATTAGCTACTGTTAAATTATCCAGAAACTCATTGTCGGGGACCATACCGATGGATTGGAATAAGAACATGACGGGATTGTCAAGGATAGAATTAACTAATAATCAGTTGGAGGGAGAAATACCGAGTACTTTAGCGTTGTTGCCTAAATTGACATACTTGTGTCTGGATTCGAATAGGCTGGTGGGAGAGATACCGTCTACTTTATTTAAGGTAACCACTTTGAAGGATCTTTATTTGCAAGATAATCAATTAAGTGGAGAACTTTCTGTTGATTTTGCTAATTTCAAGTTGAACAACCTTGATTTACGTGATAATAATTTTGAAGGTGCTATTCCGGAGAAAATTAGTGAAGGTGGTTTTTCTCTCTCGACGAGTGTTTTACATTTAAGTGGCAACAGATTGACAGGGACAATTCCGCTGAATTTGTGGTCTAAAATGGAGAGTCACCCTAACTGGTCAATTCGAGAACAGCAGAATGGGGTTATATTGGCTCCTCCTCCCGGTAAAACGGAATGATTGAAATAGAGATTGTTCGAGAGGTATAAAGACTCTTGATGTTTGCCTCTCGAACACCTTTTGAATTTAAAAATATTGGATATGAAGACTAGATGGATACACATATTAGGAATACTTTTTCTGACATCTCTTTTTGTCGGATGTAGTGATGATAACGAGAATGAGCCGGAAGTGCCTGATCCCGGTACTGAAACCCCGGAGGCATTAGTTGCCCCCTCGGATTTGAGGGTAGCAAGCTACACGTATAATAGCGCGATTTTACTTTGGAAAGGAAACGCCGATAAATATGAAATAAGATTTAACGAGGGAGAAGTCATGGAATTGGAAGGTACCTCGTTCGGGACGGAGTCTTTGCAACGTGAAACGGATTATAATTGGGAAGTGCGGGGAGTCCGAGGGGAGGAATACACGCAATGGGTTAAAGGAGAACCTTTCAAAACCACGGCTTACGTGGACCCCCGTGAACGTTGGTGCGGTGAATGGATGAGTCAGAACTGGGGACTTGCCTTGTATTTTTCCGGTAAAGAGATCGCGTTGGATGATTTTATACCGGAATTGCCCGAGGGAACCTTGAATGAATTGTTGGCTCTGCTCTCTTTCACGATAGAAAAAGAGGGAGGAGAGGAAAGTAATTTGATTCGGGTAATCTCCCCGCTGCTGACAAAATTGGAATTACCGGATTCTTTCACGATTCAGATCGAAGAAGATGAATTCCGTTTGGATATTCCCCGAACAGACACGATCACCATACTTAAAGATGTATCTTTGCCTTTGGCAGACTTCCCGTTTATTTCAGAGATTGACGGAATTAAAGAGTTGATTCAGAACAATAATTTGACGGATTTCAAGTTATTAATTAAACAAATTTCCATCGAATTGGGACCTATGGATACAGAGAAAGATATTATTCCCGCTAAAATCAGCGTGTCTACCGGAATGATTTTAAAGACAGATGCTGAGATAATCAATATGTTGATTAATCTTTTCGACCCGAAATTAAATGGAAATTTCACGGCGGATTTAATGAAAAAATGAATACAAGAAATGGATAGAATCGAAAAAGAGGTTGTCTAGGCAACCTCTTTCTCTTGTAAATATTCTAGATAAAAAAGAATGATTAATTCATTTTATTATAAAGAAAACGCTTGATCTTGTGAGTCGGGGTTTTTTCAAACGGTTCGTGTTGAACCATTACCAGTTGTAATTTTGAGAAATTATTTACCCGTGCATTCACGTAATCGCGAAGTTCTTGTTTTTGTTCTTCGATATAATCGTTGATCTTCTTTTTATAATCTCCGGCTTGATCTTTGAATTTCTGGTATTGTTTTTCCAGTTCTTCCATGTTGAAATGAACCATGGCAACAAGTTTACCGCTATTTTCAACGACCAAAGACTCGTTCACGAAACGGAAATTATTGATGATAGATTCTATTTCTTCCGGGTAGATATTCTCACCGGACGCACCTAATATCATCGTTTTGATTCTTCCCCGGATAGCCAGACGACCTTTCTTGTCCAATGTACCCAAGTCACCGGTTTTAAACCAACCGTCTTCGGTGAAGACCTCGGCATTGAGTTCCGGGCGTTTATAGTACCCTTGCATCACGTTGGGACCTTTAATCCAGATTTCCCCTTGTCCGGATTTGTCCGGATTGTCGATACGGATGTCAACCCCTTCCATGATAGGACCCACTCCTTGCAGGAATGTTTGCGAAGGATTCGAACCGGCAGCCATGGGAGCGGTTTCCGTCAGACCGTAACCGATAGCGTAGGGGAATTTAGCTTCCCGCAGAAATTGCTCCACGGTACCGTCCAATTTGGAACCACCGATTCCGAAAAATACCAATTCTCCCCCGAATGTTTCCATCAGTTTCTTGCCCGCCATACGATTCAAAAGTTTACGAGTCGGTGCAAACTTATAAATCGCACTCATGAGTTTTGAACTCGTGAATTTGGGTAAAACTTGCGATTTATATATCTTTTCGATAATCAACGGCACGGACAAAACAACGGTAGGACGTATTTTCTGCATCGCCGGAACCAGTAATTTCGGTGTCGGTACACGGTCGAGATAGAAAACTTGAGCACCGAACATAAGCGGTAGCAAAAGTCCCAGCGTGTTCTCGTAAGTATGTGCCATCGGCAATATACTCAAGAAGCGATCGGCTTCACTCACGTGTTGGATAGTACAGCATTGGCGTGCGTCCCACACGAGGTTTTTGTGTGTCAGTACTACACCTTTCGAGAATCCGGTTGTTCCTGAAGTATAGATGATCGACGCGATGTCTTCCTCCTCGATGGAAATTTCCGGGAGAGGAGTCGTGTTATTCAAATCGATATCCGGTACTAACTTGTCCAAATCTTCCGGTTGGTAACATCCTTCCGGCATCGTGGCGAAGTTATTGATCAGGATTTTATGTTCTAGATAAGGTGTTTTCACATCTTCAAGACATTTTGCCAGTAGGCGGGAAACGAAGATTACCTTTACTTCCGCGTGTTCTAGAATATTCTGCAATTCCGTGGCGCAGAATCCCGGCAAGACAGGTACGGCAATAGCCCCGATGTTCGCGATTGCAAATTGGGTGATTCCCCAGTTCGGCATATTCGCGCTTAATATGGCTACCTTATCACCTTTCTTTACGCCCAAATGAAGTAAATGATTGGCAATAGATACAACTTCGTTATATAAATCTTGGTAAGTTCTTTTTCCGCTTGCGACAAAATTTAAAGACAAATTTTTTGAAAACTTGGAACAGCTTGTTTTCAAGAGTTCCGGTAACGTCAATTTCTTTAAAGTCATGTTCTAATAATATGAATTTTCCCTACAAAGATAATAAAGAAAATAATACGTTGTCGTTAAAATATTGCAAAATAGAGTAAATGACTTGAAGATGAGGCAGAAGTCGTAACTAAAGGAACCATGTTTCGTAAACTATTGGTTGTAGCGGAAATGTTTGTAAGTATTGTAAAATATAGGTGTTTACGGGTTCTAACTTTTCATAAAATTACATCTTTCCTCTTGATAGCTAAAGAGAAGGATAAATATTGAAGGAGGTGTGTTTCAACACACCCTCTTCAATGATATTTTTTATTTCGTCGGAATAGCAGCCAATGTAGCTTTCAAGAATTCCCAGAATTTACCAACGGATTCGATGTTTACTTTCTCGTCCGGAGAGTGCGGGGAACTGATGGTCGGTCCGAAAGAAATCATATCCCACTTGGGATAAGTCGAGCCGAGGATACCGCATTCCAGTCCGGCATGGATAGCCATGATAGCGGGTGTCTTCCCGTAGAGTTTATTGTAAACCTCTTCCATTTCTTTGCGGATAGCTGAATCCGGATTCGGTTTCCATCCCGGGTATTCTCCGACAAAATTAATCTTGGAAGCTCCGGCGAGTTCAAACACGGAGTCAACCACTTGCGCGAGCGATGTCTTGGCTGTTTCCACGGATGAACGCATCAACATGTAAATCTCGATTTTACCGTCACCGCCCTTCACGATTGCTAAATTGTTGGATGTTTCCACCGTGTCCGGCATAGAGTCAATCATGCGCATCGCGCCGTTCGGGCAAGCCTTGATAGCGTTGATTAAATTGTATTGCGTTTGTTCCGGCATCACGTTTTGCGGCATAGCGCTTTCTTCTGCCGTGAGGATAAGGTTCGGTTCTTTAGCGCTTAATTCTGCTTTAAAGATACCCTCGTACTCCTTCACCTTGGCGAGGAATTTATCAACATTGGCAGCCGGAACGGTGACAATACCGAATGCTTCACGCGGGATAGCGTTTCTCATGTTACCTCCCGACACCGAAGCGAGGCGGAGTCCTAACTCTTTGCTGACAGCTTTCAAGAAGCGGAAGAACAATTTATTGGCATTTCCTCTGCCTAAATTGATATCCATTCCGGAGTGTCCGCCCTTTAATCCTTTTAAAGTTAATTGGAATGCTTTACTTCCAGCGGGAACGGCTTCCGGCGTGTAAGTGAATTCGATTTCCCCGTCGATACCCCCGGCACAACCCACGTATAGTTCTCCTTCGGTTTCAGAATCGAGATTCAACAAAATATCGCCTTTTACCCAGTTCGGGCGGATACCGTTTGCCCCGTCCATACCGGTTTCCTCGGTAGCGGTAATCAATACTTCAATCGGTCCGTGAGGAATGTCCTTTGACAACAAGATACCCATTCCGGCGGCAACGCCGATACCGTTATCCGCGCCGAGCGTGGTCCCGTCAGCCGTTACCCAATCCCCGTCAACGTATGCCTCTATCGGGTCCTTGGTGAAATCATGTTGCTTGTCTTCATTCTTTTGAGGAACCATATCCAAGTGTCCTTGAAGAATCACTCCTTTACGGTTTTCCATACCCGGGGTAGCCGGTTTGCTCAATAATATATTGAAAGCCTCGTCCATTTCAGCGTGGATTCCGTTTTCCTTTGCCCAGTTCATCACGAATTCTCTCGCTTTTTCCTCGTGGTTGGAAGGACGCGGAACTTGAGTCAGTTTATAAAAGTTTTCCCAGATAGCCTGAGGTTCTAACGTACAGATACATTTACTCATAACGTTTTATTTTTTAGTTTTATGGTTTAAGATTCCAACCCCGTTCTCGTGAAGACCGAAAGTGTGAAATCCGAATTATTTCTATCGTTGGCAAGTTATAAAAAAAATGTATAAGTTGCGATTTAAATCGCAACTTATACATTTTTTATTTCAAGTGTTGATTCAAATAGTCAACGAATTTCGTGTAAAGGTGCAGTCGGGTCACGCCACCGTAAATACTGTGATTCCGGTTGGTGTAAATCTGCATGTCGAATTGTTTGTTCGCCTGCACGAGAGCTTCCGCCAACTCGTACGCATTCTGCACGTGCACGTTGTCGTCGGCGGTTCCGTGGCATAACAACAAGTTTCCTTTCAAGTTCTTCACCCAGTTAATAGGGGAGTTGTCGTTATACCCGGACGGGTTGTCTTGCGGGCGACGCATGAAACGTTCCGTGTAAATGGAATCGTAGAATCCCCAGTGCGTCACCGGTGCCACGGCAATAGCGGTCGAGAATACATTGTTCCCTTTCATCAGGCACAGCGAAGACATGAACCCACCGTAACTCCATCCCCAGATACCTACTTTGCGGGCATCAATGTACGGTTGCTCCGCGAGCCATTTCCCCGCGGCAATCATATCATCACTCTCGATTTTCCCGAGTTGCATGTAAGTACATTTGCGAAATTCCTCTCCCCGGGCGGCAGTTCCGCGAGGGTCGATACAGGTCACGATATACCCCTCTTGTGCAAGGTATTGCGCCCAATCCATGCCCCATGAATTTCTTACCTGTTGTGAATTCGGACCGCTATATTGGATAATTAATACCGGGTAAGCCTTGGACGCGTCAAAATCGGTTGGTTTCATCATCCACGCGTTCAACAGGGTTTTGCCATCGGCAGCCGGGATTTGGATATATTCCCTTTTGGCTACATTGTATTCCCCGAGTTTTTCTTTTAACGCGGCGTTATCCTCTAGCACGCGAACGGCTTTCCCGTTTGCCGTGTAAAGCGTGTATAGGGGAGGCATGTCTGCGTTGGAAACCACGTTCACGAAATATTTAAACGATTTGCTGAATTCCGCCTCGTTCCATCCTTTCGCGGGAGTTAATTTCTTCTTCTTGCCCTTCGCGTCGATGGAATAAACGTATTTCTCGAGAGGGGATTCCTCGTGTGAAGAGTAATAATATAATTTCTTCACCGAGTCGTAACCGTAGAAATCGGCTACGTCGTAGTTGCCGGAAGTGATAGGTTGTACTTCCTTGCCCCCCATGGTATATAAATAAAGGTGTGAATAACCGTTTTTCTCGCTGCTCATGATAAAGTTTTTCCCGTCTTCGGTGAAAACCAGATTATCCAGATTTTCTTCCGCTATATAGTACTTGTTTTCCTCGCGATAAAGAACGGTTGTGCTTCCCACGCGGGCGTTGGCAAGGAGGATTTCCAGACGGTTCTGGAAACGGTTCAGTTTCATGATTGCCAATCTCTTGGGGTCTTTCGTCCATTTGATTCTGGGAATGTAGATGTCTGTTTCTTCCCCGATGTTCATCGGGGTGGTAACCCGGTCTTTGATGTCATATACATGAACGCTCACGACGGAGTTCGCTTCTCCGGCTTTCGGGTATTTATAGGAATAGTTGGAAGGATAAGTCGCATTCTCTTTTAGCGCGGGGTATTGTCCTTGAAACATGTTCATGTGAAATATTTTCACGTTCGATTCGTCGAATTTGATGAATGCCAAGGCGGACCCGTCGGGAGCCCACTCGAAAGCTTTGTTGAAAGCGAACTCTTCTTCATACACCCAATCGGGAGCTCCATTGATAATCTCGTTGAATTTCCCGTCAAAAGTAATCTGAATCTCTGAACCGAAACGCAGATCGGAAATGAAGATATTGTTGTCGCGCACGAACGCTATCTTTGTTCCCACGGGCGAGAAAGTCGCCAGACGTTGGCTGCCGCCCTCTGAAAGAGGTTTCAACTCCCTGTTCTTGAAATCAAAAACGTAATAGTCGGCAGTGAATGAACGACGGTAGATAGGTTGGATATTCGTGTAAATCAATATATGGCTTTCGTCCGGGCTGAACTCGTAATCTTGAATCATTTTCACGTCACCGTATTTCGGGTCGTTCAAATCGAGAAGAGTCTCGACAGCCTTTCCGGTTTTATAACTGTACATGACAAGCTTTTTCCCCCGGTCTTCCAGTACCGTGTAATGTTCCCCGTCATTCAACGAGCGGAGTCCCGTGATTCCTTGCGTCCTGAAGGTGTAATTCAGGCAGAAATCATTTAACGTGAATTTTTTGCCCTGATTCTGCGCGCTTCCGGGGAGGGCGAACCCCACGATAAACATACATACAATAAACTTATAAATCATCCTCATGACAATTATTTTTAATTTTTAATTTGGGCAAAGATAAAAATATAAGATTAAAAAAAGGAGTACGCTGGAATGTTTTAGACTGGAACGAGAAGAATTAATCGTAAAATAAGTAAAATTATTGTTATTATATTTGTATATTATTTATACTTGATTAGTACCATCTCCTATTCAACTCCCATTCAACTCCTATTCAAAGTCTATTTTAATAGTTGAATAATAGAAAAATAATTGTAATTGAATAAAAAATGTTACATGTGTTATATATCGATAATAACATGATGAAATAATGATGATTATAAAATAGGGTTGAAATCTTTTTGGATGTAAGGCTGATTTTGTGACGTGATAAAACGATCGTTTAATCATGTACAAATATAAAACTTTTTTCATTATTAGTAAACGATAGCTATTTTATTTTCGAAATTCATAATCAAGTATTTGTGAATTTGTCGATAATCGTCATTCGTTGCAGATTGAATTATCAATAAACGATCGTTTTTTGATAGAGGAATTGTGAATTTAATCGTGCGTTAATCGATTGAAAATAATATTGTTGAAGGTGAAAAAGGTGGTTTTGAATTGGAATATGATAGAGCAACGATGGATGTATATTTGTTGTTTGTTCATGTGTTTGGAGGTGAATTGTTTGTATGCGCAAGAGGAAACGATTTACCGGACAAAGCAATTGGAAGAGATAGGACAAATGTTGGAAACCTGCGGTATATCGGCAATTAAGCCGGGAATATATGATGCCGACGCTATATGTCCGGGAAAAAGAGTACGCGTGGAAGCGGGGTTCGGGGGATTGATCTCGAGTATCGGACTGGAACTTTTTGATACACGTGTGGTGGTGGAGTATTTGCGTCCGGTCTATGATTTCGTGGAGCGTTATTTGTTGCGTTTACTCTTGATAGATAAACCGGACGAGATTCTTCGGCTTTTGAATGATGATAAGGTCGGGCTTGTGTTGAACGGGGTGCCTTTCGAGAAAAGTCCCGTGGCGTTGGTTTCGTTCGTGGCGGCGATCCAGCTGGGGACGGATTTCGTGTTCGTTGCCGATACGACTGCTTACAAGGTGGGCTGGGACACCGGAACGGGCACTTTGCAGATGACCTTCCCGAAACAGTACGGGTTAATCGCGGGAAAGGATAAAATCGAGATGGAGGATGATTTCCAGAAAGAGTTGTTCCTGTATATGCCGGAAACCCCGGCGGTGGAGCAAGTCCCTTTGTCTGTGCTGACGGCTGTCCCCGGGTGCGGGTATTACAGGCGGAGGGGTGAACATTATATCATTCCGGCGTTGTGTTCCGACCGTTATTATCGTGTTGCTCTTGATAGTGTGGTTACTCTTTTGTTTGATAAGGATTGCCCGGAAGCCTCTCTCGCAAATCTTTTTTTGGAAGGGGAGCGGATCAGACACGAGGTATTTATGGAGGTTGAACATAGGCGTTACGGTAAGCGTTACGATCATTTGGAATTGCCCGTTAATAGTTGGGTAGCTTTTTGTAAGGGTGAAAAGTGTGTGCCTTATTTTGGTGTGGAGGAGATTGCCCGGGAAAAGGTCACGGGTACCGTTATTATGGTGAACTCCGATTTGGGTTACAATCACGTGTTGTATTACGAGTGCGACCGGCAGAAATTTTTGAAGGGGGATTATTCCTTGAAGGGATGGTTGTACACGTATGTTCCCACGCACAACGTGTTGGATTTGTTCGAGGAATATAAATCGAAAGCGAAAAAGTTGAATTATTAAATATGTTATTATGAAACGGTTGTATCTGTTTTTCCTCTGTTTGTTTGTCTTGCACGTGGCGGGAGCGCAAGAACAATATCAAGAGGAGAAAGCGAAAATCAAAGAAATCAAGTTGAGTGGTAATTATTATTATGCGGATGTCACGATGGATAAGCTGAATGATGCGCGGGAGTTGGCTTTGCAGAACCTGATACTGGGTGTCCAGTCGGATTTGTCTGTGGGCAAGGAGATTATTCCGCATATCAAGGAGAAGTGGCAGCATATCGCTTTGACGCGGGAGAACAAGCAGCGGGTGTTTGCCTATATATATAAAGGGGACGTGAATGAAAAGTTCGCGGGACAAAAAGCAACTACCGGGGAGACGATAGAGAAGAAGGATTCGGTAGAGGTGCTTCCGGTGAAAAAAGATACTCTGGCGGACACTCCGGTGAAGGATATTCTCGTGGATAAGGATACAACCGGTAGTGAGGAGCGGGTGGACGTGACGGCTGTTGCTAAAGAAGAGGTGGTGCCCGATACGGTGAAGACGGTCGAAGTGCAACGGGTGACGGATACTGTCACGGTTGTGCGGAAAGACACGGTAGTGGTTACTCGTCGTGACACGGTGGTGGTGCGCGAGGTCGTGAAGGAGGAGGCACCCCGGGGTACGGGTAACCCGATGCTCGACAAGATATTGACGTTCCGGAAAATCGAGGAGTTGCAGCGTTATTTCGTGGAGCAGAAGGAGAAGGGAAAATTGATGTTCGGGAAATTGAGTTCCGCGGTTACCCCGGAGCAGTGTTACATGGTGATTTTCTCCCGTTCGGGGGAGGTGACAGCTATCTTGGGCAAGGGAACGGCTACCCGGCGCAACCTGACAAAAGGCACGGAGGGCGACCGACTCGAGAATTACCCGAACCAAGGCAAGGTGTGGTTCCAGTTGTATTGATAAGGTGTGAAAAAACAGATAAATGCTATGAAAAAGAAGCTATTTTTCGGGTGGTTATTTCTCTGCGCGTGCTGTATGCTCGGGGGAAATGTTTCAGCCCAGTACAGTACGGATTTTTTCCTGACGGATATGCAGGATGAAGTAGTGAAAGAGCGGGTGCAGCAGTCGCTCACGAAATTGTTGACCGAGGTGAATATGGCACAGTTCGAGAGGAGGCAGCCGGAGTTGGTGGGATGCGGGTTGGATGGCGGTGCGGTGTCGGACGTGATGGCGTTGTGGAAGACGAGCCCGTTTCGGTGTGCGGAAACGGAGGTGATCGAGAAGTGTTTGCAGACGCCTTCCGGTTATCAGGTGCGCAATATCCCCTTGGTGATGGAGCCTTTGGACCCCGAGGCGTACGGGGACGACACCTATCAGGAGGCTGTCGTGAATTTCTCCCGTTCGGGGGAGATTACCGGGGTTTATTTCGCTATCGGGATGCATCTTTATAGCAAGGTGATTCGGAGTAATATCACGGTGACCGATCTGCGCCGCAGGCAGGTGATCCTCGATTTCGTGGAGAATTTCCGGACGGCGTACAACCGGAAAGACCTTGTGTTTCTTGATCAGGTGTTTAGCGACAATGCTTTGATCATCACGGGAAAAGTGGTCAAGTCGGTGAAGGGCGGCGATAACCCGTTCCGTTTGAATCACGACATCGAGTATAAACGCCAGACGAAACAGGAGTATATGGCGAATTTGCGGAACGTGTTCAATAGCAATAAGATGATCCGTGTCATTTTCGACGACATCAAGGTGGTGAAGCATCCCGCCAAGGAGCATTATTACGGGGTGACGTTGAAACAGGGGTTCACGTCCGACCGTTACCATGACGTGGGGTACGTTTTCCTGTTGATGGATTTCAAGGATGAAACGAACCCGATGATTCACGTGCGCACGTGGCAACCCGATAAGTACGAGGACGGTACGGATTTGCCCGCCGATAAGATTTTCTCCCTTTCGGATTTCGATGACGGGGAGTGAGCGGGTGTTTGCTTTTTGTCGGACAAGTGAACTTGTTACAGTCGTTTTATTTCATGAATGGTAGTGAAATAGAGATTTAAAATTATGAATATGAGATGTATGAAATTTTTATTGGTATTGGTGTTTTGCTGTGTCGGGTTTGCCCAATTACAGGCGCAGAAAAAGTTGGTGATTCAGCAACAAGAATCACGAACCTCGTTCTTTCCCGAGGAAGGGAAGGCTTGTGTCGAGTTTCTTTCGCCGCTGGAGGATTTGAATATTAAGTCTACTTTCGGGGAGCAGCCGGAGAAGAGCCTGAACGAGGACGGGTTGCACGTGTATCGTTTCGTGTTTGATTTGACGGACGAGATGAAGCGGACGTTGTATATCTCTGCCGAGGGTTTCGTGAGGGAGGAGTTGCGGTTGGTGATGTCGCCGAAGCAACGGTTGTATTACACGGTGTTCCCTCCCGACGAGAGTCCTTACCGTTGGGGTATGACGGCGGAGTATTTGTACTCGGGTACGGCATCTGTCGGCGGGCGTGTAGGTTTCGGGAAACGTTTCGGTTTTTACGGTTCTTTCAAGAAATCGAACGTGAAAGAGGAGGGATTCCGTATTGAGGAGATTACCGAGGAGTATGACACGAAAGGCTCGGTGGACAAGGGGTATATCCGGGAGAGTTATATTGCCGGCGTGAGCATGGGGCTTTATCGCTGGTGTTTTCTTCATTTGGGAGGCGGTTTCGGTAAATACGGTCGCCAGTGGGAGAGCAAGAGTGGTGAGCGTTACGTGAGTGACTTTCAGGAAGGTCCGGAGGTCGAATTGGGATTGAGTTTTCGGTTGGGGCATATTGTTCTGTCGGGGACGGCTAACGCCTTGATCGGTGACGATTTCATGTGTGATTATACCGCGGGTATAGGTTTCGTGATTAATTTCCAGAAAAAGAAGAAACGGTAGGGGTATTAAGTTAAAAATTTAGAGAGGATTATGATGAAAGCAAGAATATTTAAAGCGTTTGCCTTGTTGCTTTGGTTGGGGCTTTGGCAAACGGGTTGCTACCCGGATAAGTTTGACCCGGAGGGTGACGAGGTAGGACCGATTGCCACGTTGGATTTCTCGAATCCCAGCGTGGAGTTCAAGGCGGAGGCGGAGAGTCGCACGGTGATGGTGACGACGAATTACAAGACTTACCGGGTGGATGTGCCGGAAGAGGCGGCGACGTGGTGTCACGTGACGTCGGATGGAATGACGTTGTGTATCACGGTTGACGAGAACCCGTTCAACCGGGAACGCTCGGCGACAGTATCCGTGACCGTGGGAAAGGGAAGCAAGGAGTTGACGAAAACGGTTTCCGTGTTTCAGCTGGGAATGTTACCCCAGATAAGAATTTCAGATTCACGTTTGAACTTCGCGCAGAAAAATGCCGGGGAGAAAGAGTTGACGGTGACCACGAATCAAGACGAGTGGACGTACAATGTGGTGGGGGGTGATGATGCTTGGTTCGAGGTAACCCGGGAAGGAGATAGATTGCGTGTCAAGCCGCGGGGAGCAAACACGGGTAAAGATGCCAGAAGAGGATATATAAATTTGACTTCCGCGAGTGCTCAGACAGACGTGACGGCTTCCGGAATCGTTATCGTGGAGCAATTGGGTACAGCTCCTGCGGTATTGTTGTCGGAGAATATGTTGTCATTGACCGCGGATGGTGGCGAGCGTCGGGTTTTGGTGGTGACGAATCAACCTGATTGGCAACTTCATTTGCCGTCGGTAGACTGGTACGAGGCTCGTGTCGAGGGTGACGAGGTGGTCATTTCCGTGAAGAAAAATACAGGAGGCAATGCCCGGAAATCCGAATTGACCGTTGCGTCGGGTACGGGAAATGCTTTCGCCAATCTTTCGCTGGCACAGTTGGGAACGGCTATTTCATTGGAGGTTTCGGCGGATTCACTTGTGGTTGAAGCCTCGGAATCATACACGACACTTCGGGTGACGACAAATGCCGACGAGTGGGAGGCTACCGTGACGGGAGGCTCTGGTTGGTGTGAGGTAATCGATGAGGCCAATTCGGTAATCGTTTACACGAAGGCTTATGATAACCCTACCGTGTCACGCGAGTGTATGATTAATTTTACAGCCGGTAATTTACAAAAGGAGGTACGTGTGATTCAATTACCGGCAATGACGTTGGCTTTGAATCATGATACATTGCAGATGGCTCGCGGTGGCGAGAGTCAAGACGTGCTGGTAATCACTAATCAAAATTCTTGGACATTTAAAGTAGCTTCGGAAATTGCCGGGTGGTGTAGCGCTAAGGCTAGCGGTAATACCCTCGCCGTGACGACAACTGCCAATAGCGGGGCGTCCCGTTCGGGTGAAATTGTGGTAAGTGTCGGAGAGCGGGGAATGGAGAGAAAAGTTGTTCTTACGGTTACCCAAGAGGGAGGAGTTTCAGACCGAGAGGTGTTGATGGATATTTGGAAGGAGATGGATATCAGACATGTGGCAGGGATATCGGCGAACTGGGGTACGGACCGTCCGATAGATACTTGGGGAGGAGTGAAGTGTAATGAAGCAGGAAGGGTGATAGAACTGGATTTTAGTGGTGATTTTAATGTGAAATGTTTATCACCGAAATTGGGAGAATTGACAGAATTGGAATGTATATCTGCTTGGGGATGCGGTGTCACGGGAGAAATTCCTGCGGAAATCGGTAAATTGAAAAAATTAAAGGAGATAAATTTGAGCGGAAATAATCTTTCTGGTGAAATTCCTCGAGAATTATGTGATTTGACGGAATTACATACTTTGAATTTGACTAGAAACACCTTAACTGGAGAAATTCCTGCGGAGATTGGGCAATTAACTAAATTGACATATCTTTATTTAGATAACAATTATTTCACGGGGAAACTTCCGGTAGGATTGGGAAATTTGTCGGAATTGATTTTGTTGTACTTGCATAACAATGATTTTGAGGGGAATATTCCTGTAGAATTAGGAAGTCTGTCGAATTTGGTTCATCTGAGCATGCACAATAATGACCTAATGGGAGAAGTACCTAAAGAGTTGGGTAATTTGGTAAAGTTGCAAACAACTTATAATGTTTTGGGAAATCCGACCTATGGACTGTCGATGTGCGGCAATCGCTTGACGGGAGTGTTCCCGACAGAAGTGATGGCGTTACCGAATTGGGACTCTTTTGTTCCGGATGAAGGTATTTTCCCCCAGCAGGAGGGGTACGGTTTCACGCTGGGCGGAGATGAAGATGAGCTTGGGGATGAGGTGTTTTGCGTGAATGGTGGTAATGATGCTTTCTCCGTGAAGGTTTCTTCTACAGGGAATTCTGTTGTGGATATTCCGGCTGAATATTCGTGGATAAGGAATATGACGATTGCGGAAACAGATTCTTTGCGATTTACTGTTGATGCGAATACCTCGGGAAGCTATCGTAAAGGGTTCATTACCGTGAAACGTAATTCAGGAGAATCTCGCGTAATTAGCGTGTACCAAGGTGTGGGTGATAGTCTTTATATCCATTTGAAGACGCCGGGAATGTTGAGGACGTTGGTCAAAAAAGAGCGTATGACGACTACTTGTGGGGTGAAGTTGAGCGGAACATTGGGACAGGATGATTATGATGCCATGAAGTATTCCATGACGAAGTTGACAAGTATCGATATGAAAGAGGTGGAGGATACCAGTATTCCCGCTCGGGCTTTTCACGGGAAGAGTGCTTTCCGGTATATTGTGTTACCATCCCGACTGGAGGAAATTGGGGATAATGCTTTTTATGATTGCGGTTTTAAAGGGGAATTGAAACTTCCGGGAAGCGTGACGAAAATCGGGTACGCGGCTTTCCAGTCTTGTAATAATTTTACCGGAACACTGGAATTGCCTGACGGGTTGAAGGAAGTAGGCGAGTACGCTTTTGCGCAATGCACCGGTTTGCGTGGCGATTTGATTTTGCCTGATGGAATAGAGGTGATTAGCCGTAGGGCTTTTTATGGAAATTATTTTGACGGGAAATTGGTGTTGCCTGCCACTTGTGTTGAAATTGGAGAGTCAGCTTTTAATGGTTGCGAATCGTTAACAGGGGATGTAATTATTCCTGATGGGGTACGGATAATTGGTAAGGAAGCTTTTAATTATTGTAAGAAAATTACCGGGGTGACTTTGTCCGCGGCGTTGGAAGAGATAGGGGAGAGTGCTTTCGATCATTGTATTCAATTAGCCGGTAATCTGGTTGTTCCTTCTAACGTGAAATCGATTGGTGACAAGGCGTTTGCCGATTGTGCTTTCGAGGGAGCGTTGACTTTACCTTACGGTTTGGAAACTATTGGAATGGAGGCTTTTAGAGCTTGTTCTTTCACGGGACAATTGAGTCTTCCGTCAACGCTTACACGAATCGGGAAAGGGGCGTTTTCATCTTGCTCAGGTTTCACGGGTAATTTGATTGTACCGAATGGTATAAAGGTGATTGAGGCTGCTGTGTTTTCCGATTGCAGGGGATTCAACGGGGCGTTGACTTTGCCTTCCGGTTTGGAAGAGATTGGAGATAACGCATTTTGGAGTTGTAAGTCCTTGTCCGGAGCTTTGGTGTTGCCTGCTTCGTTACGCGTGATAGGGGAAAATGCTTTTAGTTATTGTGACGCTTTCACGGGTAATTTGACTATTCCGGAAGGGGTGACTACGGTAAAGAGTTATGCCTTTGCTTGTAAAAGTATGGGGAATACGATAATTCTCCCGAGTACCTTGGTTTCATTGGGATATCAAGCTTTTTACGGGATGCCGGACATAAAGTACGTGCGTTGTAATCGGGCAGAACCTTTGGTTTTATCGCTTTCACCGTTCGCGAATGCGTCCGAGTGTACATTGATTGTGCCTAAAGGTTCTCTTGAAGCTTATAAAGCAGCTAATAAATGGAAGGAATTTGCCGTGATAGAAGAGGAATAAGTTTAATTTAATCGCAATTATGGAGAAAAGTATCGGAGATTTAATTAAGGAGGAATTGGAAAAACAGGAGCGGAGCATTAGTTGGTTTGCTCGTAAGTTGTCATGCGACCGTTCAAACGTTTATCGTTTGTTTCAAAAGGAAAGTATTGACACGACTCTGTTATTTCGGGTTTCCCTGCTTTTGAAACGGGACTTTTTTTCATACTTGTCCGAGCGGTTGAAAGAGAAAATGCAGTCGCAAGATTCGCAATAAAATCGTGTCATTCCCGCATCGTTATATTGCACGGGGAACTATGATTTTCTTGTATTTTTGAAAAAATATTAAAAAGAGCGTTGTTACAAGAACCTTATATTTAAAATTTAAAAATAGAAACTATGAAATCAATTAAAAGATTATTGTTACTAGTGGTAGTGGCAGCGGGTATGTCAAGCTGTGCGTCTTTGTCAAGCCAAGCCGGAATGGGAGCTATTTACATGGATGTGCAAACAGGTGAACACGTGACATCCAACCCGCTGGGCTCAAAAGTCGGAACTGCTTCCGTGAACAATATTTTGGGCGTGTATCTGTCTGGAGATGCTTCTATTCAAGCCGCTGCCAAGTCTGCCGGAATTAAGAAAATCAGCCACGTGGACAGCCAGAAAAAGAGTATTTTGGGAATTTTCAGTACTTATAAGGTGATGGTTTACGGGGAGTAAACGGAAGATTTAATTGAAACATGTATTAATCCGACTAGGTGTAAATTTGGTCGGATTATTTTTATATATATAATAATTATGAGAAGATTGTTTTTGGTGTTTGTGTTGTTCATGGCTTTGCCGCTGGGAGCCCAGAATCTGAAAGGTTTCTACGTGCAGAAAATACATCCGGATGGATTGCTTTATTTCGTGTATCCTCAAAAAATGGCGGAGATGAAAGGGAATATGAAATTGTGTCGCGGGTCTTTGTTGTATGATTATACTTATTTGGATGCAAGGGATTCCGTGACATTATTGATTACGGTGGAAACGAACGCGGTTTTCAATACGGATTCTTTATTCGTGGATCTCCCGGATGGTTCGAGGTATGCTTGTGCCGTGGAAATGATTTATCGCGAACCGCGTAAAAATGCTTGGAGATGTCGTGCGTGTTGTATGTTGACTTATGACGTGTGGGTGCGAATGTATAAAGAGCAACCCTTCACGCTGACACTATTCTCGATAAAGGATAATGTCGGTTTATGCTTTAGGGACAAAGCGGGGACGTGGTCAAAAGTTTGTGCCCGTTTTAAGCGATTACAGGAGATGATTCGTTTGAACCGAAAAAGTTAGTGTTGCAACTCTCGTTTAGTTGTGCTATCTTTGCAGGCTCAAAATCATGATTAGATGAAATATACCCTTTTAGCGAAAGACAAGAATAGTGAGGCACGATGCGGTGTGTTGACCACGGATCATGGGAATATCGAAACTCCGATTTTTATGCCCGTGGGCACGGTGGGAACCGTGAAGGCCGTGCATGCAAGGGAATTGAAGGAAGATATTAAAGCCCAAATTATTCTGGGGAACACGTATCACTTGTATCTGCGTCCGGGCACGGGTATATTGGAAGCTGCCGGCGGCTTGCACAAGTTTAATTCTTGGGATGGTCCGATCCTCACGGATAGTGGCGGTTTTCAAGTATTTTCTTTGGGTGATTGCCGGAAAATCACGGAAGAGGGAGTTGTATTTCGTTCGCATATAGATGGTTCGAAGCATTTATTCACGCCGGAGAACGTGATGGATATCCAGCGAAAGATCGGGGCGGATATCGTGATGGCGTTTGACGAATGTCCCCCGGGACAGAGTGATTACGGGTACGCGAAAAAGTCGTTGGAACTCACGCAGCGTTGGTTGGAAAGATGCGTGCGGCAGTTTGACGCGACGGAACCCTTGTACGGGTATCACCAGTCACTTTTTCCTATCGTGCAGGGTTGCGTGTATAAAGATTTACGGGAACGTGCTGCGGAGCATGCCGTGGCTTTGGGACGGGAAGGTTACGCTATCGGGGGATTGGCCGTCGGGGAAGAGGCGGAAACCATGTACGAGATAATTCAGGTTGTCAATCGGATTTTGCCGCAAGATAAGCCCCGTTATCTCATGGGCGTGGGAACGCCGGAAAATATTCTGGAAGCGATTTCTCTTGGAGTGGATATGTTCGATTGCGTGATGCCGACGCGTAACGGTAGGAACGGGATGTTGTTCACGACAGAAGGGGTTATCAATATAAAGAACAAGAAATGGGAGAATGATTTCAGTCCTATCGATCCCGCCGGGTTGAGTTTCGCGGATACCGATTACTCGAAAGCTTATTTGCGACATTTAATAAAAGCGGATGAAATTTTAGGCTTACAAATTTGCTCGATCCATAATTTGTCGTTTTATTTGTGGTTGGTGCGGGAAGCACGCCGACATATACAGGCAGGGGATTTTGTAGAGTGGAAAACGAGAACGATTAAAAAAGTTACAAGAAGATTGTAGTGCCGCGAGGTACATGTGAAAATGAAAAAAATAGACATCTATATTATCCGGAAATTCTTGGGTACCTTCTTTTTCTCGATGGTGCTAATCTTGAGTATTGTGATTGTTTTCGACCTCTCGGAACGTTTGGAGAAATTCCTTGAAAAAGAAGCCCCGGTGCAGGCGATTATTTTCGATTATTACGTGAATTTCGTGCCTTATTTCGCTAATATGTTCTCCGCCTTGTTCACGTTTATATCCGTGATCTTTTTCACCTCGAAGATGGCGTACAACAGTGAGATTATCGCTATTCTGAGTACGGGAATCAGTTTCCGGCGTATGGTGCGCCCGTACATGATTTCGGCGGGGGTAATTGCCGGTCTGTCACTCTTGTTGAGCGCGTTCATTATACCCAATGCCAATAAAAAACGGATTGATTTTTCTGAAAAATATATCTGGAAACCTTATAATTTCAAGGAGAATGATATTCACCAGCAGGTGGCGCCCGGTGAGTTTATTTACATGAGCGGGTTCAGTATATATGCCAAACGGGGAGATAATTTCACGTACGAGGTGTTCAAGGATGACACGCTGGTCAGCAAATTGTCCGCGAATTCTATCGTGTGGAATGATAAAAAAGAAAAATGGACTATCAAAAATTGGGTTTTACGGGAATTTGACGGGACGAATGAAACTTATACTGTCGGGAAAGAAGATATCGATACCGTACTGAATTTCAGTGTAAAAGAATTTACTGAAGACCCGAAGAAAATCAAGGAACGTCTGACATTGCCGGAGTTGGACGAGTATATAGCCCGTCAAAAATTGCGGGGAAGCAGTAACGTGGTGGAATACCAGATCGAAAAGTACAAGATGTTTTCGGGTGCTTTTTCCACTTTTATATTGACGTTAATCGGCGTGTGTATAGCCTCCCGAAAAATACGGGGAGGAATGGGATTCCACTTGGGATTAGGTTTATTAATCAGTTTCTCGTACATTTTATTCATGCAATTTTCAACAGTTTTTGCAACCAATGGAAACATGAATCCGTTATTAGCTGTATGGATACCGAATATCCTGTTCTCTGTGGTGGCGTTTTTCGTTTATAGGGCGGCACCGAAGTAATTGAAAATTGAAAATGTAAAATTGAAAATGAAAGATAAATAGGGTGATCACTGTTTCAAAATTAGAAATGGGCATCGGCTCGCGTGATTGAAATAAAATCAAAAATTAAATTGAGATTTAGAACATGAGTAGGGAAACTAAAAGACCTAGAATTACTAGACCGACAGAGAATCGTGATGAGAATCGTCGGGGCAGAACACAGAATTTCGAAAACCGTGAGGGTGGAGAAAGAGAATTCAGAAGACCTAGCCGTTTTAACGCGGAGCGGTCTGACCGTGAACGTGGATATAATGGTATCCGTGATTTGAACAAGGAAAGAGAAAGAGAACAATCCGGGGATTCCGACAACGGGAATCGTTATCGTCGGGAGACGGATGGAAACCGGGAAAGAGGAACACGTGAAGGCAATCGTTTCGAGAATCGGGATAACAATAACCGTGCTCCGAGAAGATCTTTTGATCGGGATAGCCGGGACAACCGTGATAACCGGGAAAGACGGGAGTATCGTGATAACAGGGATAGTCGAGATGATCGTGAAAGACGGGAATATCGCAATGACCGTGATAACCGAGATAATCGTGAGAGAAGAGAGTATCGTGATAATTACCGTAATTCAGACCGTGAAGACCGTCGTGAAAGACGTCCGCAAGAGCAGGATAGAAACAGAGAAAATCGATTCCAAGACAGAAATCGTGACGCGTACCGGAGAGATGATCGTCGGGAGCAGGGAAATCGGGATGATCGAGGAGATCGTCGCGAACGGTTTTCCGAGCGTCCCAAGAGATCGTTTGATAACGAGGAGGCATCCAGAAGTGTATACAGCAAGAAAAAGCAAATCGAGTTTCGCAAGAAAAACGAGGGACAGGAAACAGAATTGCGCTTAAACCGTTACATTGCCAAAGGTGGTGTTTGTTCCAGACGTGACGCGGATGTACTGATTACTACCGGACGAGTGAAGGTGAACGGTGAGATTGTACAGCAGGTAGGTGTGAAAGTGAAACGGACGGATAAAGTTGAAGTGGATGAGCAAGTGATTGTTCCGGAGCGCAAAGTATATCTCGTGTTGAATAAACCGAAAGATTACGTGACCACGGTGGAAGATCCCTTGGAGCGTAAAACCGTGATGTCGTTGATCGACGGAGCTTGCAAAGAACGGGTTTACCCGATTGGGCGTTTGGACCGTCAGACCACAGGAGTGTTACTTTTCACGAATGATGGCGATTTGGCTAAAAAATTAACGCATCCCAAGTATAACCAGAAGAAGATTTATCACGTATTCTTGGATAAGGTGGTAAAAACCGGAGATTTGGATGCCATACGGAAAGGTATTGACCTTGAAGACGGTTTTATTAAAGCCGATGAAGTTATGGTATCTGCTGACGATAAGACTCAGGTCGGGATTGAGATTCATTCCGGTCGGAATCGAATCGTTCGCCGGATATTCGAGCATCTGGGGTACCAGATACTCCGGTTGGATAGGGTATTTTTCGCCGGGATCACGAAGAAAAATCTGCCGCGGGGACGTTGGCGATTTTTAACGCCGGAAGAGGTGAACGTATTAAAAGCATATTAAAAAAGTTTTCTTTTTAATATATTTCTATTACCTTCGCGGATGTCCACCTTTAAGGAATGGTAATCCGCGAAGGTTTTTATTTTATACTAATAATGATATGGTTGCTTTTATAACAAATGGTCTTTACAGAATGAGGACATTGCATTCATTTTCTTACACGCCTAGATGGATTGTATTCCTGATAGACGTGGCGTTGTGCATAATGGCTGTGAGTGTTGCCTATCTGATCTGGGTTAATTTCCAAATTGACCGGATGAGGTTGGATTTTGTTCTGAACGGAGCCCTCGTGATCGTGGGAGTCCGAATTATCAGTTTCGTGTTGGGGCGTACTTATTCCGGCATAGTGCGTTTCTCGGGAACAGAGGATGCTTTGCGCATCTATTACGTCTTGACAGCGGGAGAGATAGCTCTTTTGATGGGAGACGGTATCTATTTTCTCGTGTTTGGCGAGACTTATATCCCTTTGTCTGTGCTTCTTACCGAGTACGTGGGACTGACAAGCGTGATGGTGATGAGTCGTGCGATCGTGAAAAAAATCTTTTCCCAGTACGTCGGGGCCGAGCGCACGAAAAAGAACGTGATTATCTGTGGTAGTGACGAGTACGGGATTATGGCAAAGCATGCCATGGATAACGTGGAAGATGCCACTTATAACGTGTTGGCTTTTATCGACGTGAACAATCGCAAGGCGGGGAAAGTACTTGAAGGAGTCAAAATATACAAGATGTCCGCTTTGCCCGGGCTGTTGAAACGTCACCGGGTAGATAAAGTGGTGATTGCCAAAAAACAGATTTCGGCTGATAAAAAGCGAGAGATTGTGGAAACCTGTTTGACCGCGAATGTCAACGTGCTTGAGGTACCTCGTTTCGAGAGTTGGATAAACGGGGAATTGAGCATGCGGCATATTAAAAATATAAAGATCGAGGATTTACTCGAGCGTGAAGTGATCCACATGGACGAGATGAATTTGCGTAAACAATTATTGAACAAGGTCGTGCTGGTAACGGGTGCGGCAGGTTCAATCGGTAGTGAAATCGTGCGCCAGTTGACTCATTTCAACCCGGCGATGATCGTGTTGTTCGATCAAGCCGAATCTGCTCTTTATGATATCGAATTGGAATTAAAGGAAGAATGTGGTTTTACCGATTACAAGATCGAGATCGGTGATGTTCGTGACCAGAGTCGGGTAGAAGGTATATTCAAAACATACAGACCTAATATAGTGTATCACGCGGCGGCTTACAAGCATGTCCCAATGATGGAAAAACACCCGATCGAAGGTGTGAAAACCAATATTCTGGGAACGAAAAACGTGGCTGATTGTGCTGTCAAATATGATTGCCAACGTTTCGTGATGATCTCTACCGATAAAGCGGTGAATCCTACCAATGTCATGGGTGCCAGCAAGCGTATAGCGGAAATCTATACACAATCTTTAAATCGAATAGCGAATACTCGTTTTATCACGACGCGTTTCGGAAATGTTTTAGGCTCCAATGGTTCGGTTATCCCTCGTTTCAAAAAACAGATAGAGGCCGGGGGGCCGGTTACGGTAACTCATCCCGAGATTACCCGTTTCTTTATGACTATCCCGGAGGCTTGCCAGTTGGTACTTCAAGCCGGGGCATTGGGGAACGGTGGTGAAATATTCGTGTTCGACATGGGTAAGAGTGTCAAAATCGTTGATTTGGCGCGGAAGATGATTAAACTTTCCGGTTACGAGATAGGTAAAGATATTCATATCGTGTTCACGGGCTTGCGTCCGGGTGAAAAGTTGTACGAGGAGGTACTTAACGTGAAAGAAACCACTTTGCCTACCGTGCACGAGAGAATCAAGATTGCTAAAGTGCGTGAATATAATTATAATGAAGTTGTCGATTCGATCAAAGCTCTTGATATCGCTTTGCAAACGAGGGATAACTTTGCCGTGGTAAAACAAATGAAATGTATCGTTCCCGAGTTTAAATCCAAGAACTCTACTTATGAATCCATTGATTTTCAAATGGAAGAAGAGGGAGTTCAACACCACATGCAGGAGGTGCTGGATAAAATTCAGGTGACTGAAAATTTAGAAGTGAGAGAATAATGGAGCAGACGAATTGGTATGCTATATATACCGCTTCTCGGGCGGAAAAACGTGTAAAAAAACGACTTGATGAAGCCGGAATCGTGTATTATATCCCTTCGCGTGTGGTGGAGTGGAATTCGGATAATCAGGTAAAACGGGTGGAAGTTCCTCTGTTTAGCAATTGTGTATTCGTGTGGCTTACACGTTCCGAGTTTTCCAAAATTCAAGACATTACCGGCATAATATCTTTTTTACGAGAGGGCGAAACCCCTGTCGTGTATTCCGAGCAACAGATTACATCCTTGCGTCTTTTAAATGATCATGCGGAGGAAATAGATGTTGTTGAAGGTGATATTCCGGTTACTTCTCCCGTTCGTGTCATTCAAGGTAAACTTTTAGGACTTGAGGGAGAATTGCTTGATGAGCCGGGCGTGTGCCGGGTTTTGGTTCGATTGCCCCGGGTTGGTAATGTAATTGCTGCCGTGTCACAGGATAGTGTGGTTCGTTTGTGAACGATTTTGTAATAAATCCCTCTTGTGCTTTTAACCGGAAAGGACTATCTTTGCTTATCTCGTGAGTATGAATTGAAAAACTGAAATGACGATGGAAAATGTAAAGAGAATCCCTTATGGTGTTTCTAACTTCGTGGAAGTGGTGGAGCAGAACCAGTATTACGTGGACAAGACGATGTATTTGCCCATGCTGGAAGAACAGCCTAATAGTTTGTTCCTTATCCGTCCCCGTCGCTTCGGGAAGAGTATTTTCCTAAGTATGTTACAAGCGTATTACGATATTTCGCAGAAAGAAAAGTTCGAGAAACGCTTCGGGAATTTGTGGATTGGTAAACATCCCACGCCGTTGCGGGGAAGGTATCAAGTTCTTTTTCTCGATTTCTCGAAAGCGGGTGCGGGCATGAGTTCTTTGGAGGAGAATTTCAATTTGTATTGTTGTCGTCAGTTAGACGGGTTCATGGCAACTTACGAGGATGCCTATCTGCCGAGAGTGGTGGAGAGTTTTTACGCTTCGATGTCTGCTGCCGACAAGTTGAGTGTTATCGAGGTGGAGGCAAAACGCTTGGGGTACCCGCTTTACTTGATTGTCGATGAATATGATAACTTTACCAACGTGGTGCTTAACGAGCAAGGTAATGACGTGTATCGTGCTTTAACCCATGCCAGCGGTTTTTATCGCGAGATATTCAAAAAGTTCAAGGGTATGTTCGAGCGTATCTTCATGACGGGGGTAAGTCCCGTGACACTGGACGATTTGACCAGCGGATTCAATATTGGTTGGAATATTAGTACCAAGCACGAGTTCAACATGATGTTGGGATTCTCTGAAACGGACGTGCGAGAGATGCTTCAATATTATAAGGATGCGGGGCGGTTGCCGGGGAACCCGGATATCGAAGCGATGATAACGGAAATGAAGCCGTGGTATGACAACTATTGTTTCGCGGAAGAGAGTTTGGTATGTGACCCGAAGATATTTAATTGCGACATGGTGCTTTATTATTTGCGTAATTACATAAGTCTAGGCAAGTCACCCAAGGAGATGATAGATCCTAATACCCGCACGGATTATAATAAAATGAAAAAACTTCTCCAGCTTGATAAGTTGGATGGTAATCGTAAAGGGGTGTTACGTAAGATTGCGGAAGAAGGACAGGTTGTGGCGAATTTGGAACTGACTTTTCCTGCCTCTGAGATAACGAATCCGGAGGTGTTTCCTAGTTTGCTGTTTTATTACGGTATGTTGACAATTACCGCTACACGGGGTACTCGTTTAGTATTGAGTATTCCCAATAATAACGTACGCAAGCAGTATTACGAATTTATGTTGGAAGAGTACCAAAGCCGGAGGTATATTGATTTGAACAATTTGATAGATTTGTTTGATAATATGGCCTACGATGGTGCTTGGCGAGAAACGTTGGAATTTATTGCCCATGCCTATAAGGAGAATTCTTCGGTGCGTAGTGCTATCGAGGGAGAGCGCAATATACAAGGTTTCTTTACCGCTTACTTGAGTGCGAATGCCTATTACTTGATAGCTCCGGAGATGGAATTGGACCATGGTTACTGTGATATATTCCTGATGCCTGATTTGCTTCATTACGAGGTGAAGCATAGTTATATCATTGAATTGAAATATTTGTCGGCAAAGGATACTGATGTCAAAGCCGAAATGCAATGGTTGGAGGCCACGGAGCAAATAAAGAGGTATGCTGTGGCTCCGCGAGTGAAGCTGATGATACATGACACGAAATTACATTGTATCGTGATGCAGTTCCGTAATCATGAACTAGTGCGGATGGAGGAAGTTTTGTGAAAGTGTTTCTGATGTAATTATTGTTTTCTCACGAGATAATGAGGTCCATTTGTGAACGAAGATTTTGAGATTTTCGGGTGTTTTGGGTAAAAAGAGCTATTACTCAATTGTATGAAGACGATTTCAGAAAGATTGATCTTTCCGGGAGAGCATTAATGCTTTCTGCAATAAGTTTTCCAATAAGATACTTTCTCGTTATCTCGTTTATACAAAGGATCTTCGTAAAGAAGAGCAAATTATTTATCTTCCCGTGTATATGGCTCAATTCCTGTGATTCGAGGTGAATGTCTTACTGAAAACCTATCGTAATACTACCCAAGACCTATAGAAATAAGTACACGGGGGCGGTGAATTGGTGCCTTAAGGGCGGGGATTCTATATTGGAGATAATAGAATCTCTGCGTGATAAACGGAGGAAGACCGGAGGTAGAGTATGACTACGGTATTACTTGGCTAGGATTGCAGTGGGTTCTCTATAGGTTTACATCTTTGTAAATTCTATTGACGAATTGTTGAGTGTTTGTCATTTGCATGTAAAGTCGTTTTCTTGTCATGAATTTATTTATCACATTTTACTTTTTTACGCAAAAAAAACGTGTACACTGTATGGCGTAATCGTTTTCCAATTAAACGAATCACACTCTTCATTATCAAATTTATCCCGAATTCCGCAATATTAATTCGCCCGGAACTATACATGTATTTTAACAATCGACTTTCAGATATGACATATTTCCATCCGCCTCGTCGCTCTAGCATCGTGTAACCGCCCCTTGCCCACAACAAAGATTCCCCAATATTAGCAAAGCAATAATTGGCATTGGCTAACCTATTCCAAAGATAATAATCCTCTAATAGATAAAACGGTTGATAACCGCCTACTGCAAGTATATCCTTTTTTCGGAACATCACCGTCATATGGTTAAATGGATTCCTCCATTTCATAAATACCTTTAATTTCTTATCTTCTTGAGGTAATTTTCTAATTGCTTCTATTTTCTCTTTACAATCAGAGAACTCTTCTATCCAACTGCCGACAATAGTCACTTCTTGATGTTCTTTCAGAAAGGTAACTTGTTTTTCAAAACGATTTGGTTTACAAATATCATCGCTATCCATTCGTGCTACTAGGTCAAAAGAACAAGCATCCAATCCAACACGTAATGCCTCTCCTAGTCCCCGATTTTCCTCTAAAGCAATAACCCTTAATTGTTTTCTTTCATTAGAAAAATCAGCAATTACTTGATCCAATTCTTCAGTTAGCGGACCGTCTTTCACTAATACCACTTCATTCGGAGTTAAACTCTGTTCAAATACGCTTCGCAAGGCTTCTCTGAAAAAAAGCGGTTGTTCCTTCGTGTAAACAGCTATTAATACCGAAAAACAGCTTTCCTTATTTACCTGTAATTCCTGCATAAATTCCTTTTAATATTTGCTTCATGTAACTTATACGCGGAGAGACGCATAAAGGATAATAAAAAAATTTTATACTATATTTGAAACCATTAGAAACTTTCCAATACAAGGGTACATATCCCCGATGAACCAATCTAAAATAATTTCGAAATTGATAATATGTACGAAAAGGTGTGGGTATAGCCACTTTCCGAAGAATGAACGGTCGGTCACCTTCTCCTACTTGATGACTCAATTGTACTTTCTCCGAAATAAAAAAACGCCATCCACCAATCTTCTTGGCTCTCCAGCACCATTCATGATCTACCCCATCAATAAATAAACTCGACTCCATCTCTCCGATCTGCTTGAAATGGATCATAGGAACCAATGATGCAGAACTAATAATTTCTCCAACTTCCGTGATTCCCGGTAAAATTAATTTTCCCTTCTTCACTGCACCCACGTAAGGTTTTCCTTCGTTCCGATTAAAGGGGCGGGGACCGATTCCTCCGATAGCAATTCCTGTTTGCTGCAAACGTTCGTAATCTGCTAGTAAAGAAATAACTAAATTTTTCGGAGCCAAGCTGTCCTGATCCATAAATAGCACGAAATCAAATTCCTTCTCTTGGAAATAAGTGATCCCTCGGTTCTGTGCCTCGGCAATCCCTAAATTCTCCTTGAAACCACGATAATACACATTGGGATATAAAGTAAGTAATGTTGCCATAAAATCCGGCATATTCACAGAATTATCCCCCAAGAAGATTTCATCCACTTGTTTGTTCAATGAGTCTAAAGAAGCTGTTAACAACTCCTGTCGAGGATTATACATTACAAGTACACACCCTATTTTCATCTTCAAGTATTTTATTTGCCATTACTAAAGTTAATATCACAATCACTTGATTCGTATCCAGGATATAAGGATTCGTAAATGCATAAAGAATATAGCATAAATAAGCGAACAACAACCTAGGATCTCGAATCTTCGTGTAAGCCAAAAATAGATTCAACAATATAAAAACAATAAAATTCACAATTCCTAATTGATTAAAGAAATAAACTGTCTGTAACTCGAAATAAACATTTCCAGTGTAATCCCGATAAGCTGTTTTCTCCGAAACCGTATTTCCTAATCCTTTTCCCAGCCAAATAGTCATGTGTTCTTGCCCCATATCCCGTATCAACACCTCCACTTGATCTTGTCTTGTCCCCATAGAATCTACTTTTTTAGACATGACATTCTCCACGAAAATCAATCCGGGGATAAAAAACAATACAATTAGAAAAGATAATCCTAGAATCTTCATCTGTAATCGTCTGAGAGACTCATTCTGTAAGAAAAAGAGTATAAAATGGAAGAAAAACAAGCTGATTAGGTAAGCAAAGTTTCCGGCAAATACGATAGCCAACAAATATATACACCTGAAGAAACGTTTTCTTTTTTCCGGAAATACAGGTACAAAATACGATAACATATACACGAAAGGTAATAGTGCGTTACCTTTTACCGGTATATTATAAAAATATCCCGTGAACGTGTAAACGTCTCCCCATCCCTGATTGATAAAATAATGTCGGAGTGGTTCATATGTCTCTAAATTAAAAAAGAGCAAAAGAACAAACTCTAGTCCGATCAGAAATATACATTGTAACAATGTAAAAGCGAACAGCAGCTTGATCATCCGAAAAGGTAAAATGATGAAATAAGCCGCTAGTAGGAAGAAAATAATCAGAGCAAAGCGAGCCACGAGGGGCACTTCGTTCCCCTGTAGCAAGGCGTAAAATACCAGAAAGAACCACCAGCAGAGAATAGGCAGAAATGTGCGATAAAATCCGGTTGCATTATAACGTATATTCAATACGACAATACCCAGCAAAGCCAGATTACCAAATATACTATACGACACGAAAGGTACTTGACGAGTAATAATAAGAATCACTACTCCCCATAGTAACATCGATAACGTGTCTTTCAAGCCGATTTTTCTTTCTTCGCTCATCCTTAACCCTTATAACAAAATGCAATCATTCTCAATAAAGCTTGTCCTACTCCTACGACAAAAAACGAGCACCATCCCACGAGTAAATAGAACGTGGGAATTTTCGTGAAATATTCCAACAAGAATATTAATGGAAACAGCAATATAAAATTCGGATATTGGTACATTTGTCGGAAAATATATCGAAATACAGAAGGATTATCAATATTCTCCGTGCCTGTTTCTTTCCGGTGATAGGCTTGAAATGTCAATAAAGCCCGATGTTGGAATTCTATCGAAATAAATACTATAAACACAAAAGCCAATAGCCTCTCGTCATATCTCCCAAGTTGCAAATACGAATACCAAAGAGCCAAATTCATTAATGGATGACAAGTTAGGTGTGCCCAATAATCCATATCCCGCCCGTATGTAGAGAATTGTTTTGTGATTCGAGCCACTTCTCCATCACTGCAATCCATCACATACCACAAATAAAAACAAATGATCCCCGTCACTTTAAAACTCCAATCGGGCAAGGCAAAAAACACAGATCCCATAACCCCGAAGAAAATCATGAATAACGTGATTGTATTCGGTCTCAATTTCCACTCCACGAATCTTGTTGAAAAAAAAGGAGACAGCGGCATACATAGCCAATCCGCTACCAATCTGGTATTCCATTTCCCCATGGGAGTAAAAGTTCGTACCTCTTTATAACTCAAACTCATTTTATTACTTTTTTTATTATACTCTGTCCGTAAAGCTGATATTTATGTCCGCCCCAAGCCCGAACTAATAACAATAATGTTTCTGTCATCACCACGACCCAAGCCACGCTATAAATAGAAATCCATCCGCTACCCCACAAACAAGCAATTATAACAATATGTACCAATGAAACTCCAACTAGCGAATAGTTTGTAAAATTAGGATGTCCCAATGCTGCCAAAAATGGATATCCCAGCAATGTGTTTGGCAAAGCTACCAAGCAGGCAAGCAGAAAAATATACATCACGTTCACACTAGATTCATCCACGTTCTGAAACAATAAATGCATAATATCCGATATACATAAGGCAACAATAATAACCAAGCAAATATTAGCCAAATTCGACCAAATAAAAATCTTCTTGAAAAGGGCTACTCTTTTGTTTTTCGTCATATAAGGAAATATTGCAGACACTAAAGGTTGGTATATCCCTGTTAACGCTTGATAAACCTTGTCTGCCAAAGAGTAATAGCCAACTGCGGTGTTACCTAAAACTAATCCTAACACAAAGGTATTGGTATTCGTAAACATCGAAACAGAAATTCGTGATAGAAAATAATTGGCACTATCTTTTGTCACGGTCATAATATTTTTTATTTTTGGAAAAAAGAAGTTTACTCCAAACCGTTTTTTCATTAAATAAAGGCAAATGATTCCACTCCCGATGCTCCCCACACTATAACAAATCGGGATATAAAAATAATCAGCACTATCTTTTACCACAAAGAATAAAGGTGTTAGGCTCAATACTTTTGTTACGACAGTCATTATCGTGATAAATCTCATTTGCTCCATTCCTTGAAAGAACCAGTAGGGAGACATAATATTTCCTACTACCTGCCCAAAAAATAACAAGAAGAATATCTTTTCTTGTCTTAGAGAAGGAATTAGAAACAAACAAATCAATAAGATGACGAAAGAAATGATACAAATCCCCATGCGGGAAAAAGTTGCACTATTCACATAAGTATTGATCGCCTCTTTCTGATCTCTGTTTTCTGCGATATAGCGAGTCCCAGATAATCCGAAGCCGAAATCGGTCACGATCAGAAAGTATTGCATAAAAGCAATAGCAAAATTTACTAACCCGTAATGCTCCACTCCCAGATGGTTGTAAAGATAAGGTATCGTGATCAACGGCAAAAGATAATTTATCCCCTGCAAAATGGCTAACGAGAGAAAATTCTCAACTAGCGGATTTCCTATCAGTCGCTTATTCAACATCTTTTACTTGATCCCCTTTCACCGAAAAATGACGCATCAAAAATTTACTTCGAGTCACTTCTGCTATATAAGGTAGTGTGATTACCAATACCATTCCTAAAAATAGTCCGAGAGCCACGAATGCGGTTAAAATAATTCCCCGTCTTGGAGCTGATGCTTGATAAGGTACGTAAACTTCTTCTAACATAGTAAATACCGGCGTGTTATCCTGTGTCTTTAACTTTAATCTTTCCAATTTTCCATTAAACTCTTGATAACTACCGTAAAGATGTTGATATTCAGCTAATAGACAGCCTTTCTGTATATCAATATTTCCGGTGGAAAGAACATGTTGTTTCGTCTGCAATTCTGCCATTTCCTGTTGTTTGGCTTTCAATTCCTGCATAACTACTCCTATTTGCCGTTTTAAAAATACCCATTGTTCTTCAATTTTTGCAGAACGGTAATTCGTTACTTCTTCTTTCAGCAACGACAGTACATTTTGGGCTAAACGAGCCGCAACTACGGGGTCTCCTGTTGTCACTTGCAACAAAGCATTGTCCTCCCCAATCCATAAAACCACACCTCTTTGCAATACATCTGCTGCCCGTTGTTCTTTTGGTGATAATATAAGCAATGAAGTGTCTCGTTCCATAGCATTTTCAAAACCTCCCTTTTTTGCCGTTCGAATCGTGGCGGGTAATCCTATCGTGTATTTCTTTAGCCAACGGCCAAAATGAAAAGGATGATACTCATCAGAACTCAAGTATTCCACTAAATTAACTTTTTTCCCATCTTTTCCTTCCCAAACGGGCATATACATGACCTTTTTACGAAAGGTCACATTTTCTACAACTCGTGGGTATAATCCTGGGTTTAGCACTTCATTTGCCTCGTAAATACTTGGACTCTCCCTTTGTAAATAAGCATCCAAAGCACTTTTGTCTAAATCCGTTTGCGGTTTTTGGGGTATAAAAGAGGAAATAGAAGTATATTGTTTTGAACTCAATAACACAACAAGCACGCCCAAACACAAACATATAAACGTAGTCTTAAGAATAAAAGACTTTTTTCTCCATAACAATCGGAGCAAATCCGTTACATCAAATTCTTGCATAAAACATTTTTAAAAGGTTAGCCAACTTATTAAGGATGCTGCATTTGCGAAATAGTTGCGTTAACCTGTGATTATTTATATTATGGGAGGGTAAACCAACCCTCTCTATTCTTTCTCCGCGCAAAAGTACATTATTTGTTTTCAACTCACAACTGCCTGAGGCTGTAAATTAAACTCTACATGTGCCGAAAATCATCTTTATCAATTTCAAGGTGCTCTTTAAAATTGGTTGATCCAGTATTATATAAATTGATTCAACGTGTAATGGTCTGGGATTGATTTATGAACAGTAAATATAGTGGGAATCGTATTATTTTATGTATCTTTGACGAGTTTCTATACGGCATAAATTTTTTCATATCATTGAGTAAATATAGGTTGATTTTCAGAATAATTTGGAATTAGAATATAGAATAGTAGAGTATGCAGAAGGTTGTTTATTTAGGCATGACGGCGGATATAATGCATCCGGGATTAATTAATATCATAAAGGAAGCTACCAAGTATGGAGAAGTTTTGATCGGATTATTGACCGATAAAGCTATAGCCTCACATAAGCGTTTGCCTCATTTGTCCTATGAGCAAAGAGAGGAAGTTGTTGCTAATATTAAGGGGGTTAGTCGAGTAGTTCCGCAAGAAGAATGGAGTTATGTCCCTAATTTGTTGAAATATAAACCTGATTATATTATTCATGGGGATGATTGGGTCGGAGGTCCTTTGAAACAAATTAGGGAAGATGTTTTTCGTGTGATGAAAGAAATTGGAGGCGAAGTGATAGAGATTCCTTATACAAAGGGAATTAATTCGTCAGGTTTGGATAAGGACATTAAAGCTATCGGGACAACTCCGGATGTCCGACTGAAAACTCTTCGTCGATTGATTGCCGCAAAGCCGATCGTGAGAATACTAGAGGCACATAGTGGTTTGTCCGGTTTAATTATCGAGAGTATTTCTTTACAGAAAGGGGATAAATTACAAGCTTTTGATGGTATGTGGTCCAGTAGTTTGACGGATTCTACCAGTAAAGGTAAACCGGATATCGAGGCTGTTGATCTTACGACTCGTTTGCAGGATTTGAATAATATATTGGAGTGCACGACGAAACCGATTATTTTTGATGGAGACACGGGTGGAAAAATAGAACATTTTGTGTTTACGGTTAGGACGTTGGAACGTCATGGTATTTCTGCTGTTATTATAGAAGATAAAGTTGGATTGAAGAAGAATTCTTTGTTTGGAACGTCTGTTCAACAGCACCAAGCTACAATCGAGGAGTTTAGTGACAAGTTGCGTGCGGGAAAAAATGCGCAGGTTACAAAGGAATTTATGATTATCGCTCGAATTGAAAGTTTGATTTGCGGACAGCCAGTAGAAGATGCCCTCGAAAGGGCTTTTGCTTACGTGGAGGCGGGTGCTGATGGTGTGATGATTCACAGTAAAGACAAGTCGGGAGAAGATATAAAGGCGTTCTGTCAAAAATTCCGAGAGAAAGATAAAGTGACTCCTATCGTGGTTGTACCCACGACGTATAATCAGTTTACTGAAACAGCACTGAACGAATGGGGAGTAAATATCGTGATTTACGCCAATCACATGTTGAGGGCTTCTTATCCGGCAATGTACAACGTGGCAAGAATAATCCTTGAGAATGAA
Organism: Butyricimonas muris; assembly: GCF_046365375.1. Classification (NCBI taxonomy): domain Bacteria; kingdom Pseudomonadati; phylum Bacteroidota; class Bacteroidia; order Bacteroidales; family Odoribacteraceae; genus Butyricimonas; species Butyricimonas muris. The sequence continues at coordinate 102,194 of NZ_JBKEIT010000005.1, read as the reverse complement.
AGATCTCTGGAGGCAGATCCTTATTGTATGCCAATAAAACAAATATTAGAATTGATTCCGGGAACAAAATAGATTGATGATGGTTGATGTAAAAAAAGTGTACGACGCCTTTATTGCCCAAGGAGTGGATTTCTTTACCGGGGTTCCGGATTCATTACTGCAAAGTATTTGTGCGTATATTACAGATTTTACCCCGGAAGAAAAAAATTTAATTGCAGCTAATGAAGGCGCTGCAGTTGGGGTTGCTGCCGGATATTATCTGGCAACAGGTAAAATTCCGTTGGTGTATATGCAAAATTCCGGTTTAGGGAATGCTATTAATCCTTTGTTATCGTTAGTTGATGAAAAGGTGTATAAATTGCCAATGTTGTTTATGGTAGGATGGCGCGGAGAACCGGGTATAAAAGATGAGCCTCAACATAAAAAGCAGGGGGAGGTTACTATTGCTTTGTTGGAGGCGATGCAGATTCCGTATACGATATTGGATGAAAGGGAAGAGCTGGCATTGCAACAAATACAAAATGCGATTGTACAGGTTAAAAACGAGAGTATTTCTCATGTTCTGCTTATCCGTAAAGGATTATTCGGTAAGTATAAATTGCAGAAAGAGGTAGAAAATGATTATCCGTTGTCACGGGAAGAGGCTTTGAAGATCACTGTTGCTCACTTGAAGGAACGGGATATTGTTGTGTCTACCACGGGAAAGTTGTCGAGGGAATTATATGAATATAGGACAGCGTTAGGGCAAGGGCATGCGAGAGATTTTCTGACTGTTGGTTCTATGGGGCATGCATCTTCAATTGCATTGGGGATTGCTATCGAGAAGACTGATCGGGAAGTTTTTTGTTTTGATGGTGATGGGGCTTTTATTATGCATATGGGGGCGATTAGTAATATTGGCGAGTTGGCACCAATGAATTACAGGCATTTCGTATTTAATAATGGAGCACACGAGTCTGTCGGCGGACAACCGACGGCGGCATTTTATCTGGATATTCCTGCTGTGGCAAAAGCCTGTGGGTATAAACATGTGTTTGTGGCAAAAACTAAAGATGAACTTGAAAGAATATTGATGAATATAAGGGAAGTTAAGGGGCCAGTATTACTGGAAATTCGAGTGAGGATTGATTCGAGAGGAGATCTTGGGCGTCCTGCAACTTCTCCTGTTGAGAATAAGCATGATTTTATGAATTTTCTTAAGAATGGGTAGCAAGTTTGTTATATTATCGGATATACACGCGAATTTATCTGCACTAAAGGCGGTAATACGGGATTTTAAAGAAAAGTATAAACCTGATGGAATATTTTTTTTAGGGGATATCATAAATTACGGGATGCGTCCTAATGAGGTTATACTGGAAATAAAAGCCTTGTCAAAAGAATACGAAGTAATGTGTAATTTATTCGGTAATCACGAAAAGGCTTTGATGGATAGTACACATTTTTCTCGTTTTTCGAGTGAACGGGGACGTGTTGCTTTAAAGTATACGAAAGATATTTTGACAGCTGATAGTTACGAGTATATTCAAAGTCGAATGCAGGGCGAAGGATACGCGGAAATATTATTAAATGGTCGTTCTGTATTGTGTTTGCATGGGGAGTTGCGGGATGTGTACTGGGGAAAATTGACTTCAGAATCAATGAAAGAAGAAAGTTACTCGAAGTATGATTATGTATTGTCAGGACATACTCATTTCCCTCTTCATGTAGAAATGTTTTATGCTGGAGGATGTATTGAGTTTAGGGGAAAGAAAAGGACTGTGTTTATGAATCCGGGATCGATTGGACAACCGAGGAATCACAATCCCAAAGCTCAATATTTATACTGGGATATGGGAACTGATACATTTCACTATAATGCTGTCGAATATGATATTGCTTTAGAACAAAGTTTATATACTGATGCGGTAGATGTGTTTTATAAAAACAGATTGTTAAACGGTATTTGATAAGATATGAAAAAGAATGCATATATAATAAGTGGGGTGACGGGGATGACTGGAAATGAGTTGGCTCGTCAATTAGTAAAAAAAGAGGAAAATCGAGTAGTGGGTTTTGACAATTTTTTTGCTAGTTCTATTGATTCAGTTCGTGATCTACTCGGTAGGGAGAATTTTGAATTCTTTCAATACGATTTGAATGATGCGAAGCAGATGGAGATGGTTGGTCGAATTGCTCTTGAAGCAGTAGAGGATGGTTGTGATGTTTTTTATATAAATTGTGCTGCTGTTGTTCATACCGAGCATTTTTATAAAGTTGAAAATACTTTTATGACAAATGTTACTGGCATGAAGAATTTTTTGGATCAGGCAATAGAAATAGGAGCTAAAGCCTATATTAATTGCTCTACCTCAGAGGTATATTCGATGCAATCGTGGAACGAAAACGGAGGGGTGAGAGAGAGTGATTATTTAGTATTGGCTACGGCTGAACATAGCCAACGTACAAGTTATGCTGTAGGGAAGTTGTTGACGGAGTTTTTCATGAAAGATGCGGTTGATAGGGGACTGATTAAAGGATGCTCTATCCGGTTTGCTAATGTTTATAGTGATCATGAGTTGTATCCCAAGCATATCATTCCTCATATTATAACAAGTTTGAAGAACAAAGGTGAAGTTGAGTTATTGGAAAATTCGAAGAAAAATAAACGTTCTTTCTTGCATAATATTGATAGTTGTCGGGCTATACTTGCATTGTTGGGTTCTATAGAGGCGTTGGATGGTTCTGTTTATAATGTGGCAACAGACGAGGAGATATCTATTGTTGAATTGGTAGAGTTAATCGCATCTAAGTTAGGGATTAAAGAACCTGCTATTTTGTTTTCAGGTTACCGGGCTTCAGATCCGGAACGCAGGATTTTGAATACTGAAAAAATTAGGCAAAGGGCCCGATGGGAGCCTATTGTGAAACTTTCGCAAGGTTTGGATATGTGTTTAGGTAAAGAATGTAAGGAATGAAAGCCATAATCATTACAGTTGCAGGTACAGCTACCCGCTTTAATCGGGATACGGAAGAAGAGGTCTTGAAATGTCTTTATTATAAAGATAAACCTGAAAATAGCTTATTATATCAAATTCTTCAGAAAGCTGATGGAGTAGATCAATATATTATTGTTGGAGGATATCTGTATGATAAATTAGTAGAATATGTTGATGTATTTTGCCAGAGATTTAGGGCTCGGATAAAATTAGTCTATAATGATAAGTATAACACGTATGGCTCCAGCTATAGTTTGATTAAAGGTATTGAGGCTATTAGTTGGGCGGATGAAGTGATCTTCGTGGAGGGGGATTTGTTTTTTGATTCTGAAAGTTTTGAAAACGTGCTAAGGTCTGAAAAAGATGTTGTAACAGTGAATAGGGAATTGATCTTGGCTGATAAAGCGGTTGTTTTATATGTAGATCAAGATTATCTTGTGCGTTATATTTACGATGTAAGTCATAAGTTGTTGAATATTCCGGTGGCTTTTAGAGCTGTTTATAATTCTGCCCAGATTTGGAAATTTTTGAACTTTCCAAAATTGAAGGGTGTTGTTTCGGAATTGACTGCTCAACAGGTGCAAGGAACAAACTTGGAGATAATACAAGGATATTATGGTAATATTAAGTGTCATGATATATCTGTTTGTGTTATTGAGGAATGGGAAAACTGTAATACTGTGGCTGATTATTTAAAGATATATTCTAAAATTGAAAATGATAATTCGAATGAAAGCGACAAATGATAAATTAAATCTGTTACGGCAAAAGCTGGAGGCTGATGGTGTTGTGAAAGTGATGATCATGGGACTTGGAAGTGTTGGGGGATATTTGCTAGACTATCTTGTTGGATTACAAGATGAAAAGATGGAAATTGTTGTGGTTGGAAGAAATTTGGATAAATTAATTCAAGATGTTAATATAGTGCGAACGGCAGCTGTGATTCGAGGGGCTCTAAGGAGTAAAATCACGGTAGATGGTGCTTGTGATCTAGACCATATAGATTCCATTACAAAAACAATAGCCCGTTATCAGCCGGATATTATCGTTAACAGTAGTAGGGTGTATGCAGGTTTAAAGTATGGTAGTATATCTTGGCATACTTTGAGAGCGTATGGTATTTGGACACCACTTTCAATACGCTATGCCCGTAATATTATGGAAGGATGTGAGCTTGCCGGAAGTCATGCAATTGTTATTAATACCTCATATTCTGATGCTGTGATTCCTTGGTTAAAATCTGCCGGTAAATTATATCCTGATTTCGGTAGTGGTAATTTGAATCATTTGATTCCGCGGATTAAATTTTATGTAGGAGAACAATGTGAAATTGCTAATTTGAATGATATAGATGTTACTTTGGCTGTTAGTCATTTTCATGATGTTGTGATCAGTAAGGAGGGACAGGCTGAAGGGCAAAAAATTTTATTGGATGTTAAGTACCAAGGTCATAACGTGGAGATCGAACAATCGGAGATTTTTAAACACTGTGCAATTGCGATGCCTGTGGATCAGAAGAGAAATATGATGAATGCATCGAGCAATTTCGATATCATTTATACGATCTTGGAAGCTATACGTTTAAAGAAGAAAATGAAAGTACATTCACCGGGGGTACAGGGGGAAATAGGAGGGTATCCTTATATTATCGATGGGGAGAATGTCGATTCTTATTTTGATGAAAGTATTTTTTCGATGTCCCGGATGAGGCAAGCTAATAGAGAATCAATAGTTCTTGATGGTATTGAAAATGTTATTAATGGAAATTTGGTATACACGGATGTTTTAGTGGAAAAGGTGAAGAATGCTTTTGGGGTGATTTTGCCTAAAGTTGTTCACTTTAATGAAATTGATGAAGTGGGACATTTTCTAATAGAACAAATTATTATGAGAAATAAATGATGGGTACTATATTAAAGGGTGTAATTGTGTAATGCGGGGAGAATGAATATATGAATCGTTTTTTATTGCGAAATATTTTAGACAAAAAATAAGATTATATTGCTGACTTGTTAAGGATTTGTTAAAAACAAAAAAACTCACGTTGTTGACGCAACCTTTATCATATCTTCGCATCTTGAAAGTAAAAAGCAACATACACAACACACTATTATTAATTATATGAATACAAATCAAACATTTAAGGTCTACACGACGTAAACAAGCTTTGGAAAACGAGGAGGCGTTTTTCGAGTAAAATGAATAACGCGTTAAGGAGATTGTTTAGGGTCCATAAAATGGACAGAGTAAGATTTTATGCCGTTTAAATAGATCGAGGAATGAAAAAAATATTGATAATTGGAGGGAGTAGCTTTATTGCTGGACAGTTTATTCGAAATTACCAGTCGGAGGATTCGATAACTTGTTATAGCCGACGTCCTACAGGATACGATAAGGAAATCGTGGTAAAGGCGTTTTGGGATATGCCTGTGGAATCGTTCGTCGGGTTTGATGCGGTAATTAATTTCGCTGCTATCGTACACCGTCCGGAAGAGAAGAATCAGGAACTTTATGATGAGGTGAATTATCGTATGGCTTGCGTGTTGGCTCAGAAAGCCCGTCAGGCAGGCGTTCGTCAATTTATTCAAATGAGTACGATTGCCGTGTTTGGTACTGCCAGTCGTATTTCTACGACAACACCGGAAATGCCGAGGACTTATTATGGAAGTTCTAAGTTGAAAGCTGATAAGGAGTTGTTGGCGATGAGTGATCACGAGTTCAAGACGGTGATTATTCGTCCCCCGATGGCTTATGGTGGTGGTATGGCTCCGGGAAATATGATGCGTTTGATTCGTTTGGTGAATCGTCATATACCGCTTCCGTTCGGTTCGGCTCGGAATCGTCGTGATTTTATTAACGTGAAGAATTTGATAGAGTTTATCCATTTAACCGTGGAGAAAGAGGCTGAAGGTATTTTCTACCCGACAGATAAAGAACCCTATTCAACACGTAATGTTATAGAGGTGATTTCTGAACAGTTGGGTGTTCACACGATTAATTTACCTTCCCCGTCTTTGTTTTTGAGAATGGTTGAGAAAATTCGCCCGGATCTTTATCAGAAGTTGTGGGGTGATGTTGTGATAGATCGTCAATTGGCTTTAAATTCTATCGGTTATGAACCTCGTTATACTTTGGAAGACGGGATTCGTGAGATGGTTGAATCGTTCAAGCAAAGAAAATGATAGACTGGATTTACGGGTTTGTTCTCCTTCTACTTTTTGTGATGGAGAACATTTATTTTAAAATAGCGGAAAGATACAAGATCATGGATATTCCTAACGAGAGGAGTTCCCATCATACAATTACCCTGCGAGGAGGCGGGGTGATTTTTTATTTGGGAGTGCTCGTTTACGGGTTGACTTTCGGTTTTTTCGCCCCGTGGTTTTTGTGCGGGTTGACGTTGGTGGCGGTAGTGAGTTTTATGGATGATATGCATCCGCTTTCGGCGAAGTTGCGTTTGCTGGTGCAGACTTTTGCTTTGTTGCTTTTGTTGTTGCAGTTGGGGGTGCACGAGGTTTCGTGGGGATACGTGATTGTGGCTTTGTTCGTTTGCTTGGCTATTCTGAATATATACAATTTTATGGATGGCATCAACGGGATTACCGGGGGATATAGCTTGGTTGTACTGTTGGCTTTGTGGGGGATAAACGCTTGGGTAATACAGATTGCGCCCGCGGGTTTTATTCCGGTGGTTATTCTGTCATTGTTGGTATTTAATTTCTATAATTTCAGAACTCACGCGAGGTGTTTTTCCGGTGACGTGGGGGCTGTTGCTATTGCTTTTATACTTCTTTTCCTGCTAGGGACTTTTATCATGCGCACGGGGGAGATTTCGGTGTTGATTTTATTGAGCGTGTATGGGGTTGACGGTGTGTTGACAATTATCCATCGTTTGATGTTGAAAGAGAATATAGGGCAACCGCATCGGAAGCATTTGTATCAATTGTTGGCTAACGAGGCGAAGATTCCCCATTTGTCGGTATCTTTTTTTTATATGGCAACACAGGCGCTTGTCGGGGGAGGGTATTGGCTTGTTTTGAAATATGCTCCGGCGTATACTCTTTTTTACGCTATCGTGAGTTTGGTGGTGCTTGTGGCGGTTTATCTTCCGTTGCGTCGTAAATATTATGCTTTATTGGAAGAGAAGTAATATTTTTCGCGTATCCATTTTTCATTTTCAATTAATACAGTATCTTTGCGGTCGATCCGGCTATTCGGTTTACGGTATGCCCCGTGAGGGGGCGGTTTGGCTGTAAACCGAGAGGATGGTTGCGTAAAAACATTCAAAAAAAGTAATATGAGATTTTTAATATTGATCGTACTAATACTTGGCGTATCGAGGTTTGCTTTTGCCCAAATGTCAGATACACAAGTGGTAGAAGCTGTGAAAGAGGCACAGGCTCAAGGCAAGTCCCAGAATGAAATCATTTTGATGTTGACCCAGAAAGGGGTTACGATGGAGCAAATACAGCGAATCCAGAAGAGTTACGGTAGTCAAACCGGCACGCAACAAGGACAGGCTGATAATTCGAGAGGAAGAACGATGGCGCCTTTACAGGTGACAAAAGATACTGTCGTGATTCGTCCGAGGAGTAAGAATGATGTGTTCGGCAGGGAAATTTTTAATAATGGAAGGTTGACTTTTGAACCTAATTTGAGTATCCCGACTCCCGAGAATTATAAGTTAGCTCCCGGCGATGAGGTGATTATCGATATATGGGGTAATTCGGAAACCACGCTCCGGGAAGAAATATCTCCGGACGGAAGTATTAATGTTCAGGGGTTGGGACCCGTTTATTTAAGCGGGAAACAAGTGAAAGAGGCTTCCGCGTATTTGAAAAATGTATTCAGTCGTATATATTCGGATTTGAGTTCGGAGAATCCGGGAACTTTTATACAGCTTACTTTAGGTAAAATCCGCAGTATTCAAGTGAATGTTATGGGCGAGGTCGTGATGCCCGGGACTTATACTTTACCTTCGTTGGCAACGGTGTTTCATGCTTTGTATTCCGCGGGAGGTGTGAATCAAGTAGGAACGTTGCGTGATGTCGTGTTGTACCGGAATGGCAAGGCTTTTAAGCACGTGGATGTTTATGGGTACATCATGAACGGGGACAATACTTTCGATATTGTTTTGCAGGACGGGGATTTGATTAACGTGGGGACTTACGAGAAGATCGTGACGATTTTGGGTAAGGTGAAGCGCCCGATGAGATACGAGTTGAAGGGGGATGAAACTTTGAGTAAAGCATTGGAGTATGCCGGAGGTTTTACCGGGGATGCTTACAAGAAGAACTTGAACGTGACACGGAAGGGTGATTCCGAGTACGAGATGTACACGGTGTATAATGAGGAATTTCCTGAATTTGTTATGGCGAACGGGGATTCCGTGTTGGTGGATGCCATTTTGCCCCGCTACGAGAATCGGGTGTCTGTCGAGGGGGCTGTTTTCCGTCCGGGAAAATATGCTATCAGTGCTTCGATTGCGACGTTGAAAGATTTGTTGGATGTGGTGGAGGGACCGAGAGAGGATGCTTTTTTGAATCGTGCCATATTGTATCGCGAGAGAGAAGATTTAACTCGTGAAGCTCTTGCGATTGATTTGGGCAAATTTATGAAAGGCGAGGTCGAGGATATTGTTTTGAGGAAGAATGACGTGTTGTATGTGCCCTCTAAAACAGCTTTGCGAGAAGGTTACGTGATACAAATCCGGGGGGAAGTAAAGAACCCGAGAGAATATAATTTCGTGGAGAACATGACTATCGAGGATGCGATTATTCAAGCCGGGGGACTTTTGGAGTCGGCATCCGAGGTGCGAGTGGATGTCTCCCGAAGAATAAAGTCGCCGAAGAGTACGACCGAAGCCCCGGAAGAGGCGGAATTGTTCACTTTTGCGTTGAAGGACGGGTTGATGGTGGATGGTATCAAGAATTTTGTTTTGGAACCGTTTGATGAACTTTACGTGCGTCGTTCACCGGGATACCGGGAGCAACAGAACGTGCGGGTTGACGGGGAGATTCTTTATCCGGGGGTTTACGCTAAAGCATCGGCAAATGACAGGCTTTCGGATTTGGTGAAACGTGCCGGAGGGGTAACTTCAAAGGCCTACGTGAAAGGGGCTCGTTTGGAGCGTCGGATGAATCAAGACGAATTGATGAGATTTGAAGCTGCAAAAAATATCGCACTCACGGGAAAGGATTCGGTTATAATAGATAGTCTTATCGCTGAACGGACGTATCCCGTGGGTATCGATTTGGAAAAAGCACTTGCTAATCCGGGTGGAGAAGCGGATCTCGTTTTGCGCGAAGGGGATGTATTGCATGTTTCTAATTTCGTGAATACGGTGAAAATCAGCGGAGCGGTTATGTTCCCCAACGCGGTGACTTACAAGAGTAAGATGTCGTTAAGGGATTATATTGACAACGCGGGCGGTTTTAATATGAACGCGAAGAAGCGCAGGGCTTACGTGATTTACCCGAATGGAACATTGGCGGTACGGAGAGGGGGACGGAATCCGAAGATCGAGCCGGGATGTGAGATTATTGTTCCGATGAAGTTGGAGCGAAAGAATAGATTGGGGTTGCCTGAAATATTAAGTCTGACTTCTTCGACAACCTCTATTGCTGCCATGGTTACATCAATTCTTAATAGCACGAAGTAGTATGGGACAGGAAATAAAAGAACAGACGAATCAGATACCACAGCAAGACGAGGAGATTGATTTGGTGGAAGTCATCCGGAAATTATGGAAGAACCGTAAATTGATTATTAAGATCACGGTCGTCTTTATGGTAATAGGTGTGTTGGTAGCCCTTTTTAGCCCGAAAGAGTATTCCGCGGGATGTACAATGGTCCCCCAGAGCGGTGACAAGAAAGCAAGCGGCGGATTGAGCGGTTTGGCTTCGATGGTGGGTATTAATTTGGGTTCCATGGGCGGAGGTGAAGTTCTTGCCCCGACGATTTATCCCAAGATATTGGCAAGTATCCCTTTTAAAAAGGAGTTGATGGCGACACCATTGAAATTCGAGGAATACGAACAACCTGTTACTTTGTTTGATTATTACACGAAAGACGAGTATAAAAAATTCAGTCTTTTCGGGGTTATTAAAAAGTACACGATTGGTTTGCCGGGAGTGATCATCGGTGCTATCCGAGGGGAAGACACGACACAGATCATGACGGAGCAAGGCTCGGCGATTCAATCGCTTTCGAAGGATGAAAAAGAGGTAGCCGAGATATTGGATAGGATTGTTTCGTTGAACGTGAATGATAAAGACGGATACGTACAGTTGTCCGCTTCATTGCCGGAGCCTTTGGCCGTAGCTCAATTGGCTCAGCAGGCTCAGAAGTTGTTGCAAGAGTACATCACTCGTTTCAAGATTGAGAAGGTGCAGTCAAATCTGGACTTTGTGCAAAAGCAATATGATAAGGCGAAAGAACGTTACGAGGTCAGACAGGATGAGCTTGCCAAGTTCCGGGATGCCAATAAAGGATTCGTTTCGGCTGTGGCCAAGACGAGGGAGGATATGTTGACTAACGAGTATAATCTTGCGTATAATGTATACTCGGAATTGGCGAAGCAACTGGAACAGGCTGAAATCGCCGTGAATGAAACAACCCCGATATTAACGGTTGTTGAGCCGGTAGTGGTTCCCGTGGAACGCTCGAAACCCAAAAGAGGGTTGATATGTGTGCTTTTTACTTTCTTGGGTGGTTTTGCCGGAGTCGGAGTGGTATTGGGATTACCGTTTTTGGCTAACACGTTCGGGAATGATGAATTGAAAAAATGGATAAAAGAATAGTCCGGGACTGAGGGGCTGCAATTAAAATCACGAGGGCGGAGAATATTTTTATTCTCCGCCCTCGTGATTTTTTTCGAGTGGCGTTAATCCTTTTCAGGGTAGGTCGTGTAATTAAGATGTGTATTAAAAGTAAAATCTTAAATTTAGAAACATGAAGAATTTAATCTACATCGGTCTGACACTCCTGTTTGTCGCGTGTGCCACAGACCCCCAGAAGGAAATGGAAAAGAAATTGCTTGGAGAGTGGTGTAATCCTTACACCTATCAGTCCACGGGAGAATTGAAGGGATTCCGTTTCAAGAAAGGTGGTATTTGTGAAAGTATCAATATCCCTAGTCTGGATCTGAAAACTTGGGAGATTCAGGAGGGGTATCTGATCATTAAGGGGGAAAGTATCGAGGATGACGGAACGAGAGAAGAGTACTTGACGAAAGAGAAAATTACACAGTTGAGCTCAGACAGCCTCTCTTTGCTCGTGAGTGCCGGACCGCCACGTATCGCGTTCCTGTATTTGAATACCAAAATTATCAAAGAACGAGTAACCCCTCAAAAGTAAAAGACTATGTGCCGTTTATCATATATCGTTATTCTCTGTTTTATTCATGTGTTTTTAGTTTCCTTTTCCTGTTTAGCGCAGAAAAAGGTGTTAGATGAAGAGGCTTACCGGAAGTGGCGGAGGGTTGACAGTTACAAGCTGTCGCCCGACGGGAAGTGGGTGATGTACCGGTACATGTATTTCGATAATGATGCGGCAAACAAGGTTGCCCGAAATATTTATTATTTCTATGATGTAAAAACCGGGAGAACGAGCACTTTGGAGTGTCCGGATTCTCCCGAGTTTTTTGCCGGGGACGAGTGGATTGTTTACGGTAAGAAGGAAGGTGATGATGTGATTCGTGTGGCGCGTTGTTTGCGGAACAAGAAGGAGGTCTGTTTGCGAGAGGGTATGGAACTCAATCCCGTTATCCCCTTGGCCGCTTATCAAACGAATGATACGCTGGTCGTGAAAAATATACAGACGAATGATAGTCTGGTTTTGACGGGTGTCGGCACTTATTGCCTTTACGATAAGGATTGGAAGATTGTCTACCTGAAGCGGGAAGCCGATAGCCATACGATTTATTTCGGTTCGCGGAATAAGGCGGGCAAGTACGAATGCCTGTATCGGGATACCACGAAACGGTTGGAGCGTTTTTATTTCAACGAGTGGGGAAAGGACGGCGGATTTTATTTTGCCGGGGATGAAGGTGAGAAAGGATATTATACTTTTTCATTGAAAGACAAACGGGTGACGGAACTTCTGGACGCGGACCGGATAGAAGTAATGGACGTGAATATGCGGTCTGTGCGACAATTGGGAAAATCGAAACGTTCTATATTCGAGAAGCACAAAACTCCGAAAGCTGCAAAGCCCAAGGGGGAGAAAGACGAGAGTTTTACCCTTGAACTTTGGAGTTGGAACGATCCGGTGATACCCTCGCAACAAGCGATAAGCGGGTATCGTCCAGCCGTGCCCACTCCCGAACGGTTTATATCGGACGCAGAGGGCGGCGGGTGTATACAACTTTGTGAGGCAGGTCACCCGGAATTGTGTATGCCTGATACGGATGCTCCTGTTTATGCTTACGAGAAGGATGAAAAGCCTTATCTGAACAAGCGGGACTGGCTGCATGACACCCGTTTTGATTTGTATCTGGTGAATCTGGTTACCGCGGAGCACCAATTGGTGGCGGAAGCCTTGACTCGCCGGATTTACTGGAGTCCCAAGGGGGATTATTTACTCTATTACGATAACGGCAAGCGTTCATGGGTAGTACTGGAACCGGGTACGTTAAACCGCAGGGTGCTAACCGATGAAATTCCTTACCCGTTACACGACGAATTGTACGATCGCCCGAATCCTGCACCGCCTTACGGTATAGCGGGATGGAGTAAGGACGGGAGGCGGCTTCTTGTTTATGATCGTTTCGATATTTGGGTAGTAGACTTGACCGGAGAAAAAACGTATTGTTGGACGCGCGAGGAAGGGCGTAAACGTAACACGATATTCCGTTTGTTTAATATCGATTGGGATATTATTCAAGTGGATATGGAGCGAGAGAATCGTGTCATGTCTACGGATTGGACGACAAAGAATACAGGTGTCTGGGCGTTGTCCCCGTCCGGAAAACTTGCACCTAAGATTGAAGGTGCTTTTATGTTGACGATTACCCAACAGTCTGCCGACGGGAATACGTTGTTGTGCACGAAACAGAATTACTATGAAGACCGGGATTTGTGGATTACCGATCCCTCGTTCCGGAAGATGCGGAAGGTCACGGATGTCAACCCGCAACGGGCCGATTATAAATGGGGAACGGTGCAGCAGGTGGAGTGGACGAATTATGACGGGAAAGCCAATCAAGGATTACTCTATCTACCGGATGATTACGACAAGAACAAGAGTTACCCGACGATAGTGGCATTCTATGAAACCCATACTCCCGAGATGCACCTTCATCCCGTGCCCGGGTTGAGTCACGCTATGATTGACATCCCCACGTATGTCAGCAAGGGATATATTGTATTTCAGCCGGATGTTTATTTCGAGATAGGCAACCCGGGGAAAAGTTCTTACAATGCGGTTGTGAGCGGAACAAAAGCTTTGATTGACAGAGGAATCATTGATCCGAAACGGGTAGGTTTGCAGGGACATAGTTGGTCGGGGTTCCAGACCGCGTATCTGGTGACGAGAACCGATATGTTCACCTGCGTGAATATCGGTGCAGCTTTGATCAACCTGACCTCTGTCTATACCGGGATCCGGGAAGAAAGCGGTGTCCCTTGTATGTTGATGTACGAGGATTGGCAATGTCGCATGGGGACTACCTTGTGGGAAAATCTGGAGGGTTATATCGAGAATTCACCCTTGTTGTTTGCCGATCGGATTCATACCCCGGCGTTGATTTTCCATTGTGATAAGGACGGGGCTGTTTCCTATTATGACGGTAGAAATCTTTTTCTTGCCTTGCGGCGTCTGCAACGTCCGGCATGGATGTTGAATTATGTCGGGGAAGGTCACTTCTTGAATGCACGCCCGGCACAAAAGGACTGGACGAAACGGATGGAACAATTTTTCAATCACTATCTCAAGAATGAACCTATGCCCCGGTGGATGAAAGAGGGTATTAATATCTACGAGCGGGGATACGACCAGAAGTATGATTTTTAATCATTAAATAGTGGGGTTAAAGAATCCATGCACCCTGCATGGATTTTTTTTATTTCAAATTCTTTGGTTTCGTTTGAAGAAACTTATTAAAGTTATAACTTTGAAAGTCCCAATTTTACATGAGGTGGACGGTATAAAATAAAAGTAGATTATGAAGAATTTTGCAATTTTCGGTGTAGCAGGATATATAGCCCCAAGACACCTGCGTGCGATCAAAGACACGGGGAATAATTTGGTGGCAGCGTACGATAAGTTTGATAGTGTCGGGATCATGGACAGTTATTTCCCGAACTGTTCTTTTTTCACGGAGATGGAGTTGTTTGACAGGCATTGTTCCAAGTTGAAGAAAACGACCGCTCGGGTGGACATGGTTTCTATCTGTACACCGAATTATTTGCACGACGCGCATATCCGTTACGGTTTGCGGTTGGGGGCGGACGTGATTTGCGAGAAACCGCTGGTGTTGAACCCGTGGAATATAGATGCACTGGAAGACGTGGAGCGGGAAACGGGACACAAGGGGTACACGATTTTGCAGTTGCGTTTGCATGATTCAATCAAGGCGTTGAAAAAGAAAATTGACGAGGGACCGAAAGATAAAGTATATGACGTGGACTTGACATATATTACTTCCCGGGGGAACTGGTATTACACGAGTTGGAAAGGCGACGAACGCAAGAGCGGAGGGGTGGCCACGAATATCGGGGTGCATTTTTATGATATGTTATCATGGATATTCGGTCCGGTGAAAGAGAATATCGTGCACGTGATGAGTCACGACCGGGTAGCAGGTTTTTTGGGACTGGAAAAAGCACGGGTACGTTATTTCTTGAGTATCAACGCCGATAATCTGCCGGAGAATGCCGTGCAGGGAGAGAAACGGACATTCCGCTCGATACAAATCGAGGGGGAAGAATTCGAGTTTAGTCAAGGATTCACGGAGTTGCACACGGAGAGTTTCCGTCAGATTCTGGCGGGTAACGGATTCCGCATCGAGGAAGCCCGGAATTGTATCGGTATCGTGCATGATATCCGGCATGCTACCCCGATCGGCTTGAAAGGTGATTATCACCCGTTGGCAAAGTTGCCTTTGGCGAAACATCCGTTCGGGTGGAACCGATAATTGATTTTAGATTTTAAATTTTAGATTGAATGATTACTGGTTTTAATGATATATAATGTGGTGAGGAACGGTAAAATTCATGTGGTTGAAATGAACTTGTAACCTGTGAACCTGTAACTTGTAACTCGCCGAAGGCGAATAAAATATGCAGATAATAGATAACGAATTATTGGATGAAGTATCCCGGCAGGCGAGGGAAAGCGAGCGTTTGCGGATGAATTATAATTTTCATGATTCATTGGATGCGAAAGCGCAACGTTTGCTGAATGCACTGGAACCGGGAACGGAATTGCCTGTTCATCGTCATTGTATGACGGCGGAAACTTATATTGTGCTCCGCGGAAGGATTCGCGTGTATTTTTATGATGATGACAAGCGGGTGACGGAAGAAGTGGAACTTGCTCCGTCGGAGGGGAATTATGGTATTCATATTCCTGCCGGGCAATGGCACACGCTGGAAGTTATGGAGAAGGACACCGTGATATTCGAGGTGAAAGACGGGCCTTACACTCCTATCGAACCGAAAGACCGATTGGAAATTTAGAATGATCGAGATAATTCTAAATTCTAAATTTTAAATTCTAAATTATGGTTATGTTTGACAAGTTGATAAATAAGGAGGCGAAGTTGGCGTTGGTCGGGTTGGGATACGTGGGATTGCCGATAGCGTTGGAGTTCGCGAAGCAGATTGCTGTGATAGGTTTTGATATAAACGAGGTGCGTTTGGCAAAAATGCGGGAACATATAGATCCGAGTGATGAATTAGGCGCGGAAGCATTCGAGAACACGGATATCGAGTTTACTTCTTCGGTAGACGTGTTGCGGGAAGCATCGTTTTATATCGTGGCTGTGCCCACCCCGATAGATCGTTTTAACCAACCGGATTTAACTCCTTTGTTGTCAGCATCCCGCACCGTGGGAAAAGCGTTAAAGAGAGGCGATTACGTGGTATACGAATCCACGGTTTACCCCGGTTGCACGGAGGAGGACTGTGTTCCGATTCTGGAAGAGGTTTCCGGGTTACGGGCAGGGGTGGATTTCAAGATCGGTTATTCCCCGGAACGGATTAACCCCGGTGATAAGGTACACACGTTGACGAATACAGTGAAAATAGTGTCCGGCGGTGATGCGGAAACATTGGAAACCGTGGCGAAAGTGTACGAGTTGGTGGTGAAAGCAGGGGTGCATCGGGCCCCGTGTATTAAAGTTGCCGAGGCGGGTAAGATTATCGAGAATACCCAGCGGGACGTCAATATTGCCTTGATGAACGAATTGTCTATTATTTGCAGTCGTATCGGAATCAACACGTATGATGTACTGGAAGCTGCCGGGACAAAATGGAATTTCTTGAAGTTCTATCCCGGCTTGGTCGGGGGACATTGCATAGGTGTCGATCCTTATTATTTGGTACACAAGGCAAAAGAATTGAAATATCACCCGCAAATGATTAATGCCGGGCGGTTCGTGAACGATACAATGGGCGGGTATATTGCCAAAAAGATCGTGAAGCGAATGATCGCCATGGGCAAGAATATACTGGGAGCGAGGGTGCTGGTGATGGGTATCACGTTTAAAGAGAACGTGGCGGATATCCGTAATTCAAAAGTGGTGGATATCGTGAACGAGTTGAAAGATTTCGGGGTTGACGTGGATGTTACAGACCCGCATGCCGATCCGGAAGAAGTTCTTCGGGAATACGGTTTTTCATTGATTGAACAGCCGAGAGCGAACTATGACGCGATAATTGTTGCCGTTTCTCACAAAGAATATATAGATTTGGACGAAGCGTATTTCCGGGGATTGACTTATGAACATGCCGTGCTCGGGGATGTGAAAGGTATCTACCGGGGAAAAATTCATCAGATGAAATACTGGAGCCTATAAATAAAATGATAACTTCGCGTCATAAATAGAAGATATGAAAGGAATTGTATTAGCCGGTGGATCCGGGACCAGGTTATATCCAATTACCAAAGGCGTATCGAAGCAGTTGTTGCCGATATACGACAAACCGATGGTTTACTATCCGATTTCAGTATTGATGCTGGCGGGAATTAGGGATATTTTAATTATTTCAACGCCTCAAGATTTACCGGGGTTCGAGCGTCTGTTGGGTGACGGCTCCGATTACGGGGTACATTTCACGTATGCGGAACAACCGAGTCCGGACGGGTTGGCACAGGCGTTTATTATCGGCGAGGAGTTTGTCGGTGATGATTCCGTGTGTCTGGTGTTGGGAGATAACATCTTTTACGGCCAACATTTCACGGGAATGCTGTTGGACGCGGTAAAACATGCCAAGGAGGAAAACAAAGCTACCGTATTCGGTTATTGGGTGAATGATCCCGAACGGTACGGCGTGGCAGAATTTGATAAGGACGGGAACGTTTTGAGTATCGAGGAAAAACCAAAACAACCGAAGTCCAATTATGCCGTGGTCGGTTTATATTTTTACCCGAACGAGGTCGTGAAAGTGGCGAAGACAATAAAACCGTCCGCTCGCGGTGAATTGGAAATCACTACCGTGAATCAGGCTTTTCTGGAGAAAGGTGATTTGAAGGTACAGTTGTTGGGACGCGGGTTCGCGTGGTTGGATACGGGTACTCATGATTCATTGGCGGAAGCGTCTACTTTCGTGGAGGTGATTGAAAAACGCCAAGGTTTGAAAATCGCTTGTCTGGAAGAAATTGCTTATCGTAAAGGATGGATTGAAGCAGAACAGTTAAAGGGATTAGCCCAACCCATGATTAAAAATCAATACGGACAGTATTTGTTGAAATTACTGGAGTAATTTCAACAAGTTGCAGGTTGCATTTGCCTTCGGCGGGTTGCAGGTTGGGGGAAAATATTAGTAATAAATTCAGGTTGCAGGTTATGGGGACGGTAAAATGTTTTGAGGAGTTTAAGATTTGGCAGGATGCTCGGGAATTAGTGAAGCAAATTTACTTGGGTACTGCTGATGTGAAGGATTATGGTTTTAATGACCAGATAAGAAGAGCTGCTGTGTCCGTGATGAATAACATAGCGGAGGGGTATGAAGCGGGAAGCAACGTGATGTTTAAAAAGTTTTTGCAGATAGCGAAGGGAAGTTGTGGAGAGGTAAGTTGATAATTTACTTGGAAGAGCATGGTAAATGAAATAAAAATTGAATAGATAAACTTGTAGTTTGCAACTTGCAACTCGCCGAAGGCGAATGTAACTTGCAACCTGCAACTAAATTTTGAAGCATGAAAAATTTATTAATAACCGGTGGTGCAGGTTTTATTGGTTCCCATTTGGTAAGGTTAATGGTAAATAAATATCCGGACTACCGTATTATCAATTTGGATAAGTTGACTTACGCGGGAAATCTCGCTAACTTGAAGGATGTGGAAAATATGCCGAATTACGAGTTCGTGAAAGCGGATATTTGTGACTTCGAACGGATGCGTGAGATTTTCTCTGAATATCATATTGACGGGGTTATACATTTGGCGGCAGAAAGCCACGTGGATCGCTCGATACGGGACCCGTTCTCTTTCGCGCAGACAAACGTGATGGGAACACTGAGTTTGTTGCAAGCTGCTAAATTGGCTTGGGACGGTAATTTTGATGATAAGTTGTTCTATCACGTTTCAACGGATGAAGTATACGGTTCTTTGCAACCGGATGGAGGCTTCTTCTTGGAAACGACAAAGTATGATCCTCATTCCCCGTATTCGGCATCAAAGGCTTCTTCCGATCATTTCGTCCGGGCTTATCATGATACCTACGGGTTGCCCGTGAAGATTTCGAACTGTTCGAATAATTACGGAACTTATCAGTTCCCGGAAAAGTTGATTCCGCTGTTTATTAACAATATCCGTCACAATAAGCCGCTTCCGGTATACGGAACGGGTGAGAACGTGCGGGATTGGCTGTTCGTGGAAGATCATGCCCGTGCCATAGATTTAATCTTCCATCAAGGAAAAATCGGGGACACGTATAATATCGGTGGTTTTAACGAGTGGAAAAATATAGACTTGATCAAGGTAATGATCAAAGTGACCGACCGTCTTCTGGGACGTCCGGAAGGTGCTTCCGAAAAATTAATCACTTACGTGACCGATCGTGCGGGACATGATTTGCGTTACGCTATCGACTCCACGAAACTGCACGAAGAATTGGGATGGGAACCCTCTTTGCAGTTCGAGGAAGGTATCGAGAAGACCGTGAAATGGTACTTGGAAAACCAAGACTGGCTGGATAGCGTAACTAGTGGAGAGTACATGAATTATTACAAGGAAATGTACCATGTATAATTACTAAATTGAGATTGGAAATGTATGTTACATTTTCAATTTTCAATTTTCAATTTTCAATTGTAATGAAGGTAATAAAAACGGAAATCGAGGGGGCGGTTATTATTGAACCGCGGGTATTTGGAGATGAACGCGGTTATTTTTTCGAGAGTTATTCCGCTCGATGGTTCAACGAGAACGTGAGCGAAATCAATTTCGTGCAAGATAACGAGTCCAAATCCAAATACGGGGTATTGAGAGGATTGCATTATCAATTACCGCCTTACACGCAGGCAAAGCTGGTGAGGGTCGTGAAAGGCAAGGTATTGGATGTGGCTGTCGATATGCGGAAGGATTCACCTACACTTGGCAAACACGCGGTCGTGGAGTTGAGCGAGGAGAACAAACGGATGTTTTTCATCCCGAAGGGATTCGCGCATGGTTTCGTGGTATTGAGCGATGAGGTGATATTTCAATATAAATGTGACGAATTTTATGCCCCGGGACATGAGGCGGCTGTACGTTTCGATGATCCCGAACTGGGAATAGATTGGAAGATTCCGGCTGAAGATTTAATTTTGTCTGAAAAAGATAAGAAGCATCCGAATTTTCGGGAAGCGATATTGTTGTAAAAGAGGATAGAATGAAGAATTTTTTATTTGGACAGAACGGATTGGCTGCCAAGATCGTGCACACACGTTATCTTAGCCGTTGGATCGTGATGGGGTGTGATGTGCTGATATCCACCGGGGTGACGGTCTTTGCCTATTGGTTCGTCCGTTTCGTGAGAGAAGAGCCGGTAAGCTGGTCTGTTGTCGGGTGGCTGGCTATTTTTGCGGCGATAATCAGCGCGTTATCTTTTGCCGTATTACATTCGCATCGCATGGTGATGCGTTTTACAACTTTACGGGAAACATGGCGATTAGGAATAGCCATGTTATTGAAAGTCGTGATTTTGTATCCTTTGGTACACGTGATATACCCGGAGATTTCCGGTTGGCGTCTGATACTGGGAGGAATCTTGGATATGATGACAACGACGGTGGCTCTGGTATCTGTTCGCGTATTGCTCGTGACTATGTATGATTTCTTGAAAGTACGGGTAAACGGGGGACAGAAACGGGTGTTGATTTATGGTATGGATGATTGCAGTGCTTCATTGAGTAATGCCGTGTCCAATAGTTTTTTACCCTCTTACAAGGTGGCGGGGTACCTCACGATAGGGAAACGTTATAAACATTACCGTTTATCGGGAGAAAACGTTTATTTCGTCACGGGGGAAGAAGCTTTCAGCCGTTTGGTGAAGCGATTGAGAATAGAAGGGATCGTGTTTCCTAATTATCGGACAGCACAGGAAGAACAGAAACGGTTGGTGAATTATTGCCAGAAGTTGGGAATGGAAATGTTGGTATTGCCATCCGTGGAAGAAGTGAATGACGGGCAATTACCTCGTCCCCAGATGAAAGAAATCCGTCTGGAAGAATTGTTGGGGCGTGACGAGATCAAGATTAGTATGAAAGAGATCGGCGAGGGACTCGACGGGAAAGTGGTTATGGTGACAGGTGCCGCGGGTTCAATCGGAAGCGAATTGTGCCGTCAGTTGACTCGTTTCAATATAAAGCAATTGATATTTTTTGATTCTGCCGAAACGCCGATGCATAACATCCAACTGGAATTCACGGATAAATTCCCTAACACTCGTTTTGTGCCGGTGATAGGCGACGTGAGATCTAAGGAACGGGTGGATTTCGTGTTCCGGAATTATCGTCCTCAGGTTGTGTTCCACGCGGCAGCGTATAAGCACGTACCCTTGATGGAGTTGAATCCCTGTGAGGCTGTACGAGTAAACGTGTACGGTACGATGAACGTGGCGGATCATGCCGTTCGTTACGGGGTAGAACAGTTTGTCATGGTATCGACGGATAAGGCGGTGAACCCCACGAACGTGATGGGGGCTTCCAAGCGTTTGGCGGAAATTTACGTGCAAAGCCTTAGTGTCGCTATCCGGGATGGAGAACACGAGGGAATCACACGTTTTATCACGACACGGTTCGGGAACGTGTTAGGTTCTAACGGATCGGTAATCCCGAGATTCAGGGAACAGATTCGTAATGGAGGTCCCGTGACGGTGACGCACCCCGATATCATCCGTTATTTTATGACGATACCGGAGGCCTGCCGTCTCGTGATGGAAGCGGGTATCATGGGAAAAGGCGGAGAGATTTATATATTTGAAATGGGACGTCCGGTTAAGATAGCTGATATGGCACGGAAGATGATCGAATTGTCGGGTTTTAATCCGGATAAAGATATCTCTATCATATACACGGGATTAAGACCGGGGGAAAAGCTATACGAGGAGTTGTTGAGCAATAAGGAGAATACTTTGCCCACGGCGCACGATAAAATTCGGGTAGCCAAGGTGAGAGAGTATAATTACAAGGAAGTTGCCAAAGAGTTGGATGTATTGAATGAATTGGCAGCATTGGTGAATATCCCGGAGATGGTAAAGATGATGAAAGACATCGTCCCGGAGTTTGTCAGTAAAAATTCCGAGTTCGAGAAGTTTGATAAGCCCCTCCTTACTCCCCCTGTGTAAGGGAGAGTCGGAGGGGGTAGTTGAGTTCTCGCCTTGTGCGGTTGGAATCTAAAATCTAAAATTTAAAATCTAAAATCAGAAAGGTTTATGGCTAATATATTAGTTACAGGAGCGAACGGACAACTCGGAACCGAGTTAAGAAATAGAAGTTTTTCGTTATTGGACGACGTGTTTTACACGGACGTGGAGGAATTGGATATCACGAGCGCGAAAGCGGTATCGTCGTTTATTGAAACACATGAAATAGACACGATTATCAATTGTGCGGCTTATACCGCCGTGGATCAGGCAGAAGATGACGAGGAGCGTGCAGCCAAGATTAACCGTGATGCCGTGGCCAACTTGGCAAATGCAGCATTGCAACATGATTGTATATTGCTTCATATTTCGACGGATTACGTGTTTGACGGCACGGCAGACCAACCTTACACCGAGAAGAGTGCCACGAATCCGCAAACCGTGTACGGTCGGACAAAATTGGAAGGGGAAGAAGCTATAAAGAAATCGGGTTGTATGTATATTATCATCCGTACGGCATGGTTATATTCTGCTTACGGTCATAATTTCGTGAAGACAATAGCCCGTTTGGCGAATGAGCGGGACGAGATAAACGTGGTGAATGATCAGTGGGGCACGCCGACGTATGCCGGCGATCTGGCAGAAGCGATCATTAAAATCATGGAAAACGAGGATTTGCCCGAATGGGAAGGAATATATCATTTCACGAACGAGGGGGGCTGTACTTGGTATGATTTCGCGAAAGAGATCGTGGCTCTCGCGGGAGCGGATTGTAAAGTCAATCCGGTAACGACCGCCGAGTATCCCGTTAAGGCGAAACGCCCTGCTTACTCTGTTTTGGATAAAAAGAAAATTAAAGATACGTTTGAACTGGAAATCCGGGATTGGAGAGATGCATTAAAAACTTGCATGGCAACTTTTTAACGCGTACCTTCGCGGGCGTTTTTAGAAAAAGGAAAAAATGATTACAGTTTCGGATTTAGAGATTCAATTTGGGAAAAGGACGTTGTTTCGGGATGTGAATTTAAAGTTTACCCCGGGCAATTGTTATGGTGTGATAGGTGCTAACGGTGCCGGAAAATCTACTTTTTTAAGGATATTGAGCGGGGAATTGGACCCGACAAGAGGTACGGTCATGTTTGGTCCCGGGGAACGGTTGTCCGTGTTGAAACAGGATCACTTCGCGTTTGACGAGTGTACCGTGTTGGATACCGTGTTGCAGGGACATTCCTCTTTATGGAAAGTCATGCAGGAAAAGAATGCCATTTACATGAAAGAGGATTTCTCTGATGAGGATGGTATCCGTGCAGCCGAGTTGGAAGAACAATTTGCCGGGATGGACGGCTGGAATGCCGAGAGTGATGCCGCTAACTTGTTGAGTGGGTTGGGGATCAAAGAGAATCTGCATTATTCATTGATGAAAGATATAAGCGGTAAGCAAAAAGTGCGGGTGTTGTTGGCACAAGCGCTGTTTGGCAAACCGGATAATTTGTTACTGGACGAGCCCACGAATGATTTGGACTTGGAAACAGTGATGTGGTTGGAGAATTATTTGGCGAATTACGAGAATACCGTTTTAGTCGTGTCGCATGACCGCCACTTCTTGGATGCCGTTTGTACCCATTCCGTGGATATTGATTTCGGTAAGATACAGTTGTTCGCGGGTAATTATAGTTTTTGGTACGAGTCAAGCCAATTAGCGTTGCGTCAGGCTCAAGCCAAGAACAAAAAAGCCGAGGAGAAGAAAAAAGAATTACAGGAATTTATTTCTCGTTTCAGCGCTAACGTGGCGAAGTCCAAACAGACGACCAGTCGCAAAAAGATGTTGGAAAAGTTGAATGTCGAGGAGATCATGCCTTCTACGCGTAAATACCCGGGTATTATTTTTACCCCGGAACGGGAGGTGGGCGACCGTATTCTGGATGTCCGGAATTTGAGTAAGACCGTGGATGGACAAACTTTGTTCAAAGATGTCGAATTTACCGTGGAGAAGGGGGATAAGATTGCTTTCCTGTCCCGTGATCCGAGAGCGATGACGGCATTGTTGGAAATACTCACGGGCAATGATAAACCGGATACGGGTAGTTTCACGTGGGGTGTAACCATCACGAATGCTTATTTGCCTTTGGATAATTCGGCGTATTTCCAGACGGATATGACCTTGGTGGATTGGTTGGGGCAATATTCTGCCGACACGAGCGAAACTTTCTTGAGAGGTTTCCTTGGGAAGATGCTGTTCTCCGGTGAAGATATATACAAACGTGTAAAAGTATTGTCCGGGGGAGAGAAAATGCGTTGTATGATTGCCAAGATGATGTTGACTAACGCGAATGTACTGGTGCTGGACTCTCCGGCGAACCACTTGGATTTGGAGTCCATACAAGCATTTAACAACACATTGGTTGCGTTCAAAGGGGTAGTCTTGATGAATTCGCATGACCACGAGATCATACAAACCGTGTGTAACCGGATTATTGAACTGACTCCCGCGGGTATGATTGACAAGCGAATGGATTTCGACGATTATATCACCAACGAGAAGATCAAAGAGCAATTGAATCAAATGTATTGATTTTATAAATTAGGTTACTATTTGAATATTCGAAAATCATACTATGTTGTATGGTTTTCGAATATTTTTCATATATTTGTACTCAATATAGTTGAGGATATATGAAGTGTGTATTAGTGACCGGTGGTGCCGGTTTTTTAGGATCGCATCTGTGTGACCGATTGATTCAATCGGGTAGTCATGTGGTATGTTTGGACAATTTCTTCACGGGAACGAGGGAGAATATTAGTCATTTGATGGAACTTCCGAATTTTGAATTGGCAGAGAGGGATGTTATCTGGCCTTATATAAAGAACGTGGATGAAATCTATAATCTGGCTTGTCCAGCATCTCCGATTCATTATCAATATGATCCGGTAAAGACGATTAATACTTCCGTGTTGGGAATGGTGAATATGCTGGAATTGGCGAAAGGAGCGGGAGCCAAATTGCTCCAAGCTTCAACCAGTGAAGTATATGGCGATCCTGTCATTCATCCGCAGCAAGAGAGTTATTGGGGGAACGTGAATCCCATAGGAAAGCGTTCTTGTTATGATGAGGGAAAACGATGTGCCGAAACATTGTGCATGGATTATCACCGTCAATCGGAAGTTGTTGTAAAGATTGTTCGTATTTTTAATACTTATGGTCCCAGAATGTCAGAGAATGACGGGCGTGTGGTATCGAATTTCATCGTAAATGCTTTATCCGGGAAAGACATTGAAATATACGGTGACGGTACTCAAACACGGAGTTTCCAGTACGTGGATGACCTGATTGAAGGAATGATACGGATGATGGCAACGGAAGACGAGTTTACCGGACCTGTAAATATAGGGAATCCGGGAGAGTTCACGATGTTGGAATTGGCTCATCTGGTACTGGAGTTAACGGGTTCGAAATCTAAAATCGTGTACAAGATACTTCCGGAGGATGATCCGAGAAAGAGAAAGCCGGATATCACTCTGGCAAAAACAAAATTAAACTGGGAACCTACGATACCTTTGAAAGAAGGATTATTGAAAACCATCGATTATTTTGAATCGGTGATGTAGTATTTGGTGTTTTTTATTTTTTGATAAAAAGGTAATTATGAGAAATTTATTGTGCTGTTTAGTTTTAGGGGTGTTATTCACAGCATGCCACAAAGACGGTCCTTATAAAGGTGGGGATAAGGATTTGGTTGTTCCGTTAGATTTTAACTGGAAAACTTTAGAAAGACAAGATCTGAAACTGGATAAACCTTCGTCAGTTTATTTGGTAAAGAACGGTGAAGAGTTATTGATCGGGGATGGACTTGAAGCGGGCGAATATACATTTACGACGGGGATTAAAGGTGGGGAATTGAAAGTGAAATCTTCAGCTATGGCGTACTCTATTGCAAGAGCGCCGGGTGATGAGGTTCCTAACGGGCACCGGATGATTTATTATCCGGGTGAGGGGTATTGGGCGAGTATGATGGTTGAAGATATTTTTCCTTGGTTGGGAGATTTGGATATGAATGATGTCGTATTTAATTTTAGATTAGGATACGAGACTATCAGTGATAATAATAATGGGAAAGAAGTGAAATCACTGACTATATGGATCAAACCGGTAGCTATGGGTGGTGCTGCTTACAAGCAAGTAGGACTTGCTCTTAACTTTGTCAATAAATCTATGAAACATTTGGCTGTGAACAAAGTCAGCGGACAAGTATTCATGGAGGATGAAATGTTTACTCTAAACAAGAAAGGTAATGAAGAGGGGGAAGAATATATTGTCCCGTTGATCGGAAACTTGTATTCTTGTTTTGGGAAAGAAGGTGGTATTTTGAATACCGATCGCAATTTACCGCGATTTGACGCGGAGGAAGTAGTAATAAAAATCGAGTTTTCCCAGAAACCGAAATTAACCGAAATCCAATTGGAACCGGACAATGCGGGGAATATGATGGACTTGTTCGTTACTTTTGGTACAAGAGGCAAAGAAGTACACGTGAAAGGGCGTCCGGCAACGGCAAAGATGGAGCCCGAATTGTTGCATCACGGTAATAATAGAAATTTTTCTTCTCCGGAAAATTGGGTTTGGGCATTGATTCTCGATACTCCGTTAAAATATCCGCAAGAGAGTAAGGCGATTTATGACGCTTATCCTGACTTTGAGAAATGGGTGAATGGCGAAGCAGGCTTTGAAACACAAGATGAGTGGAGTTTTAATTATAATTCGGATTTAGTTTATTAATAGTAATATCATTATTGATAGGACAGGGCGGATTTACGAATCTGCCCTGTTTGCTTTTTCCCAAGTTCCTTTCCCCTTATGCTTTTTCAAGTAGAAGAATCCTTTCAGTACATTCAAGTTCATGAAAGTGAAGTAGTACGGGATAAACAGTATCTTTACTTTGATTTGTTTTCTGGCAAGTGATGCCCCTGTCCAAGCTAACAGGTAGAAAATAACTTGAAGTACAAAAATAACACTATATAACGGGGTAAAATGTGTTGCGAGTACCAGAATCAGATTCACGGGTAATAGCAGGAAAAGGAGAATGGGAGTGATAGACCAGCGTAACACCCGGTGTGAGATATATTGAAAAGAGAGGAGCCCGTAACGGAAAGGATTAAGAAGAGGGCGTAGCCGTCGGATAGATTGAAGCCCTCCCGCGGCAATGCGTACCTTTCGTTTTTGTTCCTCTTCAATGTTAGCAGAACCGGATTCTATGGCGTATGCTTTGTCACAATAAGCTATTTTGTACCCCTGCATGGCAATGCGTAAAGAGAGAATAAAATCGTCGAGTAAAGTATCTTCCGCCATCGGGACGAATAATTCCGTCCGAATGGCAAATAACTCTCCGGCTGCACCTACCGCGGAATATAATCTTGAATCCCACGCTTTTAGTTTTGATTCATAACGCCAATAGAAGCCTTCGCCCCCGGAAGCCGCGTTGTCTTTGTCTTTTACTTCAATACGCTTCTCTCCGGCAACACAACCGACCTTTGTATCCGTGAAGCATCGTACAATTTCCAGAATAGCGTCGGCATTGAGCATCGTATTGGCATCCGTGAAAACAGTGTAAGGTGTTTCTATATATTGCATTCCTCTGTTGAGTGCGGCAGTTTTGCCTTTACGTTCCGGGGAAAAAGATACAGTTATGTCGGGGTAGACTCTCAACATACTGTTTGTCATGTCTGTCGAACCGTCCGTGATCCAAACCACGTTAAGTTTATCCTTCGGGTAATCGAGTTGCATACAATTATCCATCTTTGCCTTGACGATCTTTTCTTCATTATAGGCGGCGATAAAAAGCGTCACGTCGGGAAGATTCTCCGGAAGTGCCAATGGTTGTGCCGGATGTCGTTTTCCCTTGAATTTGACGAGTATATATAGCAGTATCCCGTACCCGATAAAAGTGTAGAACACGATGAAAATGGAAATCCAGAATAATATTTGAAGAAACTGTATCATGTCTGTTATTTTAGATAAAACTCACTGGTAACCGGATTGTGGTCACTCCACTCCTTTTCCGGGGAGTAGTAGTCTATACATTTCAATTCGTCGGAATAGAAGATGAAATCAATTCGCAACAGCCGATGCAAACCCCGGAACGTGTAAGCGTAACCGTTTCCGCTTGTCTTGAAACTATCTTTCAGTTCTCCTTTGATACGGTGATAGGTGTATGACGACGGAGTATCGTTAAAGTCCCCGCACACGATGGTCGGGACACCTGTCGTGTCGATAACTTGTCGCACGATATCGGCTTGCGTGGCTCTGAGTTTGAAGTTTTTGGATAGTTCTTGCGTGATATCCAGTACTACTTCTTCTTTTTGTTGTATATCCGTGTTTTGGAATACCGGATCATCCAGTAGTTTGCGTTTCCCGCTGAAATTGGTCGTTTGCAAATGGCAACTAATCACTCTTATCGTTTGCTCGCCGACTTGAATATCAGTCCACATGGCATCATTTGTCGCGGAGTTTAAAGGTATTTTGCCGGATTGCAGGATAGGGTATTTGCTGAAAATACCTATTCCCAACGTGGTAGAACCGGGTAAATACGTCACGGCATGATACGGTAGATTCAATAGCCGGGATAAAGTTTCTGCGTTGATTTTCGTGTCTTCCCGGTATTCTAAGAAACAAGCAATGTCTACATGATCGTTTTTCAGAAATTCGGAGATATAGTGTTGTGTTTCGAACTTCTCCCACGATTTGAATTTACCCGCGTTATAACTGGCGAGGCGTATGGGTAATTTGCCGTTTGGGGTTTCCGGCGATGAAACCGTAACTTGGAAAATAGACGTGAGATAGCCGATATTAAGAAAGATAGCCGCGACAGGAACAATTGCCCACCACCTCTTGCCGATAATCCAATAGACGAGTATAACGAGGTTTATGATTAAAACGACAGGCATGGCTAAACCGATAAACGTGATCCATGTCGATTCGTTCGGGTTAGTTTGTCCCGCCATGTACGCGGCAATACTGATCCCCGCCGCCACAAAACTGACCGGAATCATCAAGAGGGAGAAAAAATATCTGAGTGCTGCCATTATATTGTTACTTCTTCCGGTATAAATTTTCTTCTATCGGATTATTATACCATTCTTTGTTGGAATTTCCCCCACTTTGTACCCAAGGTTTGAATTCCGGGTACGCCTCAAGTATACTGGTCCATTCATGCGAGTAGCGGAATATTCCGGGGACTCGGATCGTCCACATGTAGTCTTTCGTGACTTCTTGTAAGACTTTAGGGGCGCTACTGAGATCGGTGTGATTATAATGAGGTAAGTGTATTTCCGTTCTTGGTGTTTTTGTACCGATAATGGCGAAATAATTCATGTTGTCGATACGAATGGCAAGCTCCTCTACAGGAGAAGTGAATTCAATTTTCACGTCAAAGGAATTGAACGGGACATCATTTATCCATTGTGGTGATTTACTGATCGCGTTCAAGATAGTTGATGTGTTATCACATCCTAGTGTTCTGTGTGCGTTGTCAAACAACGGAACGACAGCATACGTTTGTTTGCTTTCCGTACCGTTGGAATTTATGTTGAAATTCCCTAGAGAAAGTTCTTTAGAATAAGTTATTTTTTGAATATTCTCATCTTTTAGTCCATCCAGTTGAATAGCTGCTCCAGATTGTCGTGTCGCCCCAACGGCTCTTAACGTACAATGCCAGATCATGTAACTTATTCTATCTTTTTCAACATAATTGTACGTGACTGAATCCATGCCGAGCACGATATCGTTCATGTCAAAATCCCCCGGGCTGGGATAAAGGTCTTCCGAAGCAAAAGTATAACTCTTCGTGAGTGTTACTTGTCGTGGAAATTCCGGTTCTTCCGGTTCCTCCGGTTGATAATCATTTCCTTGGCTACATTCACTTGCCGGGATGTCTATCAAAGAGCCTTTTTTTGAGTCCACGAGTTGTGCGGGTGGGATAAACTTGTAGAATTGGCTATTGGATTCTATTTTTTCCCATTCCACGTAAAGCTGTCCGCTGAATGTCAGAAACTGCCAATATTCGTTACTCTTAATCTTACGGGTTTTGAATAGGGCAAAATCACTACCCGTTCTTCCGATACTGCTGGCTGCTCCTTTAAATTCAGCCTCGTCGGTTACTTCGAGTAGAGAATTACTCGCTAACGTGATTTTTGCCCCGTTGACGTTTAATTTTTCGCATTTCACCGCACACCCTGATGCGATGGTCAAGGAAGAACCGTAATTTAATTCCATTTCTTCAATCTCGGCATAACATTGATTAATAAATGTAGCGTTTCCGATTTCCAATTCTTCGATATATAACTTTCCTCCATCGGCATTGTTGATGGTGATAGCTGTCGTTGCTTCCAATTTATCTAGATGAAATTCACCGCTGTTTTTAATCAACGTGTTGGATTGATCCGTGTAGATATCTTCCATATAGACAAGTCCCTCGTTTAGGAAAATTCCGCTATTCAATCTGATGGAAAT
The DNA here is from genome assembly GCF_046365375.1 of Butyricimonas muris. Lineage (NCBI taxonomy): Bacteria > Pseudomonadati > Bacteroidota > Bacteroidia > Bacteroidales > Odoribacteraceae > Butyricimonas > Butyricimonas muris. The sequence goes on along the minus strand of NZ_JBKEIT010000005.1, from coordinate 71,701 downwards.
ATCGTCATGATCTTTATCCCCGAATTGGCAACCTTTAGCTATGGCGAGATTAGAATTGCTGTATACTTGAATATCCCATTCTTCCCGGGAGAATATTTTACCGTTATTTATCACGTAGATATTCGTGTTTACTTCTAATTTTGTGGATTTCGCGGTGTTATTCCATATTCCCGTAACGTATAGGGAAATATTTTTTTCATTGTTAAAATTCAGTTCTCCCGTGTATTCTCCTCGGATAATATAATTACGTCCGGATTCGAGTCGGTTATTTTTTCCTGTGATTTCTATCACATCTGCGGGAATTTCCGGTATTTCAAACTCATCGGAATTTGCTAATAGAGATAGGGTGCGATTTTGTGCCACATTGTCGATAGCTCGCGAAAAGTTACAAATAACGCGATTGTTCTCGATAGGAACCTGCATGACACTACGGCGTCCCCCGGGAGTTGTTTGGCAAACGAAAAGATCGGCTTGGGCATCGGGGATAATAATGCTTTTTTCCAGTGGCTGTTTGCCCGAACACCAACCGCTTCCTAATAGATTGGCGGAGCTGTCCGCGATAGGATTTTTGTCAAAAAAATCAATCGTGTACAAGTAGGTACCCGCGTAATTATCCGAGGGTGTGATTTCTACTTGTATTGATGAAGAGGTAGTCCAATCAAAACCTTCCGGGATATTTTCTATAAAATAATCCCTTCCAAGAGCCTCCGAGTCAAATACATCTTTGCGGCACCCTGTGAAAATAACCATAGCTACCGCTAATACATATATAAATATCTTGTAATTCATCGCCGTCCTTTTATAATACATTTATTATGATGCAAATATACGCTATTTAGCATGAATTTTGAATGGATTGAAAGAATTTTATTATATACGATGCTTTTTTAATTCGATTTTCATGATAATCGGGTTATGGTCACTCCACGAGAGGCTGGGGGATTGATATTCCAACCCGATAAATGATTCGTCATAACCGATAAAATCTATCCGTAGCAATCCTTTGATGCCATTGAATGAATGTCCGTATCCTTTTCCTCTGTCCCGAAATCCGTCTGTTATATTTTTTCCGGCAATATGGTTGTAGGCAAAAGATACAGGAGTATCATTGAAGTCGCCGCATACAATAACGGGATAGCGGGTGGTGTCAATGATTTGTCTGACTTGTATGGATTGATTGGCTCGTATATTGAAATTTTCTTTTAGTTGCTCCACGATGGTTACCAACGTGCGTGCCTGACCTTTCCAATCTTTGACGCTTTTATATTTTTCATATTTTTTGCTGTTGGGACTGACATTTGTGGTTTGTAAGTGATTATTAAAAACACGGATTGTATCTCCTTTAATTAGAATATCCGCCCACATGCTATTGTTCTGTTTTGAATTGAAATCAATTTCCCCGTATCGAATGATAGGGTAGCGGCTATAAATCGTGATTCCGAAATTAGCCCATGCCTCTTGTCTGTTAAAAAATACACATCGGTAGGGTAGACCGAATCGTTTCTTTATCGCTATTGAGTCTTGTTGAGGTTCTTCGCAGTGTTCTTGAATACATAAGATATCGATCTGATTATCTTCAACTATTTTTTTTATATTGTATTTCACGTTACGTGCGATCCAGAAAAATCCTTCCACGTTATAACTGGCAATGGTTATTTCGTTGTCTTTTATATAGGGGATATCTTCTTTCCATGGAGATTGAAATATTCCCGTAAAATAATTGTAATTACATATGATTGTGATAAGTGGCAGGAGTACCCACCATTTTTTGCAAATAGCCCAAAAAATGAAAAGATATAAATTCGCGAAAATAATGCCGGGCATAAATAATCCTGCCAGCGCCGGAATCCACCAACTATTCGGGTTGGTATACGGCGCAAACACACCGGAAATTCCGATGAATGCCATACCGAGGGTTGCGGGTTTCATCAATAAGTAAAAGAAGAACCTTAATGCGGCCATTTTCTACAATTTGAAATAATCTGAGTTTGTCATACACGGTGCAAAGTTAGCAATATTGGCGTAAATTGGCTAATCTGCAGTTTAAAATTTAATATCGCAGATTCAACTCGTCAATGAACCGAGAATACCTAATATACACGACTTGTTAGAGGGAAACCCCAAGAATACCAATCGTCCAAGAAAATGAAGTGCTCTCTCGATTAAAAAGCCAAATAATTTTTCTTTTATTCACTTGCTTGAGAAAATCACTATCTTTGCATCGTTATTTTTGCGATAGAATGTAAATATTGAAACTATGGCATTACCGATAAATATAAATGACCTGTTGTCCAAAAATAAAGTAGAAGGCAATCGAATAGAATTTAAAAAGGGATGGAATCCTTCAAAATTTATCATTCGATTTGTGCTTTTGCTAATGATTTGGATAATCTTGGTGGAGGATACATCCTTTTAGGTGTGGAGGAAGAGAACGGTATTGCCAAACGTCCCGTGACTGGTGTATCGGAAGAATCCATTGATAAGATTTTAAGAGATATAGTTGGCTTCAATAATAAAATAGAACCATACTATATGCCACGTACATCAGTTGAAGAGGTTGATGGCAAATCACTCCTCGTCATTTGGGTGCCAAGTGGAGTAAATCGTCCGTTTAGCGTGATGGAGGATGTAACTTCCAAGCATAGCAGACCGAAGTTTTACATTCGTAGTGGTAGTAGCTCTATAGAGGCAAAGGGGGAAATACTCGACCAATTGCGTGAATTGGCTAACCGTACACCATTTGATGACTGGGGCAATCCTGATATTACGCTTGATGATATTTCGCCTGTATTGGTTTACGATCACTTAAAAAAGGTTGGTAGTCGTCTTGTGAAAAGTTTTAATGCGCAAGAGTTAGACAAAACTTTGGATCAGATGAATCTTTATGAAGGATCAACAGAACGTAGATACTTGAAAAATGTTACCGCTATGATGTTTTGCGAAGAACTTCAAAAGTTCTTTCCTATCACGCGTGTAGAAATTGTGGTATTCCCGGAAGGACGTGTTCAAAACCCGAATAATTTTTATGAGGCTCCGGTTATAACAGGTACTGTGCCACAGATGATAAAAGAGACACTGAACTATTTGCGTACTTTCATACGTGAATATGTGGTAAAGCTAAAAGACCGTGCCGAGTCAATCCGATACTTCAATTACCCCTATCAAGCTTTGGAAGAAGCGGTTGTTAATGCATTGTATCATCGCGATTATCAGGAACGTGAACCTGTGGAGATTACCATTGAACCCGATAAAGTTTCTATATTGAGTTATTCGGGACCAGACCGTTCTGTTACCATTGAAGCCATTCGGGAAGGGGAAGTGTTGCGTTCACGAAGATATCGTAATCGTCGTTTAGGCGACTTTTTGAAAGAGTTAGACTTGACAGAAGGTAGAAGCACAGGTATTCCAACCATACAAGACGAACTTCGCAAGAATGGTTCGCCACGAGCTATTATTGAAACAGACCCTGACCGTACTTATTTTTTGATTGATATACCTTGTCGTGAAGGTGTAGAAACAATCCTTTCCACAAATGAACGACAAGGTAACGACAGAGTAACACGACAGAGTAACAACAGAGTTGATCATCTTGGAATATTGTTTGATTGCTCATTCCAGACGCGAGATTTTAGAACATCTCAATTTGAAATATCATTCAGATAATTACAAGAAATACATCAAACCTCTTGTAAATAAAGGATATTTGCAGAATACAGAACCCAATTCTCCTAATAGCCCCACGCAGAAATTTATAACTACTGTATTAGGGAAAGATTTGTTGGGTGGTTGATGAAAATGAGTGATTGTCAAAAACTTCCTTTTTGATGAAATTAAACCATCTGCTATTTTTATTTGAATTTGGGGTAATGTCTTTCAAGGAATATCATACAGAGAACCCACAGAGAACCCATTGAAGTCCTACCCTAATCATACCCCTCTTTCGTTCTTCCTCCGTTTATCCTCTGGACATCCTATAATCTTTCATATAGAAACATTGGAGCGGAACTGCTCATACACCGTTCAATAGGGATGTCTTCCCTAGGTCTTCTTTGGGAATGTATTGGGTTCTCGGTAGGTAGTGATGATCATTTGGAATTCATGTATTAGAGTTAATTGATTTTATTGTTTCTAAGAATTGTTATTGTTTCGAATGATGTAATTCCAGCTATATAGTTTTTATTAAAAAAATAAATACCGATATTTGTAGTCTTAAACTTGCCTATTATGAAAATTATGGATGTTAAAAGTGTCTTTTTTAGAAAAAGACATGTGCGTTTGTTACTGTGTTTATTTCCTCTAATTCTTTTTTCATGTGTTAAGGGGTTAGATAAGAAGGAGCCAGACGATGATGATCCCGTTGATTCAGCGGAACGAGTTGAGAATCTAAAAATCGAATCATTAGCGTTTCGACCGGAAGAAAATGAATTTATTTACGGGAAGATAACTTTTACTCCTAACGCTGATAGTACAGAATGGTCTGCAATAATTGAAAATTACCAAGCAGATCTTTCAAAGCTAAGAGTTGCGTTCAGTATCGTTGCTGATAGTGTTACGGTAAACGGAGTTAAACAAGAGAGTGGTGTTACTGTCAACGATTTTACTCGTAAAGTAATTTTTCGACTTTATACGTCACATGGAGAACATCGAGATTTTACTCTAATGGTAACTAATCCGTCTGATAGTTATTCAGGATTTCCTGTATTAGCTCTTATGACAGATGATGAAAAAGTCATTGATTCGAAAGAGGTTTGGGTAAAAGGACGCATGGTATTTGATCCACAACAAAGTGATTATGATTTGTATTCGGGGAAGATGGAAATCAAAGGACGCGGACATAATTCATGGGGACAACCAAAGAAACCTTATAACATGAAGCTTTCTGATAAAGCGTCACTTATGGGGATGAACAAACATAAACGTTGGGTACTGCTGGCCAATGCAGGTGACCGTACATTACTACGAAATAGAGTGGCTTATCATTTAGGGCGCTTGACGAAGTTATCATGGACTCCGGATACTCGCTATGTTGATGTGATTTTAAACGGTAAATTTGTCGGTAACTATTTACTGACGGAACAAATACGTGTTGATAAGAATCGGGTGAATATAACAGAAGCCGAGAGTGGAATGTCTCCGGAACAAGTTGGTTATTTGCTTGAATTCGATCGTTATGTAGAGGAAAATTATTTCCACACTCAGCGTCGACAATTACCCGTGAATATTAAAAATCCTGACGAGGATTTATTAACGTCCGCTCAGAAAACTTATATTTCAAATTATATAAATCAAGTTGAAGGTTTGCTCTATGATGCGGAGTCTGTTGATGTTACTTATCGGGATTTGATTGATATTGATTCATTTATTGATTGGTGGATTGTAGTAGAACTCACGGAAAATCGTGATACAAAATTGCCTGGTAGTTGCTATATGTATAAAGATGCCGGAGGTAAACTTTGTGCAGGTCCATTATGGGATTTTGATCTTACGACATTTCAAGGGAGTACTCGCGAGTTTATGCACTATGACTACGAGGTTGACTTAAATGATCCAGCGTATAGCAATCGTAATTTATGGTATAAGAGACTTTTTTCTGATCCGGGATTTAAGGCTCGAGCTAAGGAACGGTGGAAACAATATAAAAAATCATTTGAAACTGTAGGAGAATTTATTGATACGGAGAAAAATGCTCTAGTAATATCGGCTTCCCGTAATTGGGAAATTTGGTCAATTGGAAGTGGGTCGAATAAAGATGAATTGCTTTCTTGGGAAGAAGCCGTTGAGCGCTTGAAAACGAATTATGCCACTCGCCTTGCTTGGATTGATAGTCAAATAGAACAGTGGTGATAGATTTTATTATTTTAGAACAGTAAGCTAGGAATAATCAGTTAATACTAAAAAACAGTAGATTCGTTTTTGTAGAAATCTACTGTTTTTCTTTTGTAATACATTTATAGGATATGTTATAATTAAAAATAGTTCAAGTTTGCTAGACGTGAAATAGGTTCAGTGTGTTTATTGGGATTGGGGGTATTTTATAAACTCATTTTATTAAATTGGATTCCTCGTCTTCATATCCTTCTTTTTTCGTGAATAAAGTTTCAATATTCTTGAATGCTTTTATAGCTCTGACTTTAAAGCTATTAAAAAATGAACCATCATTTCCCACTGTTCCGTAGCCTGTAACAGCCCGTGCCTTACGGGTGTGTAGAAAATGGATTTTTCCATATTTTTTTAAATGCCCTGCCATGGAGCCATCTTCTCCACGTATTATGTCTACACGATAACCGACCTTTCGTCCGTATTCAATGTTATATGCAAATACAAGACCACGCACACTGAGCTCCGGACGTTTGAAAGATTGTAGGAATAGATAGGAATCTCGTATAAATTCGTATATTTTCACTCCTAACCACGGGTGTTGTTTGTCTGGTATGTAGCTCCAAAGAGAAGATACAGCAACAATTCCGGGCTTTTCTAATACCTTAACGAGTGTTTCGACATATTTAGGAGGATACATGGTGTCGGAATCGATACAAATGTAATACTTCCCTCGTGCATGATTTAATCCGCAACGGCGAGCGTACCCACAGCTGTGTTGATATTCCGTGAAATAGGGAACACTGGTCATTTTAAAGATCTCGGCAGTTCTGTCTTTAGAGTCATTATCAACCCCAATTATTTCTATAGGATATTTGCATACACTATCGCTCAATGACCAAAGGTTTGCAAGTAAGTGTTTTTCTTCGTTATATGCTATGACTACCACGGATACTAGTGGTGTATCACTTTGCAGTTTATTGATTTTTGTTTTTATTTCCTGAATAACCTCTTGAGGGGCTTCCTGTAATGGTTTTTCATAAACGGAGAGATATTTCTTGTACCAAGTCATAATTAATGATTGTTTATTAGTTCCTGAAATAAGTTTTCCCATTGACGTCCGATATACTCTATTTTGAAACGTTGAACATTCTCTTTCGCGAGTTTTCCCATTTGCCTTCGTTCTTCTTCATGTTCAATTAAATAGCATATTTTTTCGGCTAATTGTTCAATGTTTCCATTTTCTACTAGAAATCCATCTTGATAATCGTGTATGATATCTTTTGGACCACATGGACAAGTAAATGCAACAGGTGGTACACCACATGCCATTGCTTCAATAATTACCATACCAAATCCCTCGTATCGGGAACTTAAAACAAAAATCGAACTTTCCATGTATTTATCTGTAATATTTGCGACTGAAGGCTCTAAAATACAAGTTGTTTGTAAATTCAAGGAATTTATTTGATTTTGTAATTCTTCACGCATACCATCTCCATAAATAGATAAAGTCCAATCAGGGTGTTTTGAAGATATAATTTTCCAACTGTTGATTAATAAATCGAACCCTTTTTGGGGAACATATCTTCCCACGGCGATAATTTTTTTGTTTGTACAGGAAGATGATTGTTTCGGGTAGAAAGATAGGGGATTATGAATAACCGAGATATTGTTTAATTCTGTCCATTTTTCTTTATCTTCTTCGCTGAGTACAATGAATTTCTGGAGTTTTTTTAATTCTTTGACAAGTTGTTTCATCCATAGAGTACCAATTATTTTTTGAATACCTTCGGGAAGATTGTTATTTTTAAAATCTCGATAATTCGCTTTACTGAAATGAATTTCGCCTATCTTGATACTACCATCGTTAATCTTATTGATGAAATTAATTTCACGGCGAAGTAAGGAAATCGTGATGTCCGGTTGTATATGTTTTAGACAATCGGTTAATTTGCGTTTGAACAATTTTTGTTTTTGAAAATATCCGAATATCTTTTTTATCGGAGAAACTACATACAGTTGGTCAAAATTTATATCAAGTTGGATAATATGGATATTTGGTAACAGAGAGTAGTACGGGGGGGTATTCTTTCCTTCGGTAAGAATAATATATACATCATATTTATCCGGTTGTGCTGCCAGATAATTTGCCTTTAGGGTAAGGACTCGTTCCATACCACTGGGATAATGTAGCCCCGGTATACAGTAAGCTATTTTCTTTTTCATATAACAGAATCAATAACTTTTTTCATTTGGTTATTCCATGAAAGCGATTGGATAGAATTTCTTATACCCTGCGGAGTTGTATGCAGTTGCTTGTAAAATGTGAGAAGTTTTTCTATATCCACTGCTTCTTCATTTGCGGGGATTTTCAAGATATAAGGCATGTTTTCAAAATCTTCATCTATTTCAGAATAGATAAACGGAATCCCTCTTGCTGCGTATTCTCTGTTTTTAAGGGTTTTGATATTCGTGATTCCCGTTCTATGGCGTCCTAGACTACCGATACCCAAGTCGCATTGTTCGAAAAGTAGATCAAGAGTTTCTCCGTGTTGTTGTCCGTGAAGAATAACATAGGGTTCTAGGTGATTTTTTTTAATAATCGGGATACATTCATCCCGTTCCCGTTGTCCGGTAAATTCTCCTACTATATGAAAATATACCTTATATTGAACTTGTGTAGCATAATAAATAGCTAATCCTTGTAGTAAACGGTCATATCCGTGCCAGTAATGAATTTCGGCAACCCCGATCAAGTGAATTTGGTACGATGTGTCATTTATTTGTTTTTTCACTGAAATTTCATTGAAATCTATTCCGTTAGAAAGCTGTAATGTCGGTACTCCAAATATGGTCTTATAGTTAGAAAATGTAATGATTTGATCTAAATATTTTGCAAATTGTTTCCTGAAACATTTATCTAGGAATAATTGTAATTTCATGAAAGGAACGATATATTCTTGATCGTACGGGTATGTCGGAATTTCCATAACAATACGTATTCCTGCCTTTTTCATTTTGCGTACTAGTCTAATCGTAAAAGGATTTGCATTATGCCCGGAGCGAATATATATTAATTCAAAGTGATTTTTAATAGCATAATTTGCGATAGAATTGTACTCGAAGCGTTTATATAGTTTTCCCCTTAAACCGTTTCCATAGTCTACTAAAACTTGGTGGTCTATCATGCGACGTTTTGTCCCTTGTTCATCTGTTAAATAGCAAAGATGAGTTTCCATGCCATTTGCTTTAAGTGCTTGTACTTGATATTGAATTTTTTTACTAATTCCATTAGCCTCCTGAAATCCATGAAAAATAAGGAATAATGTTTTCATATTTTAGATTTTAATAGCTTTAATAAATTATATTCTTTCGTGGCAAGAATATAGCTAACGCCGATAGTTATAAAGATACCACCTTTTATGAGCAAGTTGATTAATTGCGGAGTGTTGTCTATAACAGGTGTTATTATATATAATGCTAGAAATACAATTCCGGCGAGTAGAAGTGGAGAGAATAATTGCTTCCCAAAATGAATTATCGTGCGTTGGAATGTGATGTAATACATTTGCATATAGCATTGTAGAAAACTGATTGAAAATGTTATTGTAATACACCAAGATATCGCTTCAAGGGTTTTGAAAACAAAAAGACCGATGCAGATACCCGTTACATTGATTATTGAGGAAAATAACCCGCAGAAAAACAAGCTGCGTGTATCATTGGAGGCTTGGAAAATGGATCCTGATGTGGACATGATAATTTGTATTCCGACAGAAATAGATAATATCTGAAATACGGGGACAGAGGGGAGCCATTGTTCTCCGAATACAATTAATGTGATTTCCCGTGCGGAAAACCAGAGAAAGACAGATAGAGGCAATCCGATAAAAGCCAACAAACGGATGATTTTTTCGTAAGAAGTTGCCAATCGGTTTAAGTCATGTTGATAGTCTGAAAAAACAGGATGCATTACGGGGGTGATTACATGTGTGATGTTCTGTAACGGAAGCATCATAAGCCGATAAGATTTCTCGTAATAACCAAGGGCGGACATATCCATGTATCTTCCGATAAGGAGTTTGTCAAGATTCCGGCTGAAATAATTTATAATATTGAACATGAATTGGTAAGCTGAAAATTTGAATATCTTTTTCATGGATGTGATGCCCCACGTCATTTCCAATCGTTGAGGATATTTACGGTAGGATATGATAAAAAGCAAAATACTGGAAAAAATGGGGTTTATAATTAGGGCATAAAGCCCTGCTCCGCAAAGAGCCGCTATAATGGCAATCGTTCCGCCTGCTATTTGTACGCCAAGACTTCTCCACGCTATAAATTTGAAAGATTTTGTTTTGTATAGCAATGCGTTGGGTACAATGTTTGCCGATGCAAAGAATAAGTTTATGGATAGTAATTGGGTTATTGCAACCATGCTTGGTTGTTTGTAGAATATCGAGATTGGCCATGAACACAAGAAAAATAGGATTGTTAGAATTGAACCACTCCAAATTGTAAATGAAAATATGCGTGTTAAATCTTCTTGTTGGAGTGTTTTGTTCTGTATGATAGCGGGGGCAACACCCAGATCACTGAATATGCTGAAAAAAGAAATAATAACCGTGACCACTGCTACAATTCCGAATTCTTCGGGTGCGATCAAGCGAGCAAGAATTCCGGCAATCACTAGTGATATAAGGATGCCGGAGTATTTTGCAATTGCCGTGTAGAACACACCTGAAAGGAGGTCTTTTTTTATTGAAGTCATGGTCGTTGAGTTAAGTCTGTATAAGTTTGACGATAAAGTTCAGATATATATTGTAGTGAAAAATGTTGTTTGGCGTATAAATAGTTTTCTTTGCCTTTATGTGTCTGTGCCAGACTATACCCTTGGGTTAATGCCTGAACAATGGATCCCGTATTGTCAGGGGTAAATATCGGATTACCGCTTTCTTTTAAAATTTCACCAATGTTACCATAGTCAGGACCGACTACAATTTTTTTAAATAAAAATCCCAAAGGCAAGTTACCTGAGTTAAGTATTCTTTTTCGTTGAATGAACAATAGATCAGAAGCAATAATGTAATAGGGAAGAGCTTGATTACTAATAATTTTTTCATTATTGTCCGCTTGAATGGAATACAAATTACAAATGAATTTACTTGTATGATACAAGAGTTTTGAAATATATCTCTTGTATAAATTTTTGTTTCGAGCGTGTGGAGAGAAAGGTAAAAGTCGAGGAGCGAGTAAATATTTATTTTTGCATTTGAATTTCAAAAATGATTTTATGACGATGGATATTTCTTCTTTAAGTCTGAATTTGCCGAAAGCTGTTATAATAAATTTATCTGGGGATAAACCTAATTTTTCACGGGCTTCTTCTTTTGAGATATTTTCATTGTAAGTATTTTCATATATATGATGAGGAATGATCACATTATGACTTTGAGGATATTGTTGCTTAAATTCATTGTAACTGAATTGTCCCATGTGAACAATTGTATCGCAGGATGATTCGATAATGTCGTATGCGGTATATGTTATGGCATTGTAGTAATGGGGACGTGAATTATGGCGGGTGTACACAAATTTGGTACCTCGATTTTTTAAAAATGCAATTCTTTCTTTTAGTTGTTGGATTTTATGCGCATTTTGGTTATTCCAACCGATGATCTCTTCCGGCCATTGAAAATGGATAATGTCATAAAATGTATCTTCACTCCAAAATTTCTTGACAGAGCATTCTAATTCTATACCTATGGCTTGCAAACCTCTGCAAAGAATCGGGACAAACAGATTGTCAACGTTTTTATTTTCAAAAACGATCAGTACTTTCATGATGTGGTGGATTTTGATCTTGGTTCTTGAGATATTGTTCAAGTGTCAGACATTCTTTCCCTCGTATAAATCGTTGTCTTATTTTTCCTTTTATTAGGTGATAACTACTTGAACATACTTTCCTTATTTCGCTAAAAACATTACGGGGAGGAAATAGTTTTTCAACCATCGTCCGATCCCATTTTTGAGTAAAAAAAGGAAGATAATACATGTCTTGGGGGTTAATGATAAAATCAATGTTATTTTCCCATTCGTAACGATTGATCATTAGTTCCCCTTCCGTCAAGCCCAATAATTTGTAGGGTAATGATTGATAGGGCAGATAGTTGAGGAATAGTTCTCCATAGTTGTTCTTATAATTTCCGGGAACTAAATTTTTGTCGTATAAGACTAGTTTATCATCAATATCCAGAATTACCCATTTGTGTGCTTCTTTAGGAAATAGGAATTCCCCGATAAGACTAGGTGTTTCCATATATCCGCGTTTCCCAACCCGACAGATTTCTTGTATAAATGATGCTGGATTATCCACGTGTTCTAATACTTGGTTGCAAATAACATAGTCAAACTCTTTATCTTTAAAGGGTAAGTGCTCTCCATCTGCATGTACAAATTGTTGATGTGCGTATATCTTGATATCTCCGCACCGATGTGTATTATCATTCACGTACTTGTCCACAATAACATTGGAACGAAAAAAAGGATTATGTCCGGGACCGACCTCGAGTACTCGATCTTTTTTTTGTATGGATAAATCCCATCTGTCTGTTGGTCTGCGAGTTCTCATTTGGCAATAGTTTTATGGTATATACTTTCCCATTTCTTTTTTTGTGGATTATACTGTTTAATGATTTTAGCCGGATTTCCTACAGCCACAGAATAGTCTGGAATATCTTTTGTTACAACACTCCCTGCTCCGATCTGGCATCTTTTACCAATATGGACTCCTGCGACAACAACGGAATTTGCACCAATATGGGATTCTTCGTCAATGATAACTTCTTTTTTTACTAGAGGTTGTTCGTTAGAATCTCGGGAACCGTCTTCATATCCATGGTTGAAACCAGAAATAAATACATGTTGTCCTAATCCAACTTTATTTCCCAAACGTACAGGACCTATGAGGACAGAGCCGATGCCAACACGTGCGTGGTTTCCTATAATAACATTGCCAGCTCCGTTATTTATTGTAGTAAAATCTTCCACGAGAGCTTCTTCGCCAACAGAGAATTGATTCCACGGGAAAACATCAATTCGGGATCTCCGTCTTCGAATAATTGCGCCCTTCCCCTTTTTGTGTATAAAGGGATTGATAAATAATCTGATCCAAAAGCGAGGTTTTGGATGATTGGCTGGAGTAATTAGCCACATGACAAATTTCCTAATTGTTGTTTTCTCTTTTAAGATTGTTTTGATTTTGTCAATCATGCGCCAATGTTTTATAAATCCTTTATTCCATAATCATCTGAATACCAAAAATCTTTCGGGGAGTTTATCCCGAAATCATTCTTGAGACCACCGTAAAAATCTTGTAAGATACTTATGTCTGGTCCATTATTAGCTTCAATGACAACTGGACCGTTTACGGTATATGCAATATCCCAACCGATGTATTTTATATCACTAAATTTGAAAGCGATATTTTTAGTAAATTCAATGATTTCATTCCAAAAAGGGATGCGGAAACCTTCGAATTTAAAATTAGTATAGGGGTGAAATAGAAATTTGTCTTGGTTGTTTGATAATGCATATTTATAAAGTTCTCCGTTGTCGGGTACAATCTTCGTGTATAATCCACCCGATGTTGCGTTATCTATTTCCATTCCATGGTGTCCCATTCTTAATAAGACGAACAAGATTTTTATATCAGAATTATTGATGTATTCCGTTACAATTCTAAATGTGTTTATAGAGTGCGGGTAGATTTCATTCATGATCGGATGTTGTCTTAATCCTATTTGGATGATGTAATCTTGTAGAGTGATTTTATTTATATACTCCGGATTTATGATTGAATTATCTTGCTTGTTGATAAATACATTATTCTCGATTTTACTGAATATATGAATATCCATACCGCCAACTCCGAATCTGGGTTTAATGAAAATTTTATCAGCATCTGTTTTTTGAATGATGGCAAAAGCTTCTTGCGGAGTGATAATATTTTGGTTATCGTCTAAAAATGAATTATTTTTCGTGTAGAGAATTGTTTTCGGCTGATTTATTTTTAATCCTTGACAAATAGTGTAAAAGAGAAATTTATCCTCACAAAGTGTATTCCTTTCTTTGAATGATTTGGGATATAGCAAATAATAGGCAAAATAATCAGGGATATAATTTTTCATTTCAATTATATTCAAATTGCAATCAGCTCGATACATGCTATATCGGAAATATTGTATAGGATATACTTTCCAATATTTCCAAAGTTCATTCATTTCTTTATGAATTCTTTTAGGTGTCTTTTTCTGTGTACAGTTATGATATTGCTCGATATAATAATTGTTTTTTAGCTGAAAATAAAGCCTATGTGACTTTTCAGAGCTCTTTTTTATAAAAAAATATAATGTTTTTTTTACGAATGACATGACGATAATGGTTGTGTTGTTAATTATTCAGTCGTTTACTCTGTTCCAAAATATTAATGATTTGTTGTTCGGCATTGGTCTTTATTTTGAATTCAACTCGCCGTGAGCGTTCTTGATTTTCAGTCTGATCGTTATTGTGTATAAGTTTACTGGAAGACAAACCGTTAGCAGTTAGTCTGTTTTTTGTCCAAATGAATAGTTCTTCATCCTTTATTTGGGATAACACGTATTCCAAAACTTTACGTGTCCTGTCTTGAGAGAGTTCCATGTTGTTGAAATAAGCTTGTCGGGAAGAGGATTCTCCCTGCCATTCACTGGAAGTATGTCCTTCGATACGAATTTCCTCAATATACTTTTTGTATTTTGTGTCAGTCAGGATTTGTATAAAACGAGGGAAAAAACTGTCTAGGATGCCTTTAAAATGATTGTTCAATTCTGCACTTCCCACTTTAAATAGAATTTCGGGATTCTCGAAACGGATGGAAAGAGTTAATGAGTCCAGAACTGCATTCCAAATCTGGAGATTCTTTGCGAATTCCTCCTTTAAATTATGAGTAATTTCCACTTGTGTTTTTTCATACGTCTGTGCTATGGAGGTTATTTGATTATTTTTTTGACTTACACTTCTCATGTACACGATGGAAATAAAAAGAAAGATAATCATGAGTACAGACATCAAATCCGAGATTGACATCCATTGGTTTTCTTCTTTTGATGATTTAAATATCTTCATGATTTACAAATAGATGGTTTATTCACTGTCATTCATTTTTTTGTAAAGAGTATCATGATCTATGGATAGTTTTTTAACAATGGTCATTAACGTTTTGGTAAACTTCTCCAATTCAGTTAATTCCCGCTCGTATTTTTCTTCCATTCGGGTCAGTTGCGAATTCATTTGTTGTTCGGAACCTTTTATGAAATCGCCGAATGATGACACTTGCTCCATGAAAGCATGACTCTGTTTCATGTTCATGTTATTGGTTTTTCCCAAGAACGTTTCGATATTCTTGTTCGTTTCTTCCAGTTTTAAAAGTGTATCACGGAGTTGTTCCTGCATGGTTTGCGTGAACTCTTGGGCATGTGCCATGTATTGCAATTGTTGTTCTTGTATATCGTGTATTTTGAGAATCGTTTGATTTATTTGTTCTGATACCTTGTTATCCAAACGGGCGATGACCATTTGTAATGTTTCAGTAAGGGCTTCCGTGTTTAAAGAGAGTTCCCGGGAAGTTATTTTCAAAAGATTATCATTTAAGGATTGGAAGTTATCTCCCAAACGTTCGTTTGATTGCTTGATTACTTGAATAAATTCATTGGAATCTGCAGTCTTCGTGTTTTTCTCGATGTTTCCGAGTAATTCGAATAATTGTTTATCCGTGAATTCTTCTTGGTGCTCCTCTTCTTTCTTCATCCCATAGACTGTGGGAGTAAGTTTAAGCAATAAGGATGCTAACATTCCTGCGATAGAGGTCAGAAATGCTGTTTTCAGTCCTTCCAATAATTGAGGAATGGAAAGGTCTATTTGTTCGACATTAAAAAGCCATAAACCATACATGATTCCCCCGAAAGTTCCGAGTAGCCCTAGGCTGACCACCGTAGAACTTAGTAGCTGGATGTTAAACCACTTCCGTCCAATGTATGGGAATAGAAATATAGCTAGCGAGCTGATAATGGATATATAGTCACTCATGATCTTGCTTTTTAATAGATTGATATACTTTTAATAACTGTTCCGCCGTATGTTGCCAAGAGAATTGTTTAGTCCTTTCCAGTCCATAGGCGATTTGTTGTTCACGATACCCTGCATCTTGTTCCAGTTTCAATATCTGAGCGGCAATTGCGTCGGCATCCGTCGGGTCTACCAGTATTGCGCCTTCTCCTGCGACTTCGGGAATTGCGGAGGTGTTGGACGTGACGACCGGAGTACCGCACGCCATTGCTTCCAACAACGGAATCCCGAAACTTTCCCGCAATGACGTGTAAAGGAATATTTTAGCGCCATTGTAAATTGCCGGAAGGTCAGAATGAGTGATATACCCGGGGGAATAGAGCATAGGTTTTATTTCTTCAATTCCTTCCTGTTTTAATATCTGATGGATGACTTCTTCTTTTAAATCTGCGATCAACAAAGGGAGAGGATTTGAAGATTGTTTCACGTAAATGCTATATGCTTTTAGTGTGCATGGAGTATTCTTTTTCGGATCGGTGTTACCGAGGAAAAATAAATATTCTTTAGCAGGTATATATTTTTTCGTGACGGTATAAGTTTCTTTCAAAGGATGGAAGCGGTTACTAAAACCGTTATGAATGGCGATAATCTGTTCTTCCGGCAGATGTAATGTTTCACGAATCCTGTTGCATTCGAACTGTGATACGGTGATGATTTGTTTGCATTTTGCCAATACGCGGGGAACAACAAAACGGCGATAATACCAGCCCATATTCTGGTACATGGATTTATTGTTGTGTGCCCTTTTTTCAAGGAAAATGATATCATGCAACGTGAGAACAAGTGGCGCCGGACAGAATAAAGGGGCGGTGTTGCTTGTGCAGTGTATGATATCCGGTTTTATCTCGCGTATAGCCGAAGGCAAGGCGACTTGTTCCCACAAGGGATAAGTCGGGCATTTTATTTCGACAATATGGACATTGTCCGATGCCTGTAAGCATCGGTCTTCTCCGGGAGCGACCAGTATATAGTACTCGTTCTCGTGATCAGTCTTCTGTAGTTCTCGAATTGTTTCGAGAGCCACGAAATCCATCCCGTGTTTATTTGTCCGAAAAATCCGTTGTGCTTCAATTGCTATTTTCATGGGCATAATATTATAGGGTGGAAGAACCGTTTTTTTCGGTGGTGACAAACTTTTTATTCATGCCTTTCATCCGGAATAAATTAGCTACCATCATGATAAATAACAGGGGGAGTTTGTTGATTGATTTTTTGAATTGCTCATCAACGAGTTTATCCGGTATGGCGAGGCATAGCGTGATGCCCATGACGAGAAACAATCCCCACCATTTCAGTGCAAGCGGCCAATCTACAATTTGCATAACGCATCCCATCACGATAATTCCACCAAACAAAATTAGGCGAGGGGGGAGCATCCATTGAATCAATTTATCGCTATAATCGATATTTCCGGTGATAATAGCTTTCGGAAGATCCTTGAAAACACGTCCCCACTGGGCGAATTGGGTAGCCAACCAGCGGCGGCGCTGATTGTAGAAGCCTTTTTCTCCTTGAGTTTTCTCGTCATACACGTATACCTCGTCCAAGTATTCTATAAAAATTCTTTGTTTAAGTAGTAGAATTTCCAACTCTTTATCCTCGCCCGCGGTAGATAGATATTTGACATTGTCATGGAACCATTGGTAATTGAAAGCCATTCCGGAACCGATGAGGGCAGAGGAAACTCCTAATCTTACATGTCCGCGACGGAAGATGGAATTATTCACTTCTTCACTGAGGCCATCCAACACGGCAATTTCCGTGTTGCGGTTTTTAGCTGTCCTGTGTGCCTGAATGGCTTGTATCCCGGCATCAAAGACTTTGTTTATTTCTTGTAAGAAATTTGTATCGACAACATTGTCTGCATCCAGAATCACGACAATATCAAATTCGTCCTGTCGGAAGTGATTCATGGCAAAATTAAGCGCTTTCGCCTTGGAACTTTCGGGATAGTCTGCCTTTAGTAAGGTGATCGGGAGTTGTGATAAACGGTCATTGGTTGCCTCTTGCATGTGGTCGGATATAACAACCACGTCATAAAGTTCCCGCGGGTAGTTCTGTTTTAGAAAAGATTCCACGACGGATACGATTATCCGGTCTTCTTTGTAGGCGGGAAAAAGTATGGCAAATCGATGTTGTTTCTTTGCTTGCGGGTAATATGATTTTCTTGTCCCCAGAGAAGCAAGAGAATATATTAACGGATACGCCACGGCAATGCTTGCCAAAATCCAACATATATATTCGAATAGATATAAGATTTCCTGAATATTCATATTATTCCCTTTTATGTTTTAAACGAAAAAAGTCTACACACCCTTCAAAAATAGCTCTTGCTTGTGCCGATTTTGCATGTAGTAAATTTACGACAATATTTTTGAAATCAGCAATTAGAAGCTGATAGATTAACGAAATAAACAATGTTCTCCCGTGTCGGTTTCGCCACGTGTATAACAGACGATTGCGGGTGAGATAGTAGGTCTTTAACGGACTGTCTTTTCCCGTGCTGCAACTTTCTTTGTGGTATATCGTGCAACGGGGTTCATACCGGAGTTGATACCCGTGATTCCGCATCCGGGTACACCAATCCATTTCTTCATAGTAAAGGAAATAGATTTCTGGCATCAATCCGATGTTTTCTATTACTTCACGTTTTACTATCATGGCTGCTCCATGAAGAAAATGGGTTGCTTTCGGAACGTCAAATTGACCTTTATCCGGTTCATTATAACCGATAGCCCGGTTGCGTAATGTATATTTGCTTAACGGGGTGAATCCCGCGAATTGTATGTTCCGGGGCGGAAAGGCAAATTTGATTTTCGGACTTACGGCTCCGATGTCTGATGAACTCATCAGTGTTTCATATAAATAGACCAAACTATCGTCAGATACAAGCGTATCGTTATTCAGCAGGAAGATACATTTTCCTTTTGCAACACAAATACCTAAATTGTTACCCCCAGAAAAGCCTAGATTCCGTTCACTGCGGATGCTCTGAATGTATGGGTATTTTGCCTGCAATATTTTTGCCTCATTCTGTACTGACCCATTATCCACGACAATGACCTCGTACGAACATTTTTGAGGGTTTTGTTGTAGGGATTCTATTAATTGCTCTGTCTCTTGTAGACCGTTGTAATTAATAGTAACAATGGATATATCAGGCTGTTGCTTCATGCTCGGCTAATTCTTTATCATAATAGGGTGCAACAAACAGGAATACAAATAAAATATTGATGAGGATTCCATTGGGATAGGTTGTGATATCATTCGCGTAAGCTGCTACAAATACTCCGGCAAGTCCTGCAATGATTGAGAATAAAATGTTTCTCAGTTGTTTGTCTTTAACGATAAACATGGCGATATATGAGGCTCGTATAAAAATGATTACTAATAGCGAAAGATAGAGTGAGATGCCGATGATTCCCGTTTCGATCCAGTACATCGTAAGTAAGGAATCGGGTGGCAATTCCGATAGTTTATCATTTACATCGAAACGTTTAGAACGTTTCCCGCTTAATCCTAATCCGATGCCAAAAGGTTTATCTCGCATTAAAGGTATCATTCTTGTTTTGTTCTCCCCTCTAACTTTAAAAGAAGCGTCCTCTTTATTGAAAGTTGAACGGACCCGTCGGATTAATGAATTACTATTGCCAATTGTCGTTTGTGTTAAGAATAAAATAACAATAACAAATAAACTACCGGCGATGAGTAAATTTTTGATACTTCGGCACAATATAGTGTAGATACATAATCCTGCTAGAGGAACAGCTACAGCGCTTCGTGTTCCGGATATCATTAATCCGTATAATGATGCAAGTGCAGTTAGCCAAAATAGGCATTTCGCCCAACGTGCTTTGACGAAGAAACCAGAAATCCCGAATATAGTCATTGAGAGTCCCATGGTAATGCCAAAATTGGCGGCATCGGAAAGAAACGAGAAATAGCGTATCCCCGAATAAATGATATGAGTTTTGGCACCACCTTCTACAAATAACCAATATAATTCAGCCCCATCAAAACCATGACTTTTTTGCCAGTATCCTTTGAATGCAGCAAATAGAGATAAAATAGCCCATATAATTAACAGCCAGTAAAAATTCTTGAAGCGACGGAAAAGGACTGGAATAATAATGGCACTGATTAATGGGAAAAGGGCATATCCGTTTATAGCAATAAACCATGCATCTGTAACTGAATATGGATTGAAAAGTTCAAATAGGCAATAGAGGAACCATATCGCCCATAAGATAGTCAAGAGATTGAAACTACGTTTCCATTCGTATGTTTGAAAAATGTTTTTGAGAAAAAGGATACATCCGATGCCAAGTGTAAGTCCTAGCATTATCATACCGGTTTTCATTGGGAAATATCTGCTGATACCTGATATGATGTAATTTATAATAAAAAAAGCATAGAAATAATATTGTTTTTGACTAACTCTTGCTGTAATTATAGCTAGTAAAGGTAAACAAGCAAAAAGAAGAGTTGGAATGATTCCACCCTTCAACGTTAGTAGATATATAGCGCATAAACCGATAATAAATGCGACCGTGGTTATATAGGACGAGCCATTTTTAAACATTACGTGACGGTTTATCATTTGCCGTTAATCCCAATTGGGCTAATCTGTATAATAATTTGCGGAAAAAGCTATAAGGTGGCATCAATCCGTTTATATCCTCGGCAGCATCTCGTTTCGTGTAATTCAAAACTAAAAACAGTGGTGTTTTATTACACATTTCTCTTGTCCGTTCAAATAATTGTTGGTCTGTATTTTTCCAAGTACGTCTGGAGTCTACAACTTGTAAATTCAGACTGACATTTTGTAAAATATTTGCTGTTAATGCTGCGTCTTTTAATGAAGGATATTCCACGATAATGATTCTGTCTTTCAGTGTTGTTTTTTCCGGATTATCCAATTCTTCCAAATTTAAAGATTGGATAAAAGATTGAGCATCTGTTTGAAATTCGTTTTGCCATGATAATTGCGTTACATCAAAACCGCGATCAGTAAATTGTTGAGCGATTTGTTCCATTATATAACTTTTCCCTTCTCCCGGTTCGTTACTGATCAAATTAATGATATTACTTTGGTCCGGTTTGAAATAAGTTACTGAGGAGTTACATAATGTTTGGGTTGAAAGTGTTGTGTACGTTTTATTATACCTTCTGGCAGCGAAAGATAATTGGCGGGTGAAAACTCCTAGAACTTTGCTTCCTGTAAGCTGTTCGGCCTTGAAAACATTGTGTAAAGTGTGATCCAATATTTCAATAATCAAGAAAAAGAATATCGTGAATATTAAGGCTGCAATATAAGCTCCGATAGTCAATAGTTTGTGTTTACTTGCAGTCGTAGAAACTAAAGGATAATAAGGAGCATTCATCACTTTTAAACTTGCAGAATTCATTTGAATACTCTTTTGCTTTAATAATGCTGCATTTAAAGCATCTAATATGGCCATATATTTTCTTTCGTTGATGTTTACTACACGCTCTTTACGTGTTAGAGTTGAACCGATTGGAGCAAAATGAGAATATTTCTGAGCCATATGTATTTTCCGCAGATTTAATACTTTTAATTCAGCTTCGGCTTTTTTATACGAGATAACTTGTTTCAACCATTCTTCTATAACACTTGCATTGGATATACCCTCTTTGCTGTATTTAAGATAATCCATCTTTTCAAGAGCTTTTGATAAAGCTCGTTTGTGTAGTTCTAATTCTTGATTGAGCGAATCGATTGGAACTCGTGATATGGTGTTATCCGGGTAGTATTTTGCTATAGCGAGTTTTTCATCGATTTCGCTGATTTTATTATTGTGGAAAATAAATGAACTATTATTTTGAACAATCTCAGAATGTAACTGCATTCTTTCTTCTAATTCCCTTTTGATACTATCAGAAACATTGTATTCGTTCAGAGATTGCCAATATTGTAGTTCATAATCCCGATTTAATGCAGCAACCGCTTTTGTTTCTTCTTCGTAATTGATAACTTGCTTTTTAACTCGATAATTGGTGAGAGTATCTTCTGCGTTTTGGAGATCCTTGCCAATAATTGCTAGTTCTTTCCGGAAATATTCGATAACATGATTTGTTTCGCCAAAACGTAGTTCTTGGTATTGTTTGTTGAATTCATCAATCAATATAAGTAGTGTTTGGTAGACAATTCCGGGATCATTTGAAGAATATGAAATTGAGAGTACGTCGCTGTTACCAATACGTTTGACATCTATTTTTTGTAATGATTCACGATTTACGTAAGGGAGATTCCATTGATATATTCCATACACGTAATTCGAGGGGTCATTTGTTTCGTAAGCGAGTAGATTTTCGTATGTGCGCTGTTCGTTAATCGAATCTTTTTCGGAACTCTTGTCTATCAAATGATGTATTGAAGCTCCGCGGTCATGTAAGTATCGGTAATTGGAAGCATTTACATACGTATTATCTTTATTGGGATCCCCGTATACCATGATTCGGGCATATAAACGTAAGGATACTTGTTTTAATGTTTGATCGGAAGTAATGATATTGAGTAAATTATCCATCATACTGCCTTGCGTGTAGGAGGTTGTGGTAATTCCACTTTCAGATAGAATATTTACACCTGTGATAATACCCGTGTATATGGAACAATTTGCGGTATAGTTGCGTGGTGTTTTATTGGTTTTCCAATAAACTAATAGCGCAACGATAACGGGTGCAATAAGTAACCAAAAACGAATCCGGTAAAAGAATTTGATAAAATAAGTGATATATTTCATAATTATTTATTCCTAAATTGCATATTACTAATTATTTCCAACTTCAAGAACATGATATTAAGTTGACTAATAATTTTTTCATATTCTATTTTAGCATCTTTTTGAGAACCTTTGAGATCACTTAGTAATCTGTTCTTGTTACCTTTGTCATTAATATAATCCAATTCTGCAACTTTGTATTCTGCGTTATATAGAGTAATGGTTTCCGTTGCTAACTTTAGTAGTCTTAGTTGATACTGAATACCGCAGTATAATTCAATAATTTCATTTTTAATTAAATTGAATTCAATCTGTTGTGTGTATTCGATATTCTTAATAACTTCTTGCTGTTTTTTTACCGTGGGGCGATGAGTGAATAGTTTGTCAAAAGGAATGCTGATATTTGCCCCGACAGACCAACTGCTTTGAGTCGCTCCCGAATAAACTGTAGTTAATGGAGTGTATTGTGTTTCTTGGTCAGTGTAAGTACCCAGAATACCATAATTATATCCTGCACGCACGGAAAAGTACTGCCACCAATCCCGCTTTGCTACTTTCAAATCGTTGCGGGCAGCTTCGATGGAGGCTTGTATTGCTTTTAGACGAGGATTTTTCTTTGCGCTTTCGAATAGGGTATCCAATGGAGGCAGTTGATAATTGATGAATTCATTGGTTGTTAATGTCTGTGGGATGAATCTTGTGGGATTTGGCACAGAGTCCGTTGTTTGCCTGTTTTGTCCCAAGCAAACAAGGTTTAAAAATAAAAGACAACCGATGATAATATATTTCGTGTCCATCTTGCTAAAACGTTGTTAATTACACATTCTCTTTCTGCACAAACGCCGTGCATGTTCTGCAAATAATATTTATGTCAGTCCAGAACGAAAAGTCCCGGGCATATTTTATATCCAATTGTTTTCGTTCTTCGGCGGATAAGGCTCCTTGGTCGCCTCGTTTTTCGACTTGCCACAAACCGGTTAACCCGGCGGGAGCCATAAAGCGTTCGATGTATTCGTCCGTGGTTAGTAATTCCGCCTCGTACAGGGGGAGGGGACGATTTCCCACGATAGACATATCTCCTTTCAGGATGTTGATTAATTGCGGGAGTTCATCGATACTGTATTTCCGGATAAAGCGTCCGACTCTGGTGATACGCGGGTCGTTCTCGAATTTCACGAAGGCGTTTTTCCGTTGTGTACGGCGATTCTTTAACAACTCTTGTTCGGTCGTGATAAAATCATCGGCAACCAAGAGTGTGGTATCGTTCGTTGCGGTAATATTTTGAGTGTTTGGCTGTTCTTCCGCGGATTCTTCCCGGTATTGATTTAAAGCTTGAAATTCTTTCAGTCGTTTGTCCGCATCCATGTACATGGAACGGAATTTTAAGAAGTCGAATATATCGTAATTACTCCCCACTCTTTTGGATTTGTAAACGATAGGGCCTTTACTTTCCAACCGTATCGCGAGAGCGGTCAGGAGCAGGAACGGGGAGAGGCACAGGAGCGCGATGGTCGAGAACGTGATGTCAAAAATCCGTTTCCATAGAGGAAGTTTGAATCTGCGGGGACAACTGTTCTTTTTTGCCGTTTGGTAAAGTTTAAGTTTCGGGAGAAAAGCCAACGTGGTTTGGATATCTTCTGCCGAAGAATTGATATCGATGACTTCATTCGCTCCCGCCTGCAAATATTGCGGGATGTATTCTTTCACGACTTTATCCGTGAGAAGAAGTATGTATACATCTTTCACGTTGTTGCTTACCGTGGCTTCCAACCATTGGAGGTCTTGTTCTTTGTTCCGGGATTCGATGAAGATGTACACGGGGGAATCTTCGTGCCTGTCTTGTTTGTTTATAAACAATATCGTTTTAATGGGGTTACTGAAAACAGTAATCTCATTTTCCAGATTCTCGGATATTCTTTTTATCCAATCCGGATTTTCCCCGATATAATAGGCATACATGCTGTTATCTCAATAAATTCCGGACTCTGATTTTTAATTCCTGCGGATTAAAAGGCTTTAGCACGAAATCAGAAGCCCCTGCTTCCAGTAACTCGATCCGATCGTTACTACTCTCCAGACTGGATAAGATAATGACCGGGATAAAGTTGAACATGGAACTGGCTTTCAGGTGTTTCAGGAATGTCTTTCCGTCCATTTCCGGCATATTGACATCGGAAATAATCAGATCCGGAATATTCCCGGCGTGCATCCATGCTAGTGCTTCTATCGGATTGCTTTCCGAGTGCACATCATAGTCTTTGGATAATTGTATTGTGATAACTTTCGCTATTTCAGGCTTATCATCAACAATTAAAATACTCTTACTCATAACAAACGCTCTCTCTTTTTGATAATACAAATATACAACATTACTACGACATAGAGCAGTTTTTGCTAGTTTTATGTATTAAAAACTTATTTTTTTGAATATTCATTCGTTTTATATTTCGAACGAGGGAAAATGTGATGCCATGACACGGGTAACAAGAGGTGGAAAGTTAAAAACTATCGTCGGAAAGATGCCATAAAAATGAATTATAGTTTGTACATTTGTGGCTGTAATTACGTGCGTTATTTAAAATATGATGTGTATGAAGATAAATCCAGCTGAATATAAAATATTGGTTGTGGATGATGTTCAGTCAAATGTTTTATTATTGAAAGCATTGCTTGGACGTGAGGGGTTTAATATTATTTACGCCATGAACGGGACGGAGGCTTTGGAGAAGGTGAAGAGTGAGTCCCCGGATTTGGTTTTATTGGATGTCATGATGCCGGACATGGACGGGTTCGAGGTAGCGGGACGCTTGAAGGTGGAACCGTCACAAGCCGAGATACCGATTATATTTTTAACCGCTTTGAATGATTCCGCCAGCGTTGTGAAGGGTTTCCAACTGGGCGCGAATGATTTTATTTCCAAACCGTTCCGCAGGGAGGAATTACTGATTCGTGTGGAGCACCAGCTTTCTTTGGTGGATGCCCGGCGTATTATTCTGAGACAGACGGAAGAGTTGAGAAAGACTATTGCCGGACGGGATAAACTCTATTCGGTTATCGCTCATGATTTGCGGTCGCCTATGGCATCGATAAAGATGTTGTGTAATACCATCATGATGAGCATCGAACCGGGCTCGGTTCCCCAAGATGTATTCGAGATGCTGGAAATGGCGAATAAGACTTCCGAGGAAGTGTTCTCGTTGCTGGATAATCTTTTGAAATGGACGAAGAGTCAGTTGGGCAAGTTGTCGAATGTACCTCAGCCGATCGACCTCGTGGGGCTTGTTGACGGCGTGATCGAGGTGTTTAAACCGATCGCCGAAAGTAAGTCAATCGCTTTGGCATTAGAACGTTCAATCGAGAGTGTCGAGGTCGTGGTGGATGTAGAGATGATTAAATCGGTCGTGCGTAATTTGATTTCTAATGCTATAAAGTTCAGTCATAAGGATACGACAGTTACAACACGTGTTGAGACAAGAATGGACGAGAGAAACGGGCTGAACGAGGTCATAGTGATCGTGTCAGACAAAGGATGCGGGATAAAAGAGGAAGATCAGCCGAAATTGTTGAACGAGGCAACTCATTTTACCACGTTCGGAACGAATAGCGAAGAAGGTTCTGGTTTAGGCTTGTTGTTATGCAAGGACTTTGTGGCTAAAAATAACGGGCAACTCTGGTTTACATCGAAACCCGGTGCGGGATCTGATTTTTGCTTCTCGTTACCGTTAAAGTGATTTTACCACGGTTTAGTCGCCTTCGGCGAGTTGCAGGTTACAGGTTGCATTTGCCTTCGGCAAGTTGCTTCTCTAGCGTTCAAGACTGTATTTTAGTTCCTCCTCTGTTTATAGAGGAGGTGGCAGCAAAGCTGACGGAGGAGTTCAATCTAAAATCTAAAATCGTTCAATCTAAAATTAATAAACTGTATAAAAATAATAAAGGGGCGATCACACTGACCGCCCCTTTACTTTATTCAAATTCTTTTAGAATTTTCTCGACTTCTCCGGGAGTTACCCGACCGTACACTTTTTCTCCGATCAATACAACCGGGGCAAGTCCGCAAGCTCCCACGCAGCGTAAACTGGTGAGAGAGAATTTCCCGTCGGCGGTAGTTTCCCCGACGTTGATTTTCAGAACTCGTTTGAATTCATCCAGTACTTTCTCCGCGCCCCGCACGTAGCAGGCTGTTCCCATGCACACGGAAATCGGGTGTTCCCCTTTCGGAGTCATGGTGAAGAAAGAATAGAAGGTCACGACCCCGTACACTTTTGAAACGGGTATATTTAGTTGACGCGCGATAACTTCCTGTACTTCTCTGGGAAGGTAACCGACCAGTTCCTGCGCTTTGTGCAAGACGTTGATCAATTCGCCCTCTTGGTTTCCGAACTCTTCACACAGTTTTACCAGCTGGTCAACTTTGCACTTTGCTAATGATATTTGTGTCATAATGATATTTCCGAATAATTATTGTTCAATAATCTCTTTTCCTCTGTTGAAATAGCACGTGTGCAATAAATGGTGTGCTCTCTCGCTCATGGGTTTGCCCAAGAATTCTTCGTACAACGAGATGATGTACGGGTTCTGGTGCGACTTTCTGAAGCTTTTTTCCGAGTCTTCCGTGTAAAGAGCTTTGGAACGGGCCATGATACGGGCAGAATCCCCGTGATGGAACGGTTGACCGCCACCACCGATACATCCGCCGGGGCAAGCCATCACTTCGATCGCGTGGTACGGTGATTTACCCGCGCGCAGGTCATTCATCAATTTGCGTGCTGTGCCCAAGCTGTGAGCCACGGCGACTTTCAATTCGAATCCGTCCACGTCGATGATTGCTTCCTTCAAGTTCTCGATACCCCGCACGCCTTCGAAGTTCACGTTCTCCAACGTTTTACCCGTTTGGATTTCGTAAGCGGTACGCAGGGCGGCTTCCATCACGCCACCCGAGGCGCCGAAGATAACAGCGGCTCCCGTGGATTCACCTAACGGCGCGTCGAAGTCTTCGTCTTCCAGCTGCATGAAGTTGATGTTCGTTTCTTTGATTAAGGCTGCCAATTCGCGCGTGGAGATGGAGTAATTTACATCCGGGTCACCGTCTGTCTTGAACTCGTCACGCTCGCTCTCGAATTTCTTCGCGAGGCAAGGCATCACGGATACCACGATCAAGTTCTCGCGTTTGATACCCATTTTTTCAGCCCAGTAAGTTTTGGCTATCGCCCCGAACATTTGTTGCGGGGAACGTGCGCTTGACGGTCTGTCCAGCAAATCGGGGAATTGTTTCTCGAAGAAGTTCACCCAACCCGGGCAGCATGACGTGATTATCGGTAATTTCACTTCTTTGTCGCCATTCAGGAACGCGTTCAGACGTCCCAACAATTCGGTTCCTTCTTCCATGATGGTCAAGTCGGCAGCAAAGTCGGTGTCGAATACTTTGGCAAAGCCCAGTTTGCGTAAAGCGGCGACCATTTTTCCGGTAACGGATGTTCCGGCTGCCAAACCGAACTCTTCACCCAAGGCGGCACGAACGGCGGGAGCCGTTTGCACGATTACGGTTTTGTCCGGGTTAGCCAGATCGTTGATCAGGCGATTGGTGTGTGACAATTCGGTCAAGGCACCTACCGGGCACACGGCAACGCACTGGCCGCAGAATGTACATTCCGAGTCTATCAACGCGTCATCGAACGCGGGCATTACCACGGAGGCGAACCCGCGGTTCACGGCGCCTAACGCACCGACTGTCTGCACGTCGTTGCACATCATTTCGCAACGGCGGCAGTAGATACATTTGGTTGCATCCCTGCGGATGGAGGGTGACAAATCCACTTTGAATTCTGATTTCTCGCCGGCGAACGGAATTTCACGGATACCTAATTTGATGGCCGTGTCCTGTAATTCGCAATTGCCTGATTTGGCGCAGACCAAACAGTCTGACGGGTGATCCGACAGCATCAGTTCGAGTACGGTTCTACGGGCGTTCAACACGCGCATGGTGTTGGTACGTACCACCATATTGTTCTCGCACCGGGTGGCGCAAGAGGGGGCAAGATTTTTTCTGCCTTCCACCTCGACCACGCAGATACGGCAAGATGCCGGGGCGTTCTTGATGCACAAATCTTTCAGGTTCATGTAGCAAAGGGTGGGGATGTCGATACCCAGTTCCCGGGCTGCCTCAAGAATCGTGGTTCCCTTGGGAACGCTGATTTCTCGGTTATCTATTTTTAGTGTTATATTATTTTCCATCTTTAAAATCTCCTTAGCTTAGCAGGTTGCCTAAGCAATTTTCAATTTTTAATTCTCAATTTTCAATTATCTCGTGCTAACTGCTTTGAACTTGCATTTCTCCATACAAGCACCACACTTGATACATTTTGCCGTGTTGATGAAATGCACTTCTTTCCGTTCTCCCACGATAGCGTCAACGGGACAATTGCGCGCGCACAACCCGCAACCGATACACAGTTCCGGATCGATATGGTACATCAATAATGCCTTACATTGTCCTGCCGGGCATTTCTTGTCTTTGATGTGTGCCAGATATTCGTCGTAGAAATTATCAAGGGTAGACAGTACCGGGTTCGGGGATGTTTGTCCCAACCCGCAAAGGGCTGTATCCTTGATCACGCGGCTGAGGTTTTTCAGCGTGTCGATATCTTCCATCGTGCCTTTGCCTTGGGTTATTTTATCCAGTATCTCGTGAAGGCGTTTGTTTCCTACACGGCAGGGCGTACATTTCCCGCAGGATTCCTCTACCGTGAATTCAAGGTAGAATTTGGACACGGATACCATACAGTCGTCTTCGTCCATGACGATCATACCACCTGATCCCATCATGGAGCCGGAAGCCAGCAAGTTGTCGAAATCAATCGGCACGTCAAGGTGTTTCTCGGTCAAGCAACCGCCGGAAGGCCCCCCTGTTTGTACGGCTTTGAATTTCTTGCCGTTCTTTATACCGCCGCCGATCTCGTAGATCACTTCGCGCAAAGTGGTTCCCATGGGTACTTCGATAAGTCCCACGTTGTTGATTTTTCCGGCGAGGGCGAATACTTTCGTACCCTTGGAACGCTCCGTTCCGATTTTGTTGAACCAGTTGGCTCCCTTCATGATGATAGCCGGGATGTTCGCCAAAGTCTCCACGTTGTTCACGTTGGTCGGGCGATTCAAATAACCGGATTCAGCCGGGAAGGGCGGTTTCATGGTCGGTTCCCCGCGGTGTCCTTCCATAGAGTGGATTAACGCGGTTTCCTCCCCGCACACGAATGCCCCCGCGCCGTAGCGTAATTCTATTTCGAAGGAGAAATCGGTACCGAAGATACTTTCTCCTAACAGCCCGTATTCTTTAGCTTGCTGGATAGCGATTTTCAAACGTTGGATAGCAAGCGGGTATTCGGCGCGGATGTATACCAAACCTTTGGTAGCCCCGATACTGTACCCGCAGATGGCCATTGCCTCGATAACGGAGTGGGGGTCACCTTCCATGATGGAACGGTCCATGAAAGCACCCGGGTCACCCTCGTCGGCGTTACAAACCACGTATTTTTGGTCAGCCGGGTATTTGCTGGCAAATTCCCATTTCAATCCTGTCGGGAAACCGCCGCCGCCGCGACCGCGCAAGCCGGACAGTTTGATTTCTTGGATTACCTCTTCCGGTTTCAGTTCGGTGATACATTTCGCGAGGGCGGAGTACCCGTCACGCGCGATGTATTCCTCGATGTTTTCGGGATTGATGAATCCGCAGTTGCGTAAAGCAATCCGGAGTTGTTTTTTGTAGAATCCCATGTGCTTGGAGTCGCTCACGGCTTCTTTCTTTTCCGGATCCTTGTATAATAATCTCTCTACTTTTCTTCCTTTGATCACGTGTTCGTTCACGATCTCCTCTGCGTCCTCCGGTTTCACTTGAACGTAGAAAGTGTTGTCCGGCATGATTTTCACGATCGGTCCTTTCTCGCAGAAACCGAAACAACCGGTAGCGATCACTTGAACTTCGTCGTCCAAGTTTTTCTCTCTTAAACTTTCTTCCAGCCGGGTAATGATCTGTTGGCTGGCAGATGCTCTACATCCCGTTCCACCACAAACGAGGACATGCATTTTATAACTCATAGATATTCGGGTTTTTGATTAGTTGTTTTATCTGTCTCTGATTGTATCAAAATTAACCGGAATGATGTCAGCCACCAGCTCGTCATTCTTTAAATACTTTTGAATGATTTCTTCCGCTCTTTCCGTGGTAACGTGACCGAAAACGATCGGGTCTTTTCCCGGCTTGGTGATCTCAACTGTCGGTTCCGCATAGCAGTATCCCATGCATCCCGTTTGGGTGACAACGGCAGTGATCCCGTTCTTCTCGAGGTTCTCGATGAAATAATTCATGGTTTCCTTACTACCCGCGGCGATACCGCAAGTTGCCATGGCTACTTTTATCTGAACCAAGTTCTCTACCTGTTCGCTCTTCTCGCGAAGGTCGATCTTCGTCTGCACGTTTTCCTTAATACGTTTGAGGTCTGCAAGTGATTTAATTTTTTCCATTATTAAATGATTAAGGTTATTTTGTCTTATGTTGTTTGTGTTATTTCTTTTATATTTTCCCGTATCATCTGGCGCAGAGCCATAACGATTTCAGGATCGTTAATGGGTACTCCTTCCATGATTTCTTTTACTTCTTCCGTGTCAAAAGTGTAATCTCCTTTCTCCGTGATGTGACGGTAGATAAATTCAATGTCGGGGTTTGCCGAGACAAGTATCACGATAGAACCTGCCACGTCGCCCATTGGCGGACGATCCCAGTGCGAGAGAGAGAAACTGGCTTCCAGTGTCGTGCCCACTCCTTCCTTTGATTCTATTTTCAGTGTCCCTCCCGTTGCTTCGGCATTTTGTTTCAACAAGGGTATGCCGAGTCCCACTTTGCGTACCGTTCTGCTCGTGAAAAAAGGGTCGGTTACTTTTGCCAGCGTGGTTTCGTCCATCCCGCGTCCGTTATCATGAATGGTGAATACAAGAGAATCCGTACTTGGTTTCTCTTGCAAGCTGATTTCGACACGAGAGGCATTGGCTCGTATTGAATTCTGGGCGATATCTAGGATATGGTCCGATAACGTTTGCATTCCACACCTGTTAATTTACACTTTTTTTCTTGAATAAGATTCGC
The DNA here is from genome assembly GCF_046365375.1 of Butyricimonas muris. Lineage (NCBI taxonomy): Bacteria > Pseudomonadati > Bacteroidota > Bacteroidia > Bacteroidales > Odoribacteraceae > Butyricimonas > Butyricimonas muris. The sequence goes on along the minus strand of NZ_JBKEIT010000005.1, from coordinate 39,838 downwards.
ACGCTCTTATAAATTTTTCTTTTTTTCTCTCGTTTAGTTTCAATCGCGAGAAAAATCGCTTCAAATATAATTAAATTATTAATAGAAACAAGCATTTTATCCTTAACTTGTAATAATATAGATTGCTTCTAATGAAGAATTTATTCCTTAATTGTTGTGCCCTGAATGTTTTTAGCTTTGCGTTGGAAAACAATGATATGAATGGCGGGGTATAATTATTCCGTCTGGTGTCGTTTAAGTGTTGCTCTCAGTAAATTGAAGTCCACGGGTTTCGTGATATAATCATTACATCCGGCTGATATGGCTTCTTGTTTGTCGGTTTCAAAAGCGAAAGCGCTAAGGGCAATGATCGGGATTCGGGTGTCGTATTCCCGGATTTTTCTGGTGGCGGTCAGTCCGTCCATTTCGGGCATTTTGATATCCATCAGAATAATATCCGGGCTTTCTGATTTGAATTTGTCAATGGCTTCCACGCCGTTATGTGCCCGGATGATAGAGTAGTCTTTTTTTAGCACCGTGAAGACCAAAAGAAAATTACTCTCGTTGTCCTCGGCAACGAGTATCGTTTTGCTTTTTGATGTTTCAACTCTATCGTTATTACTGTTCATTCGGTTTGTTTTGAACATTCAAAAAATGAACGTTTAATTAGAGTACAAATATAGGCAATAAATCCAATATGTAAAGAAAGCAGGTTTGATTTTAAGAAATTAAATATCAATATACATAGCGATATAGCCTGCTCTTCGACTTCGGGAATAAAAAACGACGTATTAAACGTTCGTTTTTTGAGATGTTTTTTGAGGGGTTTAAGTTCATATTGAGAGGGTGTTACGCTTAAGCGGATTGTGAATATTGAATACAGTCTACAACGCAAGAAAAGCAACCTGTAATTTGCAGAAGGCAAATGCAACCTGTAACCTGCAACTCGCCGAAGGCGACTATAAAAAAGTTCGCGTACAATAAAGTTTTCCCCATGTATATCCTATTGATTCCCAGTGGTTACACTCCTTGTCATTCTATTGTTATCATATGTTAATAGAATAATAGTGTGATAATAATGTAATAATCAATTAATTGCAATCTAAGGTACCTTAGAATATCCCTAGGGATGCACGGGGAAAAGAACACGGGAAAACCTGCACGTGTACTGTTTCTTTGGCAGCTTTGCTGCCGTGAATGAAGCACCGTGATATCCGCGGACTTTATAAACCCTTTCCTTAGTCCTCGAACTCGATTTTTCCCGTGAGTGGAGAGAACAACGGTATTTTGGGTTTATCTTTCAGGAGGTCTTTCACGTCGTCCAAGGATAGATGGGGTATAGGTTCGGGACCTGCAACCCGTCCTACTCGTCCTTGCAGGCAGTATTGCTTGTAGGAATTGGGAAGTTTGTTCGTGAGGAAATCGTCCAGTGTTTTTTGATACTCGATACTGGATTGCAGGGAGCGTTTCTGTATTCTAAAGAGCATATCGTGTGATACGAACGTGCGGAAAACCGTGAGAATCGAGTCAAAAATACCAAGAGCGATACCGTCTTTCAGGCAACAAGTGAAGCTATTGTCTTCTTTCTTTTTTTCAGATAAAGAAAAGGATATGTTATCTTTGATGAAATAATCAATGACATCCATACCGGGCGTGCATAGATTGTTGGGTATCAAATAACGGTTGCGGTAGCGGCTGAAAAAATGTCCGGTGAATCTGCTGAATGCCCAGTCTTCGGTATCCAGATCGTAAAAAGGAAAAATGACGCCGACTCCCCGGGATGTCACGTAAGGGGAGTAGTGGTATATTTCGGGGGCTTCCCGTGTCTTTTTGCTGTGACAAGTGATCGTGACGCGCCATTTGTTGCGTGTGGCGGGCGATACCCATTCATGCTGGAATGTCACGGGATATTTTTTAGCCAAAAGGAAATCCCGGCGGTGGAGTTGGTATATTTTTTCCTTGTAGTTTTCAAGGAGCGCAAGGTCCCGTCTGGTTTCCTTGATGATTTCTTCAGCGGTCATGGATTCTACGAACATAATCTCGGTATTTCAAAATTGTCTTTATTTAACCTATAAAGGTGAAGTAATTCTTCAAACTTTAATTATCTCCTCATTATTATTTTTCTTCACAATTAAAATCAAGCAGATTATCTGTATTGTATTTATCAAAATCGGATTGAAATAATCGGTCTTGAATGATACGGTATTTTTCAAACTCACTTTCTGCATATAGTTTGGCTTGTTCTGCCGATATTTTTCCTGTATCAGTCAATATCGGGCGGTCATCACTATCCAAAAATTTATCTATTCTAGTAGACCAATCCTCCATAGTCATGGGAATATGCCGTTTTGCTCTATCTTCAGCCAAATCAAGGAAAGCGTTGACGATGCGTCCCATCGACTCTAATTCATCCGCTTTAAGGTAGTTCTTGGCAATAGCCACATCCGTTCTTACAATCTTACCGTCAGGCGCCTTTTCCCATGTGGTAAGTCCCATGTGCTCTTTTTCTGCATTGGCTCGCTCAACTATTAGTTCTGCAGCAGTATGTCCATGAATAGCGTAGTGCATCTTGTTCTGCACTTTTTTAAAGAACATTCGTGTTGTCGGTGCATCTCGGTTGTAATCAATGCTTGTAGCGTATATATCAGTCAGTTTTTGATAGAAACGGCGTTCGCTTAATCGAATTTCCCTAATTTCGGCAAGCAAATGCTCGAAATAGTCCTCGTTGATGAATGTACCGTTCTCCATCCGCTTTTTGTCAATCACGTAGCCTCGAATGGCAAATTGACGAAGTACATATGTACACCACTGACGGAATTGAGTGGCTCGTACCGAGTTTGTGCGATAGCCGATTGATATTACCGCGTCCAAATTATAATACTTGGTAGCATAGTCTTTGCCATCTGTGGCAGTTCGTCGGAATTTCCGACAAACTGAGTCTTCTTGCAACTCTTGACTTTGAAAAATATTTTGCAGGTGCTCGGCTATTGTTGAACGACCTTTATCAAATAGGAGTGCTATAGCATCCTGCGTGAGCCAAAGAGTTTCATCTTGATATAATACTTCGATTCCTTCTTCCTTGCTTTCTAATTGAAAGATAAGAAATTCGGCAGTACTATTATGTATTTGGAGTTTTTTGCTCATATTTCTTGATTTGACGAGCGAAGATAGCGATAAATTCTTATTAGAGGAGCGTGTACACCCGTTTTTTACTTGATGTTGTATTTTAAATTCAGTATGGCATTCCGGATGGAATCGAATGATAGATCGGGTAGCGAAAGCGTGGTGGTTACTTTCCCGATGTCGTCCACGTAATGGGCGTCGGAAGAGCGAATAAACGGGTTGCCGGACAAATAGGCATTTTGCCGGATAAATTCTTCCGGTGTGACGCGAAAGCTAAGTTCCAGAGCCTCGTAGCGCAGGTCTTTGGGGACAAATCCCAGTTGCGAGAGGATGCTGAAACGCGATTTGTCGATGTGTGCCGGGATGAAGATGCCGTCCAAGGAGTGGACTACCCGTTCTATGGTGTTGAGGTCTACATCCAGCGCTGAAATCAGTAGACGTTCTTCCTCGTAGGTGATTTGTTCCTCGGCATCGACTACTACTTGATAGCCGAATTTGTCGGAATTGTTCTTTATGTCCGGCAGGTGATGATCCAGATAAGTTTGAAATTCCGCGAGTCTTTCCAGAGTCGGGAAGTAGGCGAGGGCGTGCACCTCTTCGATGGAGTTGATTTCCGTGCCGCAAAGCACCCGAAGCCCCTGTTTTTCTCCCAATTCTTGAATGAGCGGGGCTTGCCGGGTGGAGTTGTGGTCGGATATCCCGATGAGTGAAATACCTTTCCTCAAAGCCATGCCGATGATATTCGCGGGGCTCATTTCCAGATCCCCGCAAGGTGAAAGTATGGTGTGAATATGCAAGTCGGCACGGATTTCCATGACGGGCGGTATTACGGGTGTAATAATTTATAAAGTTGTCCCGTGATCTCGAACGCCTGTAACGGGGTGGAGAGAATCGGGATGTTCTCGTTCTCGCTTTCGGCGAGGGTGTCCTCTTCGGGCACATGGCCTTTCACGAGAATGATCGCGGCAATCTCTTTCAACGAGGCGATAGCCATCACGTTCTTGTGTGTTTGGAGTGTGATCCACACGTCACCTTCTTGCGCGTGTCCCATGACGTCGCTTAGCAGGTCGGACGTGTAACCTCCTTTGATTTCTCTTTGCAATCCTTCTTTGCCCGAGCAAACGGTAAGATTTAAACGCGAGATAATGTCTTGTACTGTCATAATGCTATTGTTTGTTTGGGTTTATGTATGTTTCTTTTATTTTTCAAATCGTTTGATGCCCCACGTTTTCTCGGATAGTTCGAGAGATTCGTCGGGCGTCATGAGGTCTTCCGCGCAAAGTATCTTTTGCATGAAGACGCATTGGTTGAGTTTTGCCTTGCATTGCACGACATCGCGGGCAAGAGTTTGGCACGACGGGGCGCCGCAAGCACCGCAATCTATCTGGGGCAGGACTCCCATGATGCGATTGAGTTTTTGCATTTTTTCCATGGCAACGAGCATGTTTTCGTCCAGTTGCTCGATGGAGCGCGGCGGGATTTCTCCGCTTAGTTGTCCCTCCTTGAAGAGGTATGACTCGTATTGTTGGATGTCGTCGGAAGTGGTGCGATTGACCTTTTCGCTGGTTTCCATGCGCTTGCGCAGACGCTCGATGGTCAGGAAGCGATTGTTGACCGCCAGAGCACCTCCCGCGCAGGAGTGGTCGCACGCCCTCAATTCCAGAAAGTCGATATCGGTCAATTCATCGTTTTCCAGTTTCTCGAGGATGTCTATCACGTTGTGAATCTCGTCGATAGCGAGGCAGCGTCCTTCAAATTTGGATGCTTCCCCTTCGGTTAATGCCCATGCGATGGACTCCGGGGACAAGTAAGTTTGTTCCGAAACGGGATTGACGGGTTGGTCCCGGTGTTGCGTGAGTCCCATTTGTATTTTGTTGTATATGAAATCGAGATTGATAACCCCGTCGATATTCGATTCGTCATCTCCCACGGGACTTTTCACGGCGGCAATTTTTGCCGCGCAGGGAGTCACGTAAAAGATACCCACGTCTTCGGGTGAAATACCTTGGTCGATGTATTTTTTCCGTACAAAAATGGCTCCCAGATCCATGGCTTGTTTGAGCGGGATGATATGGTCTATCAGCGAGGGGAAACGTACTTGTATTAAGCGCACGACCGCGGGGCAGAATGCCGAGATGAACGGTCTGTCGTGCGAGTTTTTCTGCATGTAGTTGCGCATCGCTTTTGTTAGGATTCCCGACGCTTGAGCCACTTCAATGACTTGCGTGAATCCCATCGAGTGGAGTTCCGCGAAGATTTGTTGCTCGGTGATCTCTTCGGAGAATTGCCCGAAAAGCACGGTGGGCAGGAGAATAATCCTGTGTTTGAAGTTGAATATTTGGTTGAAATCGTCTTGCTCCACGTATATCGCGTGTCTGGGGCAGGACTTGAGGCACATGCCGCAGTCAACACAGGCGTTTTTGTTTATCGTGGCCAAACCGTCTTGAATGCGTATCGCTTGAGTCGGGCATAGACTCATGCAATGCGTGCATCCGATACAGGCGGTCGGGGCTACTTTCAAGGCGTGGTAAAACGGTTCCATCTTTTTAATTTTAGATTTAACGATTTTAGATTTTAGATTGATTTCTCCCCACCTACCAACGCTTCATTCTACATTCTTAATTTCTATTACCGTCTTTGGCAAGATTCACCAGCTCCTCCTCTGTTTATAGAGGAGGTGTCAGCGAAGCTGACGGAGGAGTTTTTTCATTTTCAATTTTCAATTTTTCATTTTCAATTGAAATACGTTGTCATGGTCACTTTCGTTCCCTCGTTTACTTTTGATTCTATGCTTAACCGGTCGCAATTCTTTTGTATGTTCGGGAGTCCCATCCCCGCGCCGAAGCCCATTTCCCGGACTTCCGGGGAAGCCGTGGAATAACCTTCCTGCATGGCTAATTCGATGTCCGGTATGCCGGGTCCCCGGTCGTTGATAACGACGGTGATCACGGTTGGGGCGATGGTTACCTGCATCGTGCCCTCGTAAGCGTGGGCGACGACGTTCACTTCAGCCTCGTAGAGTGCCACAACGATACGTTTTAGTACCGATGGATTGACATTCAGTTGTTTGAGTATTTTTTTTACTTCGCTGGAAGCAGATCCGGCTCGGGAAAAGTTTCCTCCTTCGATGTTGTAGCTAAATTCCATGTTTGTTGTTTTAATAAATGGGTTCCAGCCCGGCCTTGTACAATTCGCCGCATACCTTGAACATGCTTTGTTTGCATTGTAATATGGCAATGTTACATTCTTTTGCCAAGTCTATCATGTCGGGGGAGGCTTGTTTTCCCCGAACGAACAGAACAAAGCAGATATCTGACATTTCCGCCGTCCGGATGACTTGCAGGTTGGCAAGTCCCGTGATAAGCAGCATTTCGCTGGTGTCCAAACGAAGTACGTCGCTCATCAGGTCGGCAGCGAAGGCGTGGCGGATAACCTTGTCGAGATGACCGTTTTCGTGGATTATCCGGGCGTTAAGTAATACGGCAACTTCTTTTAGAGTCATAATTGTGTTTTTTGGTTGCTCCTAAGTTAGATAAAGTAATCCGGATTTTCAACAAGATTGCCTGAATTAGATTTTAAATTTTGAATTTTAGATTTTAGATGGAGGGATTACAAGGGTTTTCCGAAGGCGGAGGGTAACTAAATTCTTTCCGAAGACGGTGGGGATTCTACCTTGAGTCAATACTTTATTTAGGGGAAGGCTGGCATATCGGGTGTGTGGCGGTGTTTTAATGCCCGCCCGTGGGGTGGTTTGGTGTGATTGTGTCTGAATGTTAAACATGTTTATTTCTTACTAAAACGTGGGCTATAAGTGGGCTAAGTGTGGGCAATGAGTGGGCGATGCCGCCTACAAGCCGCCCAATACCCGCCCAAAATCCTTGTTACGGGGTAGTAGGGCAGGAGAAAAGCGTTTTGACATGTCTACTCTCGGTCGGGGGGAACGTGTCGTTTAGATAGTGAAGCTCACGGAGAATATCATGTCCGCGAACATGGACTGTTTTTTAGTTTCGTATCCTAAACGGAACCCCAGATTCATGGGGAACGGGAGGCGAAAGAAATGAGTATCGACCGTTGCCTCTATACCGTAGGAGTAGAATGTCTTTTTGTAATATTGGTTTTTCTCGTGCCCGACATCAAAAAACGCGGCTGCCGTGATTCGTTTCATGTACAGGATGGGACCCACGTGGGCGTCCGGGTAGCAAATCGGCATCCTGTACGTGGTGTGCAGGGTGGAGAGGTCATACCCGTACAGGGAGATCCCGCGGGGCGACTGGATTTGATTGCTGTAATAACTCCGGTCTTTCAGGGATTTGTCCTGATGTCCCAAATAGAGGGAAAAAGAATGGTGGGGAGCGAAGCCGGGGAAATAGAAACGCCCCTCTACCCATGTCGAATTGCCGTAATCCAGATTCTCGAAAGGAGTATGCTGGTACCCGAAGGTTAAACGCTGTCCCCAGCGAGGGTTGATGTCCCGTTCGCTCATGCGGGTTTGGTTGCTTAGGATAAGCCCGTAGCGCATGATTTGAAGCGTGATATTGTCCGGTTTCCCGATAATACCGACGTAGGGGTGGTTGGTCGGGATGGATTGCCAACGGCGGTTTGACAGGAGATAGGCGTTTTTGTTGTGATAGTCATGGATGGTTTGTAATTCGTATCTCACGTAAGGTATGATGTTGCGGTAGTAGTTTTTTCTGGACAGGTTGAAAGGGAATTGCAGGGTTGCGGTTCCTTTGGTGTATTGTGATTTGTAAATCACGCGTACCGTGTCTTTCTGTTGTGTTTGTTGGTCATTTATCACGTAGGATTGGGACAAGTCGTCGTTGCGTCCGCTTTTGAATTCCAAGTCCAGTATAGGCCAGAATCCTTTGTAAGATGCTTTCACTTGCCAATTACCGTGTTTGTATCCCTTGCCCCGCACGTATCCGGCAGTGAGGAATAGCGTGCTGAGTTTGTTCTGTGAGCTGGCGGCAATACCGAAATCAACATCCGTGTCGTCAACATCCGGGAATATGGGGCCCCAGCTATGGAAGTTGAACAGGTGGAGGGTTTTGTTGTATTTCCGACTGATATAGGTGGAGTCGGTATTTAACGCGAATTGCCAGTCCTCCTGTTGTGTCACGGTGTTCGCGATAGGGAATTTTTCTTTTTCTATCGGGTTGTTTTCGAGTCTGTTGACGGCTATTTTAGCCGGTTTGTAACCGTCCGCGGTGTAGAACGAGAAATAAAGAGAGTCTTTGCCGGGGGACAGTTGGGGATAGCGCAATCCGAATTTGGCGTTCAAGGCGTTGTGACCGAAATCGTTCGGGTGATCTTGACAGTAGAACGAGTTGTTCGTGTCGAAGGCTCCCCGGTAGATGATCCGGTTGCCCGCGGCGACGGGGTTGTCAATCTCGTAGGGTGTGTTTGCCGTCAATGGTGTGCGTTTCCCGGTACGTATATTCACGGATTCGATGTGTTTGCCGCGTGTGTCGACAACGATGGTGATGATATTGCCTTGACCGTCGTGGGAGGGATGCACGAATAATTCCGTGCCGTTTCCTTTCAAGCGGAAAAGTTCTTTTTCCAAGCGGGCATCCATGATCACGAGAGAGGCTTGATTTTCTTTATCGACCTCGACGAACCCCCAGTTGTCGTCCACGGTAAACGGGGCGTAACGGTTCTGGCGAGCCGGATGGCGGCGGTATTTGTTGCGTAGCAGGTCATACGTGGCGAGTACCATTTTTCCACCTTGTTGCCAGCGGGGGTGCGCCTTGTATTCAGACCACACGAGTGTGTGATTGTTGTATGCGAATTTGTAATCGTATAAAGTACCCGTGCGGGTAATTATCTCGTCGCCCGCGGGTTTAAGAAACACGAGGGCGCCTTCCTGTGCCAGCCCTTCTTTATAGGCAATGACTTCGCCCGTGGGGGTTGGCACGGGGTAGTGGTAGTTCGCGTATAGTTCATTGCGGGTGGGAATGGTGTCGAACAAGTGGTTCACTTGATCGGCTTCCCGTTTCCAGATTTGTTGCAGTTCGCTGAAGTTGTCCCGGTATAGGGTACGTTTGGCATCGCAATAGGTGTTTGCCTTTTTCACGCTGTCCGGGTGGATGAAAAGGGACTGGAAGTGTCGGGTGTTCCACAAGGAATCCCGCTTTTCGTTTAGCGTGAGTTTCAGGCTACGGGCAAAAGGCGTGATGCCGTACGGGCGTTTGCCGACACGTGTCAACGCGTCCTGCCAGATGCCGGGACCGTAGTGGACGCGGCTGTTGCCGACCATGTAGTAGCCGAGTGTGTAGCGGTTCGGGACGAAATCCTTGTACGAGCCCAGCACGGCTTTGTAATAGGTGTAGATGCCTTTTTCCGTGATTTGGGCTTTCATTTCGTTCAGAAATTCGGGGGAGCGTCCTCGTCCGCTATGACCGACGGAGGTCTCGAAGACCGTGGCATCCCCTTCCAGAAACCACATGGGTACGTATACCCCGATGACGGCCATGGTGATTTGTTCCCCGAAAATGTAATATAATGCTTTCGTGAATCCTTGGTTCACCTTGTCGTATTGCACGACGTGGCGAAATTCGTGTATGCACAGGTGTTCCAGCCAATCATCGCTGACGTCTTGCGGGGGAGCCGTGTAGAGTTCACTTTTTTTAGGTGCCCAACCGGCGTTTCCGTTGGATATACCTCCGTTTGCCCGGACGATCATGGACATTTTTTTTGCTTTGATGCCTAGCGTGTTGGCATGGGCGTAGAGTTTCGCGTAAATGTTGGCGAGGTATTGGGCGTTCTGTTCGAAGAAGTCGGGGTAGATAATTTGGAAATTGTCTGTCTTGATTTGTCGCCAGCGGGTGCTGCAAGGGTCTTGCCCGAGGTCTACAAATTGGGCTTTTGCCGGAATAATAAACAGAAGCGTGAATAGTATGCTGATGAAGAGGATTCTGGCATTTTTCAGTGTATAGTAATATTTCATAAGTGTATGCTTGTAGTTTGTTTACTTGTAAATAGTCTGCTAAAATATATTTTTTTTTGATATGATACTCCACGAAGAACGATTATCTTTGCGAAACGGCTGTTCGATTTTAGATTTATGATTTTAGATTTACGATTGAATGGTTGGGATTTATCCGGATACGATATGATAACCTGCAACTTGCCGTAGGCAAATGTAACTTGCAACTTGTAACTTGCCGCAGGCAAAAACTGGAAAATGATGGAAAAAGAGAGAATACTGGAATTGAGAAAGGAATTGGAGCGTTACAATTATTTGTATTACATGAAGAATGCTCCGGTGATATCGGATTTTGAGTTTGACAAGTTGATGCGCGAGTTGGAGGATTTGGAGGCGAAGCATCCCGAGATGTACGATCCCAATTCGCCTACTCAGCGAGTGGGTAACGATACGAATAACGAGTTTGTGCAAGTGGCGCACAAGTATGGAATGATGTCATTGTCAAATACGTACAGCGAACAGGAAATACGGGATTTTGACGAGCGTGTGCGTAAAGGTATCGGCGGGGATGAGGTGGAATACGTTTGTGAATTAAAATATGACGGGACGTCAATCAGTTTGCGTTACGAGGAAGGGCATTTGCAGGTTGCCTCTACCCGGGGGGACGGGGTGAAAGGGGATGACGTGACGGCAAACGTGCGGACAATCCGGACAGTGCCCTTGAAAATGCAGGGAGAGGGGTATCCCGCGGAATTTGAGATAAGGGGTGAGATATTGATGCCCTTTGCCGTGTTCAACCGTCTGAACGAGGAACGTTTGGAGGCGGGAGAGGCTTTGTTCGCCAATCCCCGGAATGCCGCCGCCGGGACATTGAAGTTGCAGAATTCGTCTGTCGTGGCGAAAAGACAACTCGATTGTTACTTGTATTATGTTCCGGGAGAGATCACGCTGACAGCCACGCATTACGGGAATCTGATGAAAGCGCGGGAGTGGGGGTTCAATGTACCGCCTTACATGGAGGTGTGTCGTACTCTGGACGAAGTGTTGGATTTTATACATAAATGGGATGTCGACCGGAAGAATCTGCCGGTGCCGATAGACGGTATCGTGATTAAGGTAAACAGTATCAAGCAACAGATGCAATTGGGCTACACGGCGAAGTCGCCCCGTTGGGCAGTGGCGTACAAGTTTAAGGCTGAACGGGTGGAAACCCGCTTGTTGAGCGTGGATTACCAAGTAGGACGTACCGGATCAATCACCCCGGTGGCTAATTTGGAACCCGTGCATATTGCGGGCACCACGGTGAAGCGTGCTTCATTGCACAACGAGGATATTATCCGGGAACTGGATTTGCATTTGCACGATATGGTGTACGTGGAGAAGGGCGGGGAGATTATTCCCAAGATTGTCGGGGTTGACGTGGAGAAAAGATTGCCGGATGCACCCGCGATTGAATTTATTACCCGTTGTCCGGAATGTGGCACGGAATTGATTCGGAACGAGGGGGAGGCGAATTATTATTGCCCGAACGAGGATCATTGCCCGCCGCAGATAGCCGGGAAACTGGAGCATTTCGTGAGCCGGAAAGCGATGGATATAGAGGGGATGGGAAGCGAAACGATTGATTTGCTGCTCACGAAAGGGTTTATTAGGGATATCGCGGATATTTATACGCTACCTGCCAAACGGGCAGAATTGATCGGGTTGGAAAAGATTCTGTACCCGGAGAGTTACGTGATGACGAGTATACCGCTGTCAAGGGTGATATACGCTTTCGAGATCGGGGTGAAGAATATTTCGGCAAAGAATGCGGAGGTGTTGGCGGGACGTTTCGGGGGGCTTCCGGGATTGGCTTCCGCCACGAAAGAGGAGTTGCTGGCGTTGGCGGACTTGCAGTTCCCCGGGGACAGGGAAAAGAATATCAACAAGATACTGGAATATTTCCGGATGCCTTTTAACGAGCCGCTGGAGCGGTTGAAGCAAGCGGGAGAGGTCGATATGATACCGTTGGATACGGTGATCTACGCGCTGGATATACCGGGAATAGATTTCCACAAGTCTGAATTGCTGTCTGTTAAGTTTGATTATATCTACCGGCTTTACACGGCAACCGCGGACGAAATAGCGGAAACTGACGAATTGTCACGTGAGGATGCCGAGCGTGTTTATCGTTTTTTACAGGGGAAAGATAAGTTTATTCGGAAGATAAACACGTTAAGCGTGTATCGTTTGCAGGAAAAATCGGTGGATAATTTGATTGCCGGGATCGAGAAATCGAAGCAACGGAATTTGCCGGAATTTATTAATTCTCTTGGAATTAGGTATATCGGGGAAACGGCTTCCCGTAATCTGGCACGGCATTTTAAAGACCTGCGGGTGCTGATGGATGCTACGTTCGAACAGTTGACGGAAGTGGAAGATATCGGCGATCAGATGGCGGGAAGTGTGGTTCGCTATTTCGAGAAAAACGAGAACCGTGAGATGATGGAACGCTTTTTGCAATATGGTATTAGCGGAATGATACAGGAAGAAGAGGGAGAGTCCGATCAATTGGCGGGCATGACGTTCGTGATCACGGGAACTCTTTCTTTGCCGCGGGAACATTACAAGGCTGTTATTCTGAAAGCGGGCGGGAAAGTCAGTGATTCTGTTTCAAGTAAGACCACGTACCTGCTCGCCGGGGAAAATGCCGGGAGCAAAATGCAAAAAGCACAGAAGTTAAATGTAACTATTTTGAACGAAAAAGAGTTTAACACATTAATGAGTCTATAAGGTTCATAAGGTTTGAAGAGGACATTTTATAAACTCTAGTTTGGAGATTGAATGATAAATAGTACCTTTACGAGATTAAAATTGTAATAAGTGAGGACCGTGAAAGGCGGTATAAGAATATGGGAAAAGAAGATACAAGACGACTAAAACAGATCATGACTTCGGCAGGTGAAGAAGCGAAGCGGCTGGGTAATTCGAAGATTTACCCGGAGCATTTGTTTCTGGGCTTATTGAAGTTGAGAAGTGGAAGGGCGGTTGATATATTGATGTCTTTAGGATTGGATTTTTACGAGGTGAAAGATAAGATAGAGCAACGTCTGGATGGTAAACGCTATAAGTCGGACAAGGTGGAGGAATTGGATTTCACGTTGGCGGCGAATAGCGTGCTGAAGCGTGTTTCAGAGGAAGCATGGGATTTGGGAGATGATGAATTGGATTCGGAACACGTGATGCTGGCTATTTTGAAGAATCAAGCCGGGTTCGTGACGAAGCTGTTTAAATCAATGGATATTGACTATGACACTTTCAAGGAGGCGGTCTTGAAAGAAAAGATGCGGATGCAGTCCGAGTTTAACGACGAGGGGGATGACCCGGAAGACGGGGATGATGATGCATCCATGTATAACCCGTATCGCCAAGGTGGTCCGGTATCGTCGAAATCCGACACTCCGGTATTGGATAATTTCGGTATCGATATCACGAAGGCGGCAGAGGAGGGGACGCTTGACCCTATCGTGGGGCGTGACCGGGAGATCGAACGGCTGGCCCAGATATTGAGCCGTCGGAAGAAAAACAATCCGGTATTGATTGGTGACCCGGGTGTCGGCAAATCGGCTATCGCCGAGGGACTGGCTTTGCGTATCATCCAAAAGAAAGTGTCCCGCGTGCTGTTTGACAAGCGGGTGATCTCGTTGGATATCGCTTCTATCGTGGCGGGTACCAAGTACCGCGGACAGTTCGAGGAGAGAATGAAGGCGATACTGGCGGAGTTGGCGAAGAACCGGAATATTATCCTGTTTATCGACGAGATTCACACGATCGTGGGTGCCGGGGGCTCCGGAGGTAGTCTGGATGCAGCCAATATGCTGAAACCCGCGTTGGCTCGCGGGGAGATACAATGTATCGGTGCGACGACTTTGGACGAGTACCGTCAGAATATTGAGAAGGACGGGGCTCTGGAACGTCGTTTCCAGAAAGTACTGGTAGAGCCGACCTCTGTCGAGGAAACCGTGGAGATTTTGAATAATATCAAGTCCCGTTACGAGGATCATCATAACGTGCGCTACACGGACGATGCCATCAAGGCTTGCGTGAAGTTGACCATGAGATATATTTCCGATCGGGCTTTGCCTGACAAGGCGATTGACGCTTTGGACGAGGCGGGTTCGAGAGTACATATTTCCAATATCAATGTCCCCCCGATTATCGAGCGGTTAGAGAAGGATGTGGAAGAGGTGAAGGAGAAGAAGAAGGACGCCGTGAAACAACAGAATTTCGAGGTGGCTGCCGCTTTCCGGGATAAGGAGCGTCAGTTGTTGAAGCAATTGGAGGACGAGAAAGTGAATTGGGAACGTGATCTGGAAGAAAACCGGGTAACCGTGACCGAGGAGCATATTGCCGAAGTGGTTGCCATGATGACGGGAGTTCCGGTACAGCGTATTGCCAAGACGGAGGGGATGAAGTTGTTGCAGATGCACGACGAGTTGGAGGATAGTGTTGTCGGGCAGAAAGAGGCTATCGAGAAGATCGTGAAAGCTATTCACCGGAATCGTGCGGGGTTGAAAGACCCGAATCGTCCGATAGGTTCCTTTATATTCTTGGGACCGACCGGTGTCGGTAAAACCCAGTTGGCGAAGGTGCTGGCCCGTTACTTGTTTGATTCGGAGGACGCGTTGATTCGTATCGACATGAGCGAGTACATGGAGAAGTTTGCCGTTTCCCGATTGGTCGGGGCGCCTCCGGGATACGTGGGATACGAGGAAGGAGGTCAGTTGACTGAAAAAGTACGCCGGAAACCGTATTCAGTGGTATTGCTGGACGAGATCGAGAAGGCTCACCCGGACGTGTACAATATCTTGTTGCAAATGTTGGATGACGGACAATTGACGGACAGTTTGGGACGAAAGATTGATTTCAAGAACACGATCGTTATCATGACGTCCAATATCGGAAGCCGTCAGTTGAAAGATTTCGGCCGCGGAATAGGTTTCGGTTCTCAAGATATGACCGAGAATAGCGATTACGCTAAAGGTATCGTGCAGAAGGCCTTGAAGAATGCGTTTTCCCCGGAGTTCTTGAATCGTATTGACGATATTATCATGTTCAACTCTTTGACGAAAGAGGATATTTACAAGATTATCGATATCGAGTTGAAAGGCTTGTTCAAACGGGTAAACGATTTAGGATTGGTGATCACGATCTCGAAAGAGGCGAAAGATTTTATTATCGAGAAAGGTTACGATCCGCAATACGGTGCCCGCCCGTTGAAACGTGCTATCCAGAAATACCTTGAAGATGAACTGGCAGAGGTTATCATCAAAGGCGTGGCAGAAGGTACGGAGCTTGACGTGGAATACGACAAGGCGGAAGATAAGATTGTAATTAAGGAAAAGAAATAGGTTTGCAGAAAGATAAATTAGATGAAGAGGGGGTGTCAAAACACCTCCTCTTTTTTCGTGTATGATTCTGGGTGGTAGGTGATAGTGATACATGAATATTGTTTAAGATAGGTGGTTAAATCTAAAAAAAGTGTGTGAAATGAGTAAATAAATAAGGAGTTTTGTTATTTTA
This sequence comes from Butyricimonas muris, assembly GCF_046365375.1. Lineage (NCBI taxonomy): Bacteria > Pseudomonadati > Bacteroidota > Bacteroidia > Bacteroidales > Odoribacteraceae > Butyricimonas > Butyricimonas muris. Next base: position 24,246 of record NZ_JBKEIT010000005.1, on the reverse strand, counting down.
GCCCCGAAAATAAGGTTGGTCATAAAAATGGGAAACAACGAGGAGATATTATTGTTATTTAGAAAGAATGAGCAGCAAGGATTTCGTTTGTTGTATGCTTCATTTTATGATCCGTTAATTTTGTTCGCTACTCAATTGTTGGGGGATGCCGAGGAGGCTGCGGATGTTGTTCAAGAGTGTTTTGTTGATTTCTGGGCTAACAGGCGTTTTAATAGTTTGCGCGGTAGTTTGGAGAACTATCTTTATTCTGCTGTGAAGCACGGTTGTTTGAATTATTTGCGGAACACGAGGCGACGGGAGGATAAACATGATGTGATTCGGGAGGAGCTGTATGATGAAGAGGAAGGGGTGGATCCGGAATTGGTGGAGAAGTTGTATCGTTCGATGGAATCCTTGCCGGAAGAGCGTAGGCGCATATTGCATATGGTGTGTATGGAAGGTATGAAATATCAAGAAGTGGCAGATCAATTAGGTGTTAGCATTAACACGGTGAAAACTCAGATGGGGAGGTCTTTGCAATTCTTGCGTAAAGCGTTGAAAACGGATGATTATTTGACGTTGTTATTTTTTTTAGGAAAAAAATAATATCTGCTGTCACCCGAAATCAATAGTTAGGTTCCTTTAGTGAAAAGGAATTAATATGGATGATAGAATCAGTGAAATAATAGCAGCTTATTTGTCCGGTGAAGTCTTGTCGGAAAGTGAGCGGCAAGAGGTGGAGGCTTGGTTGCGAGATCATGATGGGGAGAAGGAGGTGGAAGTGCTACGGGGGATGTTTCGAAGTGCCCGGTTGGTAAAAGAGGCTCCGGGGACGAGGGGAGCGTCCGTTATGAAAAAGATAGAGGCGAAGGTGGTATCCAGACGTGTTGGCAGGAAGTTGAAAATTCGATGGAGTTATTCTGTGGCGGCTGCAATAGCTGTTTTGTTGTGTAGTGTGTTGTTGTACAGGTGGCTGGGGACGAATCAGGAAAATCAAGTTGTTCCGCGAGATGTGCGACAGAACGTGAACACGAGTATAGCTCATTTGAAGTTGAACACGGGGGAGGTAGTGGAGCTTGAGAAGTATGATGGAAAGTTTATTCGTGAGGATAGCGTGCAAATCGCGAATGAGAATGCGACTTTGAGGTATACGTCAACGGATTCTGTGGCTCCCGAAAAGGTGGAGTTCAATACATTGGTTATTCCCCGGGGCTCGGAGTACAATATCGTTCTGGCGGATGGGACGAAAGTGTTTTTGAACGCGGGGTCGGAAATTAGTTATCCGGTTGTTTTCGCGGGAGATAAGCGGGAGGTTAAGTTGAAAGGAGAGGCTTATTTTGAAGTTCGGAAAGATGAGCGACGTCCTTTTTTCGTGCAGGCAGGTGATGTGCAGATTCAGGTCTTGGGAACTTCTTTTAACGTGACGGCTTATCCGGGACGCGGGAGAATAGAAACGACATTGGAAGAGGGGAAAATTCAGTTGACGGATGGAAGGGAGTCTGTGGAGGTGAGCCCGGGGAAACAGGCAATTTATGATATCGAGGATGGTAGGTTCGAGGTTAAACAGGTGGATACAAAATTGTACACGGCGTGGAAAGATGGATATTACAAGTTTGACCAGATGACGCTGGAGGATATTATGGAGACGTTAGCGTTGTGGTATGATTTGAATGTTTTTTATCGGAACCCGGGTGTTAAATCATTGGAATTTACGGGACGTTTGAGACGGTATGATGAGGTGGTGAGTTTGTTTGAAAAGCTCGAACAGACCGGGTTGGTGGTGTTTGAAGTAAATGGAAAGAATGTAATTATTAAAGAAAAATGAAAGTTGGGGATTCCCCAATCCCCAACTTTAGATAAAGTACAACAAATGCGTGTTAGGTAGTTGTTGTACATGGTATAATCTTAAAAAACAAAAGTATGCAAAAAAGTCGAATTCGAATAAGGGCTTTGTGCAAGATTCCTGTTCGGAAAATGTTAATCTTTATGAAATTGTTTTGTCTTTTTCAGTTTGTTTTTTTCATCTCGGTGCAAGCGAATGTTTATTCACAGCAAACCGTGATTAATCTGGAGATGGAGAATGTTTCGTTGAAGACTGTTTTTACGGAACTCGGTCAACAGTCCGGTTGTGATTTTCTGTATAATAATCAGATGATACAACAAAAAGGGAAGGTGAGTTTGAAGGTGGAAAACAAGTCTTTGGATGAGGTGTTGAAGGAATGGTTGCCTTCGTTAGGTTTGACTTTCTCTTATGATGATAACGTGGTAATTATTCGTGCGGCTGCGGATGATAATAAGAAAAAGACGTATATCATCAAGGGGCAGGTGGTTGACGAGAAGAATGTGCCTATGCCCGGGGTTACCGTGATGCTGGATAGTACTCAAGTGGGAACGGCAACGGATACGGCAGGACGTTTTGTATTGCCGTTACCCAAAGAAAAAGGGTATCTCGTGTTTTCTTTTATCGGGTTTAAGACCCAGAAAGTGGCTTACACTGCAGATAAGTTGTTGGTTGTGAAGATGCAGGAGGATATATCCGGGTTGGATGAGGTGCAGGTGGTTGCTTACGGTTCCCAGAAGAAACGTACGGTGGTTAGTGCTATATCTTCCGTGAAGGGGGATGATTTGAAGGAATTGCCGACGCATAGTCTGGAGAATTTGCTGCAGGGGCACATGGCGGGTGTCGAGGTAAATAATATTTCCGGTTCTCCCGGTGGTGGTGGTGCGATTGTGGCGATTAGAGGTTACAATTCGTTGTTTGTGGATGGAGAAGGCTCAGACAGGGGCTACGGTACTCCTTTGTACGTGATTGACGGAATCCCGATGCAATCCTTTACTTCGGCTGTTACCGGGGCAAATACACTGTCTGATTTGGATCCTTCGATGATTGAGTCTATTGAGGTGTTGAAGGATGCGGCTTCCGCGGCAATTTACGGTTCTCGTGCCGGTAACGGGGTAATTTTGATTACCACGAAGAAGGGGCGTGCCGGTAGAGCCCAGTTTAACGTGAATGTATCGTATTCCGCATCTTGGTTGCCTAAAGCACCCGTGCAGTACGGGGGAAGTTACGAGAGAATGTACCATTTGAATGCTTTGCGCAATACGGTATTGCCTTATAAGACTGCCGATGGAAAGTGGAAGATGCCGACTTCTTATGAAGAGGTATTGAGTCTTCGAAAACCGAATGGTCCGATGTACGATTGGTTCTGGGGTAACGCATCCACTCGTCAGGATGCAATTGTTTTACAGGATAGTTTGAATGCCTTTTATAATAATTCAACTCATTGGTATCGGTTGAATTATCAAACCGCTAACGTGGTTAATGCCAATATACAGGCCTCCGGTGGTAACGATAATGTACGTTATATTGTGGGTGCCGGTTATTATGATGAGGAGGGGATTGTTATTAATACCGGATTTACGCGTTTTAATGTGATTTCCAATTTGACGGCGTATCCGACTAAACGTCTGCGTATGGATACGCAGTTGGGACTTACGTATAGTGACCGTAGTCGAGGCTCTAATGCCGGACATGGTGCTCAAAAAATAGAGAGCGTTAGTTCTGACCCGAAAAAGACATCGACTTTGTTGCCGGGAGGAGGTGCTTTCGGGGAAAGTATGGCCAAGAAGTTGAATGAGGTTTCGGAGAAAAATCAGAGTTATTCTTTGCGTTATAATATGGTTTTTGATTACGAATTGATTCGTAATTTGCATTTGAAGGTTTCAGCGGGAGTTGATTATAACCAGCAGAATCAAAATACTTTTAAACCAGCCAGTTTAGATGCTTATACTCATTTTTCGGAATCAAAAGGAACAATCTCGAGAGATTTGTCGATATTGAACGAGAATTTATTGACTTATTCCTTTAGTTATTTGAATAAGCATAATTTTAATGTTATGTTAGGGTTGTCGTTCCAAAAAGATCAGTCTTTTAATAATAAGGGAGCCGGGAAAAACGGTCCCAATGATAAAATACATTACGTGGGAACCGGATGGGGTGGTAATTACGGATTGAATAACACGAATGTGTCAGGAGAGGGAGAGCCTTTTTACGAGTCTGCGTTTGAGTATGAATCTTCTTTTTCGGAGGAGCGTATGAATAGTTATTTCGGGCGTTTGACATATAATTTCAAAGAGAAGTATATGTTTGAGGCGACTATTCGTCGGGATGGTTCTTCTGTCTTCGGGGAGAATGTGCGTTGGGCAACCTTTCCCGCTTTTGCTATCGGTTGGACATTTTCGGATGAGGCATTCATGCAATCGTGTTATTGGTTGAGTTTCGGTAAAATTCGAGCTAGCTGGGGTACTTCCGGGCAAAAGTTCGGGCAACGTTACTTGTCGCAAGGATTATTAATGGCAAGTGGAACGTTCCATGGCTCAGCCGGTATTGTTCCCGATATTAATGGAGGGGTTATCAATAAGAAATTAAGTTGGGAAGAGACGGATCAATATGATTTAGGGTTGGATTTGAGTTTCTTCGATTACCGTTTGCGTTTGGTTTTGGATTATTATTATCGCTACACGACAGGTCAATTAAATCGGATAGAGTTGCCGGGAAATATTTATTTCCATGGTTTTCAGTGGCAAAACGGGATGGCGATTTCGAATCAAGGTATAGAATTGGAATTGGAAGCCGATATTTTGAGAAATACGGCGGTGAAATGGAGAATGAAGTATAATCTTTCACGGAACTGGAATCGTTTTGAGAAGAGTGCGGACGGTTTTGATTTCGAAAATCAAGTGATAGGTAAACCCTTGAATCAGCTGAAAGTGTATAAAACGGATGGTTTTTACAGTTCGTTTGATGAAGTGCCTGTTTATTATAATGCACAAAGAGAGCCTCAACCGTTATATGGGAATGCTATGTATGCTGTGTTTACACCGGGTAGTCGACGGATTCTCGATTTGAATGGAGATGGAAGAATCGGACAGGATGTAGATATGTATTATGCAGCTAGTCCGCTACCTATAGCTCATGGCGGTTGGATAAACGAGTTGCGTTGGAAAAACTTTGATTTGAATATATTCTTTAATTACTCTTTGGGGCGTCACGTGTTGAAACTTTATGATGACGTGGCGTTAGAGCCTTCCAAAGCGGGAAGACCGTTGTTTGTTGATATGAATGACGTGAATATTTGGAACGGGGCAGATTCTAAAAAAGCGGATTATCCTAAAGCACAGTATTATTACGAACCGAATCAATATAGTGGTTTGTATGATTGTGATATAGAGAATGTAAGCTTTATACGTTTGAAACAATTGACATTAGGTTATAATTTACACCAGAATATTGCGAAGAAAATCGGTATATCCGGGGCGCGTGTTTTTATCACGGGAGAGAATTTGTTTACGTTGACTAACTATTCGGGGTTGGATCCGGAATTGATAGATCTTAAGACTGGAAAAGATAATTTGAATTCTTACCCGTTACCTCGGAAATTTACTATTGGATTAACGGTTAATTTTTAAAATGTAGCCCAATGAAGAAATTATTAATATTATTATTGTTTATTCCATTGCTTTCATGTAATGATTGGTTGACGGTTGAGCCGGAAGATTCGGTGACTTTCGTTAATTATTTCAAGAACGAGAGTGAAGTTGAAGCGATGTATAATGGCATCTTGGCTTCCATGAAGTCGGTTTGTATGGGAACTCAACCCTATTTTTATATTTCGATTGATGCGGATAATGTCGGGATGTATTACGAGGGATTCCGCACGTTGGATCCATTTACTTATTTGGATGACGAGAGCATGGTGTTGGATATAGAGTGGGGGGAATTTTATAACGTGATTTACTTGGCAAATGTGATGCTTGAAAACGAATACCGCTTTGAAAATATTTCAAAAGAGCGCACGGAGTTTTGGTTAGGGCAAGCTCATTTCGCTAAAGCTCTTGCTTATTTTCGATTAGCTCAAATCTGGGGGGATGCTCCTATAGCCAAAAGTTCGGAATCCATTGAACCGGAAGGTAAGAAACCGGCGTTGGAAGTTTTGAACGAAGCGTTGAGAGAGGCAAAATTGGCTTTGACGCTTCCTACTCATGATAAATTGATTAATGCTAACGGGAGTAAGATTACTTCCAAGCAATACGCGAGTCTTGGAACGGTAAATACGTTATTGGCGAATATTTATGCTTGGTTAGGAGGCTTGACTCATGAAAGAGAGTACTGGGAGGAAGCGGAACGGTATGCGTCGGAAGTGATTGACGGTAAATGCGGTGTGTACGAGTTGGAGAGCATGGATGGCTTGGTTTCAAACGTGTTCGGTGCGAATCGGAATAGCAGGGAAACGATTTTTTGTATTGATAATGATCCTTTGGATGTTGATCGCAAATGGTGGTCAGAATTGAAGACCGAGTTGCCGGGACAGATGTTGATGAGTTATCCTTACACGACGACAGACGAAGCGGCGATTGCTAATATTGTAAATGATAGTTGGGATGAATATGTAAAGATTACCGTGGAGACGGTTAAAAGCATTTATCCGGAAGAGGTGGATGCCCGTCGGAGAGAATTCTGGTTCGAGTTGGGAGAATTGACTTATCCTGTGTATGAGTATGATGAGGAAACTGAGGAAGAGATCGAGGTGGGACGTGAGGTAACCCCTTATGCGCATATTGCCAAGTGGAGGGACGTGATTAAGCAGACGAGTGAGGAGGTGACATCGTGGGCTGGTGAAGTCGTTATCGCGACGGATGGCGATTGGGTCATTTGGCGATTGGCCGATTTGATCTTGTTGAGAGCGGAGTGTCGCGTGAATCTGGAGATGGCAACGGCTGTAAATGATTTAAATACGGTTCGATATCGAGCGGAGTTGGGAGATTACACGGGGTCCAAAGATAAAGAATCTTTGCGTCGGGAAATTTTTGATGAGCGAAGACGCGAGCTTTTCGGTGAAGGGCAATATTATTTCGATATCGTTCGTAACGGTTATTGGAAAGAGGTGTTGTATGGTAATTTCACGACTCTAACAGATCAAGATGTGAAAAATGGAGCGTTGTACGCGCCGGTTGGCGTGGGTGCGTTTACTAAAAATACGTTGATGACTCAAAATACTTATTGGCAATGGCAAAATTAATATATTTATTAAAAGGGGTTGCATTGATCGTGTTATTGGGATCGTGCACGAAGTGGAATTATCATGAAGGCGAGTTGGCGAATGGTGTTCATGATTGTTCGATGTGGGAATATTTACATACACAACCTTGGGATTGGGATTCCACGATTATCATGATTGAACATGCCGGATTGAAAGATTTGTTCGAAGGAAAAGGTGAGCACGAGCAAATTACTTTTTTGGGTGTGACTAATTACAGTATCCGTTTGTATATGATAGAAAATGGATATGAAAAAGTGACCGATATTCCGGTGGAATTTTGTCAAAATACACTTTCGAAGTTGATTATACCTCAACGTGTTATGCTAGCAGATGTGCCCCGGGGAAAGAGGGATGAGTATACGGGAGAGGAGAGTGACGGTATCGAGTATCGAACGCTGGGAGGACGCTTGTTCATGTGGACTTATCAACAACCTTTCGAGGGAGTGCCGGATATGGGTGAAATTTCTTTACATTTTTTCGCTCGTGGGGGAACGGCGGTTAATAGGATTTATTCGACTGATATACAAACGAATAATGGCGTTGTTCAGGCTTTGGGGTATAGTTTTCAGTTTAAGTACATTTAAAATGAATAGAGATGATAAGAGGACTATTATATTTTGTCATGTTGTTCATGGCGTTGGCATTCATGAGGTGTAGCGATGTTGCTGTTGGTTTTTTGTTCACGGATGATGCATCTTATACGCAAGATACATTGAGAATTACTCGTTTCTCGAACCTTGATGAAGAGGATATTGATGTGACAATCCCATGGGTGACTTCCCAAGTAGAGCAACTTTTGGGTACAGAACCATTGACTTATTCACTTGCAGGAGTGAAGAGCTCTAATGGACAGGAGGCCGCAGAGGATTTTACCAAATATCTGACTGTGATCGGTGGTGGACGGATGTACGTTGATGCAAAAGTCGATTCGCCCGAGGGGTGTTACACGGTTTCTTTGAAAGTTGAAAATGAAGGTCATTCGGCTATTCTGACGGATATATTCACGTTCGTGTTGGAATAGTTTTAACAAAATAGGAGAGAGAAGATTGTCTTCTTTCTCCTTCTAAATATTTAATAGCAATGAGATATATAAAATTTAGTTTGGTGATCCTGTTTTTAGGATTGCTTGGGACGGTTTCTGCCCAAATTACTTTTTTCGAGGGGACATTTGAGGACGCTATGGCGAAAGCTAAAAAGGAGAAGAAAGAGCTTTTTGTCGATTTTTATGCCGATTGGTGTCAACCGTGTAAATTGATGGCAAGTGAGGTTTTTACTTTGCCGGAAGTGGGGGAGTATTTCAATAAAAACTTTGTATCTATTCAGATGAATGTGGAGGCTCCGGAGAATAAGACGCTCGTGCAGAAGTATAAAGTGGAAGTACTTCCCACGCTGTTGTTTATAAACGGGAAAGGAGAAGTGGTCCGCACGATTAACGGGGTGATGGAGCCGGGGGCTTTGTTACACGAGGCAAAAGTTGTACGAGGTGATGCTTTGAGTTTTGAGAAGTTGTACGAGAAAGTAAAGAAAGAGAAAAAAAATCTGGATTTGCGACAAGAGTTGCTTTTGCAGGCTCCTGTATTTATAGGTACTCAAGAAGGGTATAATCGTGAAAAATGGGTTGTACGTATAGAGTCCCTTTTTGACGAGTACGTGAATAGCAAGAAACTGGAGAATATGGCAAACGAGGAGGATTTTTCTTTGTTGGTGATGTTCCATGCCAAGAAGGCGAAGAATGATTTTATTTTTGACGGGTTGGTGGCGAATTATGAGCAATATGTAGAAAAAGTTGGTAAAAGTGAGGTGGATAATTATATTATAACGTTGTTTAATGGGTATATTATTTCTCTTTGCCGGGAGGGAAAGGCTGAGTATAAGCAGGAATTAGAGCGATTGAACGGGGATTTGAATGCTGTTTACGGGAGCATTCCGTTTGGAAAGTTGTCGGCGTTCGAGGCGATTAATTTGTTGGCAGACGGGTATTATAATTTGAACCGGAAAAATACGGATGTTTTTTTCGAGAAGATGAATCAATATTTTGATGGGGCGGATACTGTTTTAACCGTGAATAATTACACGATGCCTGTTGAGGATTTGTTTACACTTTATCAAGGACGTTTACCGGAAGGCGCTTACCCACGGGTAATACCATGGTTGGAGAGAGCGTTGGCTTTCCCTTCGATAACCCCACAGTTGAAAACCCGGGTGTTGTGTATTTTAGCGGATTGTTATAAAGAAACCGGGGATTTGTCAAAGGCAAAGCAATGTTTTAATCAGGCATTTATCGTGAGCGCGGAAATTGATAACGAGCAGATGAGATTGCAGTTACAGAAAATGATCCAGAGTAGATTGAATACATTATGAAGCGTGTAATAGTATTATTTTTGTTCCTTTCATGTTCTTGGGCTTTTGCTTTAGCCCAAGACAGTTCTTCTGTGTTTCGTCATGGAAAGTTGGAAAACGGGTTGACTTATTATATACGCCACACGGGAACGCAACCCGGATGTGCTGATTTTTATCTGATACAGAATGTCGGTTCGTTGATGGAAGAGGAGGATCAGAACGGGTTGGCACATGTGTTGGAGCATATGGCTTTTCACGCCACGGAAAGTTTTCCCGATGGAGTACCTGCTTTTTTGAAACGTAACGGGATTGCACTTTTTAATGCCAAGACGGGGTACGATGAAACGGTGTATAATATAAAGAATGTCCCCACGGCTTCCCCGGGATTGCTTGATTCGTGCGTGTTAGTATTGCGGGATTGGTCGGGGTTTTTGACGTTGAAACCGGAAGATATGGATCAGGAACGCAAGGTGATCCGGGAGGAGCGCCGCACGAGAATGACGGTGAGCAAAAGAGTGCAGAAAATGTCCGATCCTTATATGTACAATGGAAGTAAATACGCGACACATGATATTATCGGTTCGGTGGATGTTGTCCAGAATTTTACACCGGAGAAGTTGAAGGAGTATTATAAGGATTTTTATCGTCCGGATTTGCAGGCGGTGGTGATACTGGGAGATATTGACGTGAGCGGGATGGAGGCTGAAGTGAAGCGGTTGTTTAATCCTATTCCGAAAAGGAAGAACCCGAAAACTCGTGTCGTTTACGGGATAGAGGATAATGATGAACCTTTGTACGCGAAGTTGATAGACAAGGAAATTCCCAATAATTCGGTGATGCTGGTGAAGCGGATTCGGAAAGAGGCAGAGAGTACATTGGAAGCGATGTCGCGAGAGAGGTTGTTGCGTGATTTTTACAATCGGATTATGCGCGGTGCTCTTGCCGAGTACTTGCAGGTTGGGGATTCCTATATTTTAAATGCCGGTGTCGGTGTTTTTAATATGCAACGGAATTATGACGGGCTGAATATCGCCTTGACATCGTTGCCCGGGAAAGAGAAAGAGGCTTTACGGCAACTTTTGGACCAGATGGAATATGTACATCGCTTGGGTTTCACGGATGAGGTGTTGAAGCCAGCATTCGAGAGTTACCGGAGAGAAGTAAGGGCAAGCATGAATCAGGAGAATAATATCCCTAATGATGTGTTTCTTCAGATTTATAAAGATCATTTTTTGCTTGGGAAGCCGCTGTGCAGTGTGGATGAAAAATTAGCAGCTCTATCGGGGGTTCTTGATACGCTGTCAGCTAAAACTTTTCAAGCATGGATATCCAAGTGGGATGATGGTAAAAATTGGGTTTTCCTGATGCAAGGTAGCGATTCCACGTATACTTTCCCGAGTGTGGCGGAGATAAAGGGAATGATTGCCCAATCCCATTCGCTTGAAATGGAAGAGAATCGAGTTGAATTGCAGGTGATGGATGGCAATACCGAGTTGGTTGATTTTGAAATTCAAGGCGGACGAGTTGTAAAAGAGAGGAAATTGAAGGATTTGGATGCGGAAGAGTGGGTTTTGAATAATGGGGCAAAAGTGTATTATAAGTATACAGACGGGGATAGGGGAACTTTTAACCTATTGGCTGGAAGTGTCGGCGGGCGTTCTTTGCTGACGGCAGAGGATTTGCCTTCGGCGGATGCTTTGTCCGCGTTAGTTTTAGAGTCCGGTTTGTACAAGTATGATATGCAGACGCTAAAATATTTGATGAAGGATCACACGGTAAATATGAACGTGTCTTTGGATGAACGTGCTGAAAGTATTAGTGTTTCGGCGGTATTGAAAGATGCTGATTTTGCTTTTCAGTTGTTTTATTTGGCAATGGAGCACCCGAGATTCGACCGGATAGTTTTTGATCGCTTTGTAACGGTTGGTCAAATGACTCAGTCTAACGCTCGTCGAACTATGAATGATACGATCCGAGAGGTGCTTGGTGCAATCCGGCGAGTGGAATCACCGCGTCTTTGGAAAAAGGATTCGGTTTACTATGCCGCAATGGATTATGACCGAATGATTCGGATTTATCAAGATCGTTTCCGGGATGCATCCGATTTCGTATTTTATCTGGTGGGAGATATCAAACGGGAAGAGGCTCAAGAATTAGTGGCTAAATACATCGGGGCACTCCCGTCTATTTACCGGAAAGAGAAAGCGGTGGAACATAATTATAATCGTCTGGGGAATATTACCGAGGACGTGGAGGTTGATATGCCCGATGAAAAATATATGGTAAGTATAGAGTTTCAGAATACATTAAAAATTCGTCCGATAGATGAAGTGTGTATGCATGTACTGAAATTGTATTTCCAATATTCGTTGCAGGATAAAATCCGGGGAGAGCAAGGGGCTGCTTATGGTGTTCAAGTTTTAGGAGGAACGACGACTTCTCCCCATTGTTTGCAAGAATTATTTATCCGCTTTGCGACTTCATTGGATAAAGGACCGCAGATGAGGGCACTTGTTCATGAACAGGTTCGGGAATTTCTGGAAAAAGGGCTGTCGGAAGAAGCTGTGGAAGATTTTGTTCTAGCTATAAAGAAAGAGAAGAAGGCTGCGGATGATGCCGTTTATAACACGATTGCTTTCTGGACGGAGAATCTTCAATTTTATAATAAAACAGGGAAAAGAATGGATTCACCTTATTATTTTGAATCGTTTATTGATAGAATAAAAGCTAAAGATGTGTTGTCTTTTGCCCGTAAGTTTTTTGGTAGTGCACAGTGTGTTGATTTAGTCATTAAGTCGAGAAAGTGAGTAGAGAGGTCGCCCGAGTACGTTTTTTCCCGTTCGGGCGGCATTCTTTATTTGTTTTTTAAATGTTTCCGGAGAAATTTCAATCCCCTGCTTTTTTGGACTTTTACCGTGTTTATGCTGATTCCTAGCTTTGCGGCAATCTCTTTGCCGGATAGTCCGGCGATACTCAGTTCTATGATTCTTTTTTGCATGGGTGGCAGTTTTTCTATATATGCGTGCAAATGTCTGATGATTTCGATTTGAACGGTTTTAAGTAAGAAATCCAGCGGAAACTCTTCCGGGTAGTGTTCTTGTTTCATTTTGTTTAAAATATGGTTTTGATTTCTCTTGTCACGAATGAAAATCAGTGAATTACGATATGTTGACTTGTAGAGATAACTTAATAATTCCCGAGAGGTAGGGAAGCGGGTATCTGTATACCATATATTAATGAAGAGGTCTTGTACAATATCTTTTGCGTCGTCAAAGTTGTTGACGATCGTTTCCGAATAGGTACATAACGCTTTGTAACAGATGGTATAGAGTTGTTTCCAACTCTTTTCTTCCCTATTATTTATCCCCTCTAAAATCAAATCAAGTTCTTCCATCACAAATTTGTCGCATCCGATAAAAGAATATACTATACCACGGAAGTGGAAAGGTCATTCTTGTGCATAATAAATTTAGATATAATGATTCGGGAAAGAGTGGCTTATTTGGAGTATTTTCCGACGGGGAAGGGGTGTTGTTCGTAACCTTATGGGGGATGGTTCTGGCTAGCGTAACTTTATATGTTCGCCTTCGGCGAGTTGCAGGTCACAACTTGCCGAAGGCGATTTAGAGTTTATTTCTTTATCGCTTTTTGTAAAGCGTGTACCAGAGGTTCCACGCTTAGAGGGCTGCCCGTGGCTTGGATCATCCATTCGTTCGGGGTGAGGCGTCCCAAACGATAGATGCGGTCTACTTCTTGGGCAAAGTTTTTGCCGTTAAGATAGTCTTCCAATTGAAATTCGATGATTTGTCCGAAAGCGTAGGCGGATAGATACAGCGGGTAGCTGATCATGTGCGAATAGATTGCCAGTACGGTTTCGTCTTTTTTACCGAAGACGGGAGCGTAATATTTATTCCATATCTCTTTTGATAGCGTGATTGTGGCTTCTTTGAGTTGTTCCGCCGTGGCATCGGGATGGGCGTACATCCATTCCCACACGGAGATATCGAGCATGGAAACACCCATGATCTCGTACAGGCTCCAGAACTTGTCGAGGATGTCCAGTTTGTCTTTCTCCGGATCGTTGTTCTCGATGCCGAGAAGTTGTAAATCCCGTTTCTGGAACACGAAAGCGAGGGCTTCCGTGAAAGCCGTGTTGGGGACTCCTGCCATCATGAAATTGTCCACGTTATACATGGAGATCGTTTGCTCCACGTTATGCCCGAACTCGTGTACGGCGATGTTGTATCCCTTGTAGTTCATTCCCTCGGAAGGAATACGGGTGCGGAGATGGGATTGTTGACCTTTCATGGCGGCTCCCCACGCGTGACCGGAGCCGCGGGCTGCATCCACGGCAATCTTGTCGCATATCTCGTTCGCCCGCTCCGGGGTAAAGCCCAAATGGATTAACAGAGAGGGAAGTCCTGCCTTGAATGCCCCGGCATCGGGATACAGTTTTTGTATTTGCGCGTCCAGTTTGGTTTCATCCAGATTGCTGCGGGGTTTAAAACCGTCGTACCATATATCATAGGCTTCCAACTTTCTTCCCAAACGTTTGGAGATAATTTTGCCGACCTCTTTTAATTCCGGGGAGGTGAGAAATTGATTGAACAGAGCTTTCACGTCTTCCACGGAAACCTCCATTTCTCCGGAGAATTTACGGTCGATAAAGTTCTTTCCGGCGTAAGGATCGATGGCTTGCATGGCGTGGAAGTTATTCAACATCCGTTGGTAACGCTCCGTGTCTTCCGGTGTTCCGGTGGCGGATTGCCCGTTTTGAGCGAGAGTGTTCGTGTAAGGATTCCAGTCGTAAGCACCGGAATTGATCACTTGTGTCGGGATTTCTTGGGATATGATACGCTTCATTACCTCGTACACCGTACGTTGTTTGTCCAGTCCCTCTTTTCCTTTGTTGTAATTGGCTTTGATTTCATCCCGTAAATTCCAGTGGGTAAGCAGTATTTTGTCTTCCGGGAATAGTTTTTGCCCCTTGGGATTCAACACGTGTCCCATGTAGATGTTATAGCTGGAAATATAGACGTCGGCGTCGCTTTCCGCTTTGGCTCCTGCTTGCAGTAGTTCGGCGGGTACTCTCTCCGTGAACACGTCACCCAGACGGGCGTATGCCCATGCCGTGCGGTCTGTACCCAGTTTCTCCTTGTCCTGCAAGGGAACTTCCGGGAAGTTGAGGGCGATGATGAACCCGATCTTGTTGTTGTAAAAATCGTTGATGAGGTGTGCCCCCGGACTGTATGCCCCGAACATGGGGTCGATGTCATGAAGAGGGCCGTTATCTTGGTGCAGGTTCAACTGCAACTGGAGCGATATCTCGTTGAAATGCCCCCAGAGGGCTTCAAAATAATGACTTACTTTTTGGAATACTTGTTCCTTTTCCGCCGCGGTAGTGATGTAGTTATTCACGCAAAACTCTTGAAATTCTGTATCCGTCCCGTCTTGCGTCTGCCAAAGGTGTGCCGCTTGACGCACTCCGGCTTCGATGAGAGTTTTATCGGTACCGCCTTTGGTTTGAATGGCGTTGATTGTGGCTTGTATTGTTTTCTCCGGAATCTCGGCTTTTGCGATAAGCCCTGTAAATAAACATACCAATAATAAAGAGTGTTTCATGATAATGGGTTTATAAGGTTTGTAAAGTTTATAAGGTTCATAAAGTGTTTTTCTTGACTTTATAAACTTTAGCTCCCGCAAGGGATACTTTATGAACTTTATAAACTAAGAGAGGCTGTCATAAACAGCCTCTCGTCTGGTTTATTGATTTAGTAGTTGGAAATATACAATATCTTCCCACCCGTTACCCCGGCGCAGCCAGTTTTTGCGGTAACCGGTTTGCACGAAACCGAGTTTTTCGAACAGTTTCCGGCTGCCGATGTTGCCACTGGGCACGCTACTGTATATCTGGTTCAGTCCCAGCGTTTCGAAACAGTAGTCTATCATCAAGCGGATAGCAGAAGTAGCGAATCCTTGTTTCTGGTTTTCGCTGTCGTGAATCATGATACCGATACCTGCACGTTGGTGATAAGGATCGAAGTCGTAAAGATCGACTAATCCTACACGTGTTTGAGGTTCAATCCGTTCCACCATCAAGCGCAATTGCTTGGTGGTATAGATATCCAGATGGCACGTTTCAATGTATTTTTTTAACGTGAATATAGAGAATGGGGTGAGTGTATCACTGACTTCCCATAAATCCATATCGTTCTCCCATTTGTACAAGTATTCCAAGTCCTCCGGTTCAAGGGCTCTCAAGCGAATAGTGTCATCCTTTACCATAGTTGTTGTATAATTTTCGTGTATAAGTTCATTTTATCGCTTCCAAATATAGCAATTTCCCGCTTTGGTTGTTGTTAAATCAAGGAATAAATTAAAAAATATTACCTTTGTCAAGTTAAGAATCAAGAATTGTAATAGCTCGTAGTTCATGTATAATTTATTATCTATCGTGGGAGCGACCGCAACGGGGAAAACAGCTTTGGCTGTACGGTTGGCGGCGGAATTGAAGGGAGAAATCATATCGGCGGATTCCCGGCAGATTTACCGGGGAATGGATATCGGTACGGGTAAGGATTTGGGAGAATATGTTTACGAGGGGCAGCCGGTGCCTTTCCATCTGATTGATATCGCGGATGCGGGTTTCCGTTTCAATCTTTTCATGTACCAGCAGGAATTTCTGAAGGTGTGGAATGATTGCCGGAGTCGGGGAGTGTTTCCCGTGATGTGCGGGGGAAGCGGCTTGTACGTGGAGTCGATATTGAAAGCATATCGCATGACTCCGGTTCCGGAGAATCCGGAATTACGGGCACGTTTGTCCGGGAAGTCTTTACCGGAGTTGGCAGAATTACTGGCGTCTTATCGCGATCTGCATAACACGACGGATACCGATACCGCCAAACGGGCTATCCGGGCTATAGAGATCGCGGAGTATTATAAAACACATGAACCGGTGAAAGGCGAGTTCCCCGAAATTCAATCGCTGGTTGTCGGGGTGTTGTTCGACCGGGAAAGTCGCCGTCAACGAATCACGGAGCGGCTGCACGCGCGTTTGCAATCCGGCATGGTGGAGGAAGTGAAAGGATTACTGGATAGCGGTATTAAACCGGAGGATTTGATTTATTACGGTTTGGAATACAAGTATCTCACTCTTTATCTTACCGGAGAATTGAGTTATGACGATATGGTGGAGCAATTGAATATCGCTATTCACCAATTTGCCAAACGCCAGATGACTTGGTTTCGCAAGATGGAACGCGACGGTTTTGATATTAAATGGCTCGACGGCAATATGCCGCTTGACGAGAAAGTCGGGCAGGTGATGGAGTGGATGAATCAGTGCCCGTCGCAACCGCAATGGTGATCATGGTGGTGATGGTCGTCATTCTCGTCCTCTTCTTCATCGTCGTGGCGAAGTAGTTCTTCGAGGTGCAGGAGCGTGTCTTCCAGCAGGAAATTCTTGTTTTCATCACTGTTTGCTTGGAGGCGTTTGATGGCGATATGTATTTTTTCTTCGGGGATTTTACCACCTAGATTTTCGATTACGGTGGAGGCTTCCAGTGCCGTGATAAAGTCTTCGTTTAATAACATATCCACGAATACATCGAGGTATTCAGAGAAATCAATGGCGGATTCCCAACAAATACGCAGGAGGTTTGCTTTCCCCGACTCGCTTGTCGCGTTGATAAGTTTGTCCATCAAAATGGTTTTGAAGTCGGAATCTTTCACGTCTGAAAGTAATGACGTGATGTTTGTTATTACGGTTGTATCTTGACTGCGTAATAGAATATCCAGCAATTCCGATGCGATAGAGATATCGCCTTCTTGTTTGATTTGCTCGATGGCACTTTTCACGACTTCCATGTCGCTATCTGCCAACTGCTTTAGTATATCTTGTTTGTTTTCCATGTTGTCCTTATATATAAAAATGTATCCGATACTTTCGGGTATCGGATACAAATATAAGGATCATTTACGGGATTTCTTCGCTCTGGGGTGGAAATTTGTAACCGTGTCCCGGGTGAAGTTGTTATCCAAATGCGTGTAAATTTCTGTTGTTAAAATAGATTCGTGTCCCAACATATCCTGCACCGTACGAATGTCCGCACCGCCGTTCACGAGGTGGGATGCAAACGAGTGACGGAAGGTATGGGGAGATACGACCTTGCTCAATCCTGCACGGCGAGCCGTTTCTTTGATGATATTGAAGATCATCACGCGGGAGAGGGCTTTCCCCATCTTATTCAAGAATAGGATATCCTCGTGTCCTCTCGCTTTTTTCATTTTATCCCGGTCTTTCTTTAGATAGCAACGAATCTCGTCTTTAGCTCTTGCTCCCAGCGGAACAATCCGTTCCTTGTTGCCTTTTCCCTCGATTTTGATGTATCCGGTGCGGAAATTGATCTGGGAGAGTTTCAAATTCACGAGTTCGGATACTCGCAAGCCGCAAGAATAAAGAGTTTCCAGAATTGCTTTATTGCGTTGACCTTCTTGTTTGTTCATGTCGATACTGTCGATCATCGCTTCGATTTCCTCAACGCTTAGTATGCTTGGAAGCGAACGTCCGATTTTCGGGGAGTCCAAAGAAGTTGCCGGGTTAAGTCCGATAGTCCCGTCGTACAGCAAGTATTTGAAGAAAGATTTTATACTCGAAATACTTCGCGCTTGCGTGCGAGGGGTAACCCCGGTATCTTTCAATACCATGAGAAATTCGTTCAATACATTATAAGACGCCTCTTTTGGATCTAATGGAGGAGTCAATTTTTCGCAATAAGCTGCTAACTTTCTGATGTCGTTCAGATAGGCCTCTACCGAATTTGGAGATAGCGATTTTTCTAAGACCAAATATGTCCGAAAACTATCTATCGTTTCGTTCCAAGTCATGTTTAACCGTGTTACAATATAAATAATACAAATTCTAATTCACCACTTTCACCTATATAAAGAGAACTATATAAGTTTTCGCCAGCTAAAGATAGAAGTTTTTTTCGTGACTTGTAACACTTTTGTCGAGTTTAACGTAAAAAAAATCCATGAAGGCTTTTGTAATAAAAATTTAATTGCCGAAATGCGGCACGCGGAATCCCCGTTCGTCGTTTTTTTGTTAATTTCGCGAAAGATTAAAAACAAATGTTATGAAGGTATTGATTTTAAATGGACCGAATCTCAATTTGTTGGGTGTCAGAGAAAAAAGTATTTATGGAGAAACTTCTTTCGATGATTATCTGGCGGGGTTGAGAGAGTTTTACAAGATGGTGGAGATCGATTATTACCAGTCTAACGTGGAGGGGGAGTTGATTAATAAAATTCATGAGGTAGGCTTCGCGTGTGACGGTATTATTCTCAATGCAGGGGCTTACACGCATACTTCGATAGCTATCGCGGACGCTATTTCGGCTATTTCATGCCCCGTGATCGAGGTGCATATCTCGAATACGGCGAAACGGGAGCCTTTCCGGCACGTTTCTTACTTGACGGCTGTTTGCCGGGGGGTGATTGCCGGATTCGGTTTGAAATCTTACGAGTTGGCGTTGCAGGCTTTATTGGACGAATGATTTTTTAGATTTATAATATAGAATATGAAGAAGACAAAGATTGTGGCTACCATATCCGACAAGAGATGTGATGTGGAGTTTTTGGAGAGTTTATACCGCGCGGGGATGAATGTCGTGCGGTTGAATACCGCTCACCAAGATATCGAGCAGGCGTTGAAGGTAGTGGAAAA
The DNA here is from genome assembly GCF_046365375.1 of Butyricimonas muris. Lineage (NCBI taxonomy): Bacteria > Pseudomonadati > Bacteroidota > Bacteroidia > Bacteroidales > Odoribacteraceae > Butyricimonas > Butyricimonas muris. The sequence continues at coordinate 5,100 of NZ_JBKEIT010000005.1, read as the reverse complement.
CGTTCGGAAAGTTTCTGACGATATAGCCATATTGATCGATACGAAGGGACCGGAAGTACGCACCATGTTGATGGACGAACCCATGCACGTGGACCGGGGAGAAACGGTTTACCTGACCGGTGATCCGGAGTTGAAGATGGAAGGTAAATTAATTCATGTTTCCTACCCGTATTTCGCGGAAGATATAAAGGTGGGGGACAAGGTGCTGATTGACGACGGGGACGTGGAACTTGTGGTCGTGGAAAAACATCACCATAGTTTACAGATGATGGCGACGAACGAGGCTACAATCAAGAACCGGAAAAGCGTGAACGTGCCGGGGGCTTCGTTGAAATTACAATCTTTAAGTGATAAAGACCGGGCTTTTATTGATTTCGCGGTGGATAATCATTTGGATTTTATCGCCCACTCTTTCGTGCGCAACAAGGAAGACGTGATGGCTGTACAGGCGATACTGGATGCCCGTGACAGTAAAATCAAGGTGATTGCCAAAATAGAGAATCAGGACGGAGTGGATAATATAGACGAGATTCTGGATTATGCCTACGGGGTAATGGTTGCCCGCGGGGATTTGGGAATCGAGATCGAGGCGGAGAAGATACCGAAGATTCAACGATATATCGTGAAGAAGTGTATCGAGAGCAAGAAACCCGTGATTATTGCCACGCAGATGTTGCACACGATGATCGAGCATCCCAGACCTACGCGGGCGGAGATCAGTGATATCGCCAACGCTGTCTACATGGGTACCGATGCTATCATGTTGAGCGGTGAAACGGCTTACGGGGCATACCCGGTGGAGGCGGTGACCGTGATGCGGGAAGTGGCGGAGGAGAACGAGGGTACTGTGCCGCCGGATGCCGGGAGAAGTTTGGTACGTATCAATAATGAGATTACCGCGGCGTTAGCCCGTTCTGCCGTGAAAACGGCTTTGATGCTGCCCATTAAGGCTATCGTGGTGGATACTTTGTCCGGTCGTACGGCACGTTACCTGTCGGCTTTCCGGAGTGATCTGCCCGTGTATGCCCGTTGCTATAACGAGCGGGTGATGCGGGAATTGGCATTGTCTTTCGGTATATATCCTTATTACACGGAAAAACCGATGTCCCGTGACGAGTTTATGAACGACCTTCCCGAAATGTTGATGAAGCAGGGTATCAAGGACGACGATTATGTCGTGGTTGTCGGCGGTAGTTTCGGACGGGGAAAGGGAGCTTCGTTTATTGAAGTTTGTAAGATTGGAGAAATAAGATAAGACAAAAAGAGAGCCGGCTTTTTTAAGCCGGCTCTCTTTTTGTCTTATCTTATTTCTTTTCTTTCAGTATATCTCTGATTTCGGTTAGTAATGTTTCTTCTTTCGTGGGGGCGGGAGGTGCCGCGGGGGCTTCTTCTTTCTTTGTCCGTAGATTATTCATGAACTTGATGGCGATAAAGATGGAGAAAGCAATGATCAAAAAATCGAGCGTTGTCTGTATAAAATTACCATAATTAACGGTGACTGCCTCGATCATTTTCCCGGTCGCCTCGTCCGTGTGGGCGTGTTTTAGCACGATGTGCAGGTTCGTGAAGTTAATACCGCCGATCAACATACCCACGAGAGGCATGATGATATCACTGACAAGAGAGGATACAATTTTCCCGAAAGCACCACCGATAATGATACCGACTGCCATATCCACCACGTTCCCTTTCAGGGCAAATGCTTTGAATTCATCCAAGAGTTTCATATTTCGATATTTTTTTGGTTATATAATTTGTGTATTTGAACGGTTAAACTTTCAAAATGTTGTAAAACTACATGAATTATTTTTATCCGCGTAGAAATGAAGGGAGAATTTTGCATTATTATTGTAATTTTGTGAGGGTAAAAATGGATGTAATGGAAGAGAAAAATAGGGAAAAGCAAATATATAGGGTCACTATTGTCGGTTCGATAGCGAATTTTGGGCTTTTGGTTTTCAAGTTCGTGGCAGGGATACTCGGGAAGAGTAGCGCCATGATTGCCGATGCCGTGCATTCCCTTTCCGATTTCATCACGGATATTATTGTTCTGGTATTTGTCAAAGTTTCCGCCAAACCGAAGGATACCGGACACGATTACGGGCACGGGAAGTATGAAACGCTTGCCACGGCAATCATCGGTTTGGTGCTGTTAATGGTCGGGACTGGGATTTTCTGGAGTGGATTGAGCAAGATTATTGCCGTTTCAAAAGGTGAGGAGATCGGGAGTCCCGATATGATCGCTCTCATCGCGGCAATTGTTTCAATCGTGGTAAAGGAGGTGCTTTATCGCTATACCGCGATCGCGGGGCGGCGGGTGCAGAGTCAGGCGGTGGTGGCCAACGCGTGGCATCATCGTTCGGATGCTTTCTCTTCGATTGGTACGGCTTTAGGTATTGCCGGGGCTATCTTTCTGGGGAAGGATTGGCATATTCTTGACCCGATAGCGGCGGTGATCGTGAGTGTTTTTATCGTGAAAGTATCCATCCAATTGCTGATTCCCTGTATGAATGATCTGCTGGAACGTTCGTTACCGGAGGAAGTAGAGAAAGAAATTATTACTATTATAAATAAAGATCCACAGGTGAAAGATCCGCACAACTTGCGTACTCGTCGTATCGGTAATGATTTTGCAATCGAGGTGCATATCCGGGTTCAGCCGGATATGACGGTTCGGGAGGCGCATGTGGTGGCCACGGGCATCGAGAACCGTTTGCGTGAAAGGTACGGGAAGCGTACTCATGTGGCGGTACACGTGGAACCTGTGAAAAATGGAAAGATTGAAGAATGAGAAGAATCGTGTGGTGGTATGCCGCGGTGTGTTGTGCGGCGGTATTATTCGGGGCTTGTAAGGAGGAACAGAAAAGCAAACGCCCCTTCGTGTATTTCACAAATTATCAGCGTACTTTTAATGATCTGAATGATCGGCATCTGTCCTCGGCAAAACGCTTGGGGATAACTCCCTTGACTTCATCGGGGGAGTTGAGTAAAGCCGACAGGACGCTGAAAGAGATAAAGACTTGTAGCTTGTTCAAAGTCGACAAGCTCACGCACTCCGAGCCTTATCTGGTGCCGGAGGCTTGTGAGTTGCTGGGAACGATAGCCCGTAATTTTAAAGATTCGCTTTACCAAAAGGGCTTGCCCGCGCATAGTATTGTCGTGACCAGCGTGTTGCGCACGGGGTCGAGCGTGAAGAATCTGCGGAAAAAGAACATTAACGCCAGTGCCAACTCTGCCCACGTGTACGGTACCACGTTTGACATCGCGTATGCCCGTTTTGAAAAGGACGGACGCAAAGATGCCCCCGGGGATAAGTTGAAGAGCGTGCTGGCGGACGTGTTGCAGGATTTGCGCTTGCAGAAGAAATGCTACGTCCGTTACGAGTATAAGCAGGGGTGTTTCCATATCACGGTACGATGAGGTTTGAATGTTAATATTACTTATTTCTGCATTAAGACAGTCACACGATCTTTGAAAATTTCGTATGACTTCTGTTTATAAAAGGAAGTGTATGAAAAAGAGTCTTGTTGCTTTGGCATTCGGAACCTTAGGGTTGGGTATTGCCGAGTTCGTGATGATGGGAATATTGCCCGATATCGCCGCCGATATGCATATTAGCATCGCTACTGCCGGTCATTTGATATCCGCATATGCGTTAGGTGTTTGCGTGGGTGCGCCCGTGCTGATACTGGCACGGAAATATCCGTTGAAACATATATTACTGGGATTGGTGGTAATGATTATGCTGGGAAATACTTGCGCGGCCTTGGCTCCCAATTATTGGGTGATGTTGTTTGCCCGCTTTCTGTCCGGGTTGCCTCACGGGGCTTATTTCGGGGTGGCTTCTATCGTGGCGGAGAAACTTGCCGACAAGGGGAGAGGCTCGGAAGCGGTTTCTATCATGATCGCGGGTATGACCATCGCGAATCTGTTCGGGGTTCCTCTCGGAACGGCATTGAGTGCATCCATTTCATGGCGGTTGACGTTCGGGCTTGTCGGTTTTTGGGGAATACTTATTTTGTACTTTATATGGCGCTGGGTGCCGCAAGTGGAAGGTGTACCGGATACCGGGCTGCGGGGACAATTCCGTTTTCTGAAAACTACTGCCCCTTGGTTACTGTTGGGAGCGACGTTGTTAGGCAACGGTGGTACTTTCGCGTGGTATAGTTATGTCACCCCTCTCTTGACACACGAGGCGGGCTTCCCCGCTCACACGATTACATTTCTGATGATATTGGCAGGATTTGGCATGGTCATCGGGAATCTCACGGGCGGGCGGCTTGCCGATCGTTACACGCCGGGAAAGGTGGCTGCCGTTGCGCAGGGCACGATCGGGTTAAGTTTGCTGTTAATCTTTTTCTTTGCCGGGATATCATGGGTGACTGTGATACTCATGTGCGTGTGTACGGCTTGTTTGTTTGCCGTGTCCAGTCCGCAACAGGTATTGCTGATTCGTTACTCGAAAGGAGGCGAGATGTTGGGTGCTGCCAGCGCGCAAGTCGCTTTCAACTTGGGAAACGCCATCGGGGCATACGCCGGGGGCTTGCCGTTGCAGGCAGGACTCGATTATCGCTATCCCGCTTTGGTCGGGGTTCCTTTTGCCGTGGTAGGTTGTCTTCTTCTTGTGATATTCTCCCGGAAATTCGAGCGGCATTCTTGAATGTTATATTATCTTTGTGGGATAATATAAATCACGGAATATGAAAGTAGGAATTATTCGTTGTCAGCAGACGGAGGATCTTTGTCCCGCCACCACTTGTATCAAGTGTGCTTCGGGAGGAAAATTGGCGTTCGAGGGTGTAGGGCCTTCCGAGATCGTGGGTATCGTTTCTTGCGGCGGTTGTCCCGGTAAACGGGCGGTGAGTCGTGCGAAGATGTTGGTTGACAGGGGGGCTGAGGTGATCGCTTTGGCGTCATGTATTTTTAAAGGAACACCCATCGGGTTCCCGTGTCCCCATGCTGCACAGATGAAAGCGGCTATCGCGCGGAAGGTGGGGGAGAACATTCAAGTGCTGGATTACACGCATTGAGAATGAGCTCCGCGGCACTCAAGCGTTGACTTTCCATGTCCCTATATTCCGTTCGGTAGCAATAAATTCC